>JAZNBZ010000046.1:0-26948 GCA_045587285.1 Candidatus Flemingiibacterium sp. | reverse complement strand
CTCAAAGAGCGCACCGAGTGAGCTTGTGTATCGGTCAAGCTTGCGAATGAAATGCATCGCCTTTTCGGGCTCCTTACGGCGTGCATAGCCAAGCGCCGGGAAGGAATCGTACCACGACCAATGACGTGCCTCCTCGGTTGTCTGATCGCTCTGATAGCCCCAAGGCGTGTTTGAACGACGAAGATTTTCATCCATAGAGTATGTATCTATGACACGCGCAGGAATATCGTGCGGCAAGGCCCAAAGCGCCATACTGCTCGTATAAGGTGCGTTGGTGTATGGCATCAGAATGCCGTCAACACGGTTTTTCTCGATAGGCTCAAGCAGCTGCTTGCTTTCCTCGATAAGCTTTTCATCGCCGAGCAGCTGTCCGGCATACAGGAAAGAGTTTGACATACTCATCTGAATGAACGTATCAACCTCTACCGCAACACCGCTCTCGTCTGCCGCTTCAACGGGACCGAGCCAAACCTTGCCGTTATCTCTGCGGATAATAGTTGCATCCCAGAACACGAGAATATCGCGTATGAGATCCTTCATTTCGTCCGTCAGAATATCGGGATCGTAGCACCACTGGAAATATATCGCGGAGATCATCATACCTGCGTTGTATGGCTTGTAGCCGGTTATAAAATGCACGAAATCGTTTGCAATAGAGTCGCACGTGCAGTCGTCCCAGCCTGATATAGTCGTACCCGGATATCCGAGCGAAGCAAGACGCTTCTTATTAGCAGGAACACCGTTAAGATAGAACTGTATAAACTTACGTCCGGCTTCAATGCTACCCGAGGAAAGGAGGGACATATGATGCTGCTGTGCATCCGGAGCGCAGTAAAGTCCGCCGCCCCAAAGATGCGGAAGCGTACCCGTGGTTAAACCGCCGGTCTTTGGATGCTGTGCGGCGAGCACGACGTATCGGCTGAGGTAATAGAGGTACTCGGTGTTTTTATCGGGGATTTCAATAGAGCAGTCGCCGAACTTGTTAGCCCAAGCCGCGCAGTGCTTCTCGTAAAGCACGTCGTAGTCAAAATCGCGGCTCTTTATATTTTCAAGCTGCTCTTTCCAATCCTCGCCGTCGCTTTCGTCAAGACAGCACATCATACGGCGAGCCTTGAAGCCCTTTTTCACGCTTTTGTAAATGCCGGAATCGGAATCCTGCGCGTCGTACGGCTTATCGCTTCTCATAAAGCCGCCGCCGCTTATGTCGCCGGATTTATAGGTGAACGCGTGTGTGCATTCGTCGGCTGCTTCGGACTCAAACTCCACCTCGTACGGAAGCTTTACCGGCTCGGGAAGGCGGCTGAACATCGGCTTACCTTCAACAAAGCCGATATGTACCTCTAAATCGTCGGGGCAGTTGGTCACGCAAAGCTCCATACACCAAATATCGTCGTCGGTCAGGAAGTTGGTAATGTCCATCTCAAAGCCGCCTGCATATTTGAGATGCGTTTTTAAGGTAGCGCTCTTGGGGAGCATTTCCTGCTCAAACCAAGTCGGTACAGCCTGCGCGCCGTGCATTTTTACCTGAAACGCGCCGCGTGCTACGGGCTGTATGTGATTGGTTTTACGAAGCGCGGTATGCGCGACCTTGCTCCAACCGCAGCAAAGTCCCTGACTCAGAACGCCGTGCCAATGTCCGTTTTTGTGATTATAATGCGAGCCCATATTATCAAGCAGGAGACTGCTTTTTCCGTTACCGAGATAGGCGGGGAAGTATTCCTGCGGTGAGAGCGGTGTTGCTTTCATTTTTGATTTCTCCTTATAGGTTATTTTATGCGACGTCTTCTAACCAAATTATAACTTACTCCTTCAAAATATAACAGACATTTTTATACGAAAGATGTTCACTTTTGTACAGATTCGGCGTTGGCTATTGACATTTTTGTTATTGACATTTTTGTTTTGCTGTGATATCATAAACTCACGGGGTTCCCCGAATTAAAAAAGGCAGGGCATTGCTATGAACGACAAATTTATGTGGACCTATTTAATCCACCTCAGCACGCATTTTTGGGGGGATGAATCTTCTCCTGCGAAGGGATGGTATGGAAAAAAGCCGTGGAATGACAACAACAACGTAGATATTGCCGTATGGGACGGTACGGTGAAGTATCTTGCCGAAACGGGCTTCAACACGCTTATTATCGACCTCGGAGATGCGGTGCAGTATGAAACTCATCCCGAAATCGTCGCTCCTGACGCGTGGAGCAAGGATTTCATGAAGAAGAAGCTCGATGAAATGCGCGCTCTTGGCATTACGCCTATCCCGAAGCTTAATTTCTCCACCACTCACGACGCGTGGATGAAAAAGTATCACAGACTTGTGTCAACCCCCGAATACTACACCTTCTGCGCTGACGTTATCGCGGAGGTATGCGAGCTTTTCGGTTCTCCCGAGCTGCTCCATCTCGGTATGGACGAGGAAGGACATCAGCCCGACCGCGCCCTCAGTGTTTGCAGAAACGGCGAGCTTTGGTGGCACGATCTTAACTTCCTTGCAAGGGAATGTGAAAAGCACGGTGCCCGTCCGTGGATATGGTCCGACCGTATGTTTGTTAACACCGACGAGTTTTTTGAAAAAATGTCAAAATCCATACTGCAGTCGTATTGGTACTACGCTCGTTTCCAGGACTACCCCGCAGGACACGACTATAACAGGCTACTCACCGGCTACGAGCTTCTTGAAAAGCACGACTATGAACAGGTGCCGACCGCATCCTGCTTCTCGAACAATTATACCACGCGCGAAACTCTCGCTCACGGCAAGAAGATCATCACGCCAGAGCTTTTAAAGGGCTATATGACCGCACCGTGGAAGATGACGCATACGGATATGCGCTACGATCTCTTAAAGGAAGCGGAGATTTTCTACCACGCACGCAAGGAGATTTATCCCGAAACGCTTTAAGGGTAGCTATAAACAGAAAAGGCTGAATCGTACGATTCAGCCTTTTTGTATTACCAGATAAACGGAATAAGTCTGTATTTAACGCGCTTTTTGTAGTCCGCGTAGCCGTCAAGACCGTTTTCGAGCACCTTTTCCTCGCCCAAAATTCTAACGGCTATGAGTATGACGTAAGGCGCAAAGCAGAGAAGTGCCCACCACGAGCCGAGCACGACGGGAATCGAGAGAAACAGCCAAACCGTCACCGCGTACATCGGGTGGCGGACGATGCCGTAAAGTCCCGTGTCGATAACTCTTTGACCGTCCTGCACCTCCACAGTTCGCGAGAGGTACGCGTTTTCGCGCATCACCTCCGCGTAGAGCGCGTAGGAAACGAGGAGTATGACCGACGCTATAATAACCGCCCATATCGGAACGGTTGACCAGCCAAAGCGCCAGTCAAGACCTGCGACTGCGAATCCGCCGACGAACAAAAGAGCCGACGCCGCGACGACGCCCTTTTGTGTGTTTTCTTCCTCCTTCGCGCCGAGCCGCTTTTCAAGCAGCGAGGGCGATTTTATAAGGAGAACAACTCCGAGAATGAGCATAGGTACAAACAAAAGTCCTATGAACAGCCAAGCGTTAGCGAATGCAAGGCTTCCTGCCGGTATAAATAGCAGTATGCCAACGAGCAGAAGTCCTACGATGAATTTGGTTAATGCGTTAAGTATAAGCTTCATACGGTACTCCAAAGCGATTATTTTAGTATCAATTTTATAATCCAAAGCTGCAAGCACTTTGGGAGCGCATTAAGCAGAAGCAGCAGAGGATTGCGGTTTATGGTGTACGCAAATGACGGCGAGCGTCTATTTAAAATGCGAGCCGCCTTTTTTGCTATTTGCTCCGGCGGAACGCATCTTGCCTCGACGCCGTTTACGATTTTTTTAAATCGGTCGGCGTTGCAGGTATAAAGCTTCGTATTTTCACAGAATCGGTCGAGGGCGCCCGTGGACGCACCGAGCATACCCGTGTCAACGGCGCCTGCGCGGAGCACGGAAACCGAAATCCCGAGTAGCTGCAGCTCCATACGAAGCGAGTACGCGTATTTGTCGAGCGCGCCCTTCGTTACGGCGTAAATACCCGTAAAGGGAAGCGGGTCGAGAGGTGCAAGCTCGCTCGTTGTGATGAGAATGCGGCTGCCATTTTTGAGAAGAGGCATTACAGCCTTGTTCACTAAAAATACGCCGTTAAGATTTACGTCAAATATGCGTCGGAACGCGTCGCTATCCATTTCAACAAGTGAATCGAGCATATAAATGCCTGCGAAATGTACGACCGCATAAAGCTCGTCGGTATACGAGCGTACGGTGTCCACCGCGGTGTTCACGCTTTTCTCGGACGTAATGTCAGCCTCTATCGGGATAACGTTTCCTTTGGGCTCACCCACTATTTTATCAAGGGCGAATACGCGAAAGCCTTGCCCTTGCAAGCCCTCGACGGTGGCGCGTCCCATACCGCCGTATGCGCCCGTTACGAGTATGTCCTTCAACTGCACTCACTCCAATCTATGCAGACTTTTTAACGTATCAATTACTGTCAAACCAGGTTTCGTATTCGTACCGTGCGGGAAAAACGTCGCTTTTGATATCCGTAATAACGCCGTACACCTTTTTGCCGAGCTTTAAGCAGGTCACGTATGCCGCCTTATCTGCTTTTGCCACGTAGCCGATCTTCTCTGTCTCGAACACGAGCTTAATGGCGTCCTTATCGTAAGCGTTATCGGGCTCCGGTACGAGGTCGAGGTATGCGCCGATGAACAGCCTATCCAGCACAGCCTTGTCGCAGTACGACGAGCCTGCTACAATCATTCTTTTACGTATGTATCGGTCGGACTCGTGCTTAGGCGTGGATTTGGGAGTGCTTTCGGATAAGTGCTTTGGTTCTTCTTTCTTTTCTGTCGGCTTCGTAGCCTGATCGTTTATATAGGGCAGAATAACGCGTGAGGGCTCTTCCTGCGCCGCGCTTTGATTTAGCGGAGGGTTATACGCTTCGATGGGGGTGATAACGGTTGGGCTTGCGCTCGTCGCTTGCGCGGTAGAGCGCGACGCTTGTGTGCTGCTTTTTTTCGTGGCGGGAGTAGAGCTTACGTGAGTTCTCGCCTTGGTTGCGTTATCACTGCGTACCTGCGGCGTTGAGGTTTTGGCGGCTGTGGAGCGCGTGCGTGCTGACGTGCCGGTACGCGGCGAAGTTTTTTCTCCAAGACGGTATTCGCAGACCGAATTTCATACGGATCCCTCCTCAAAGGTTATTAAGCGTTGTTCTGCCTATACGGCACTCTTGCGGACGGAACGAGCCTTGACGCAGGTGTGGTATGCACCGGCTGATCGTCGAAGAATATGTTAGCGCCGAATGCCTTGAGCACGTCGCTTTTGCCTATTCCGCCGAGGAAGAAGGACTCATCAATTCGTACGTTCCACGCGCGAAGGGTGCGTACCACGCGCTCGTGTGCAGGGGCGTTTCTCGCGGTGACGAGAGCAGTTCTTATCGGTACGCTGTCCTTCGGGAACTGCTGCTGTATCAGCGATATCGTCTTTAAAAGCTTTGCAAAAGGTCCCTCGGGAAGCGGATTTTTTGCGTTTGCCTGCTCGTGCTCCGTAAATGCCTGAAGCCCCTTTTCTTTAAATATCCGCTCGGATTCGTCCGAAAAGATTACCGCGTCGCCGTCGAATGCGATGCGTATTTCGCTTATGTTATCGCTCGGATCAATTGGCAGATTGTCGTGCGAGCAGATTATGCCGGCGGCGAAGCCTGCGTTTATTGCCTCCTGCACGTCCTCCTCGTTTGCGGATAGAAACAGGTCGGTCTTGAACGCGTCAAGATACGGCGCTATAGAATTGCCGCCTACGAGTGCCGCGCGGCTGATATCAAGTCCGTATTCTTCGATTGAGTTGAAGATACGAAGACTCGTGTCTGCGCTGTTTTTTGACATTACGATTATCTCTGTAAGATAGCGCCCGTCCGCATTAAGCTTTTGAAGTGCCTTGATAAGCGGGAAGGCGGTTCCGGGCTTCAGAGTATCCTTTTCGTGCGCTATCTGATATTCGGCGTACGCCTCGAGCCCTTCATTTTCGAAGATAGCGTTTTCCGCTTCGAGGTCGAAAAGCGCTCTCGAGGAAACGCCTATAACTAATTTATCGTCAAGCTTTAGTGCCATATGCTGCTCCTTTTAGTTAAGTATATACATATTATACCATACGCCAAAGAAGAATACAAGAGGGAAGTGTGTATTATGCGTATATTGAAAAATGCTGACTTGTGTGATATAATATATTCAGTGAAGCGAGGTGAGCTTATGGAAAGCAAGCGATGCGGCTGGGTTAATTTGAAAAACGCGGCGTACGTAAAATATCACGATGAGGAATGGGGACGACCGCTATACGACGACAAGCGGCTTTACGAGCTGTTGATTCTCGAGTGCTTTCAGGCAGGGCTGTCGTGGGAGTGCGTTCTTAATAAGCGCGCGGCGTTCCGCGCGGCGTTCGACGATTTCGATATAGACGAGGTTATTCTTTACGATGACGCCAAGCTTGAGGAGTTAATGCGTAACCCCCGAATTATACGAAATCGCCTAAAGATACAGGCGGCGGTGAAAAACAGCGCCGTATTCAAGGAAATTCAGGCAGAATACGGCTCGTTTTCGGATTACATATGGTCGTTCACCGGCAATAAGATAGTGGTAGAGGAGTATACTTTAAGAACGACGTCGCCGCTGTCTGACGCTATCTCGAAGGACTTGAAAAGGCGCGGTATGAGCTTCGTCGGCTCTACTATCGTATATTCCTTTTTGCAGGCGATGGGCGTCATAAACGGACATTCGAGGGATTGTATGTGCTATAGACAAATATAAAGTGCGGAGGCTGTGTGAGCCTCCGCATTTTGCTTTATTTACTTTCGCATTCCGCCTTTAATGCGGCGCTTCTTATTTTTATCTCGCGTGCGACGGTTAAGAGAAGAATGAGTCCGAGAAGGGCGGTGAGAATATTAACGCCGACGAAATTGAACCATATACCGTCAAGTCCAAAGCTCCAAAGCGAGCCGAGGATAATAACGGGGAACACGAGCGCCGTTGAAACGGACATAAGCGTTGCAAGCATCGGCTTTTCGATAGCACTGAGGAAGCCCTGCGTGGTAACACCGAACCACCTGAAAAGATATGCAAAGCAGAAAAGTCTGATAGCACGCGTGGACTCGGCGAGAAGCATAACGTCCTCTGCCTTTACGAAGAACGACGCGACCGTGCCCGAGAAGAAAAACAGAATAGACGTTGATACGAGTCCGACCACTCCCGTGCCGATATAGGCGCATTTTACGATTTTCTTGACTCTGACGTAGTTCTCCGCGCCCCAGTTGTATCCGATAGAAGGCGAGAGGGAATCGCTGATACCGTATAAAAGCGGCCAGCAGAGGTCGCTCGAATACATAAGGACTGCGTAGACCGCAACTGCCGTAGTTCCGCCGCCCTCACCCCAAGTCATAGCACCGAGTGTCATAAGAGAGATGTTCATTAAAATGGACGTGACGCGTCCCGATACGTTATTGAGAAAAACGGGCGAGCCGCAGGCGGCTATCTGCTTAAACATCGACAGATGAAATTTTGGCTTTGTGAACACAAGGAGTGTTTTACGGCGCAAAAATGGTATCATAGCGACGAGCGAGCAGGCGCACATCGAAACGGATACCGCGAGTGCCGAGCCGACGACGTCCATTTGAAGACCTATAAGGAAGAACGACAGAAGTCCGAGCGTTGCGAGGTTTGAGCAGATATTGATAACCATACTCGTTTTAACGTATCCGCTGATGCGCAGATAGTTGTCCATAGCGAAGAAGATCGAGGAGAGCGGACTGCAAAGCGCACAGGTTCGCAGATAGCGAACGGACGTGTCGAGAAGCTCGTCCTCGGCGCCCATCATACGGCAAAGCGGCTCTGCCGCGACGAACATTACGGTGCCCATTATGAGGGAGGTTACGAATATCATAATTACCGAGCACGAGAAAACGTTATTTGCAGTCCCGTGCTCCTTTTTGCCGAGCGCTATTGAGATCGGCACAGACGCGCCGACGCCGATAAGATCGGCGAGCGAGAAGTTTATCATTACGAGAGGCATAGCTATGTTGACCGCGGCAAATGCGCCCTCGCCGAGCATTTGTCCTATAAAAGCACCCTCGATGATGCTGTATACCGACATTGCGAACATACTTATCATACCGGGCAGAGCAACGATGAAAAACAGCTTCCACGGCTTCATCGTGGCGTACATTGCTTCGGTGTCGCGTTTCATTTATATATTCCTCCAAATTCGGATGTTGTCTGCGTGAACTGTCTACTAATTACTCATTATATCACAGGTTCTTATATTTTGCAATAGATACGGAAGTTTATATACAAAAGTCGGCACTTGTTGAGTGCCGACTTTTGCGTGAAGATTATTTATTTTTTCTGCGCTTGATATCCCTATCCGCCCCCTCGCGCCAAGCGCCTTCGTCAAGCGACTCGCCGCAACGCATCGCCCAGCGTGAGATATTCGTTTGTCAGATTTACGATAGCATCACATTTGATTTTAGTTATATCCTGACGGATGATTTTTAATGGCATACCTGCACCTCGATTTGAAAATAGAGTATATGGCGCTCATTACAGTATAATTATACCACAAAAGCAAAGCTTTTGGAATATATCAAAGAAAGCAAAAACAGCCGATGGGTATATACCATACGGCTGCTTTGTGTTATTTGAGTCTGTGTATATCCTTAAACTCAAAGTGGATAAGGATACTGAGCAGTCCGCGAAGCAAAATGACCGCACCGAGAACGTAAAGCTCGTCGAGGCTTTGTATCAGAACCGTACGCAGTATCTCGGCTGCCATTTTAAATTCGAGACCTGCCGCGAGTCCTTTGGCGAAATTCACTTGGAAATCAAGCTCCTTCTTCATAAAGGTGCTTTGTATGTACTGCCAAAATCCGTATATTGCAGACCAGATAACGATAACGATACCCATACACTCAAGGAGTGCTATTGCATACGGTAAAACGATGTCTATAACCGAATGAATAATATTCATAGGTGTGCCTCCTAAGATTACAAGCTGCAAATATATTATACAACACTATCCCGTGTTTGTCAACAAGCAAATTTGGGATAATAAAAACGCGGTGAATTGGTGCTTTGCGGAAGGCTTGTTAATTATAGCATATGGGCTGTTTTCTGTTGACAACAGGACGCTCGTATGATAAAATAAAATCGCGTAAAAAGCCTGTGCAGACCGCACTTTTTTGCAAAAAAAACGTATGCATACAAAATGTTGATTTATATCCAAAAAACGCATCAGAAGGGGAGGGTTTTAAATGTCTTTTTTCTTAAACGGCATCCGTGTTCCTCACAGAAAAAATACTGCCGGTCAGTCCGCCGTGCGCGTAGCTGACACGGCACTCGTTATTATTCCTATGCAAATGCACATCGGCTTGCCTGCCGAGCCTATCGTAAGGGTGGGCGACGAGGTAAAGGTGGGCTCGCTTATTGCGAAGGCGAGCGGTGCTTTTTCCGCGCCTATTCATTCGAGCGTTTCGGGTAAGGTCGTCAAGATATCGGATATCCTTATTTCAAACGGCACGAGGGTGCCTGCTATTACGATAGAGTCCGACGGCGAGATGACGCCGCTTGAAGCTCTTAGCGCGCCGAGTGTAAGCTCGCGCGGCGAGCTTATTGCGGCTATACGCGAAAGCGGAATCGTGGGACTTGGCGGTGCAGGCTTCCCGACGCACGCTAAGCTTGACGTTGATTACTCAAAAATTGACGAGCTTATAGTAAACGGAGCGGAGTGCGAGCCGTATATCACCTCCGACACGCTGACGATGACCGAGCACGCCGACGATATCGAATACGCGCTGAACGCTTTTAAAAGGTATTTTGGAATTAAGCGTGTTATCATCGGTATAGAAAATAACAAAAAGGCGGCGATAGCGTCGATGCGCGCTCTTGCAGAGCGCACAGAGGGAGTTGAGGTAAAGGCGCTCCCGTCAATTTATCCGCAGGGAGGAGAAAAGGTGCTCGTTTACCACACGACCAAAAAGGTGATACCCACGGGCAAGCTTCCAAAGGACGCGGGCTGTATAGTTTTAAACTGCACCACGGTTGCCTCTATCGGAAATTATCTTAGGACGGGTATGCCGCTCGTTGAAAAATGCGTTACCGTTGACGGCGGCGCAGTACGCGAGCCAAAAAACGTGATCGTGCCTATCGGCACGCCTATCGAGCACGTATTTGAGGCCTGCGGCGGATTTAAGTCCGAGCCCGAGAAGGTTATCTACGGCGGACCGATGATGGGCATTACCGTTCCGAGCCTCAATGCGCCCGTGCTTAAAAATACGAACGCGTTGCTCGCACTGACGGCGAAGGAGGCTCGCCTTCCAAAGAGCACGGCTTGTATCCGCTGCGGTACTTGCACCAACGCGTGTCCGTTCGGTCTTGCGCCTGCTGAGATACTGCTTGCGTACAAGAAAAACGACGTAGAGGCGCTTGAGGCTTTGTCGGTCAACACCTGTATGGAGTGCGGCTGTTGCAGCTTCGTATGCCCTGCAAACCGTCCGCTCGTGCAGACCAATAAGCTTGCAAAGATGCTCGTAAAGGAAGAAAAGGCAAAGGAGGGGGCAAAAAATGGATAAGCTTCTTCGTATATCCGTTTCGCCGCATATTCACAGCGGCCGTTCAACTAAAGCGATAATGCGCGACGTGTTGATCGCGCTTCTTCCTGCGACTGCTGCAGGCACGGTAATATTCGGTCTGCGCTCGCTTTTGGTCGTTGCCGTTTGCGTACTGAGCTGCGTTCTTCTTGAGGCGCTGTTCAATCTTATAGCTAAAAGAGAGCAGACGGTCGGCGATTTCAGCGCGGCACTCACGGGACTTCTTTTGGCACTCAATCTGCCTGCAAGCATTCCGCTTTGGCAGTGCGTTATCGGCTCTGCGTTTGCGATACTCCTCGTTAAATGCATTTTCGGCGGTATTGGCTGCAACGTGGTAAATCCGGCTGTTAGCGCGAGAGTATTTATGCTCGTTGCGTTCGGCGGTATGGCAATTCCGGCGTTCCCGACTGTCGTTGATACGGCATCGGGCGCAACTCCGCTTACCGAAATCGCAGAGGGCGGTACGCCGAGGCTTATGGACCTTTTTCTTGGTACGACGGGCGGTGCTATCGGTGAAACGTGTGCGGCGGCACTCCTTATCGGATTTGCGTATCTGCTCGTACGCCGCGTTATCACTTGGCATATTCCCGTGTCGTTCGTTGGAAGCGTGTTTCTTTTCTCGCTTGCAATGGAAGGCTTTGATCTCTCGCGCGCGTTGGCGCTCGTGCTGTCGGGCGGACTTCTTATCGGCGCTATATTTATGGCGACCGATTACGTTACCTCGCCCTCGACGGCTTGGGGAAAGATAATATTCGGCGCAGGTGCAGGACTCTTTACATTCTTTATCCGCTATTTCGGCACTTATCCCGAGGGCGCTTCCTTTGCGATACTGTTTATGAATATACTGAGCCCTTATATTGAAAGGCTTACTGCGCATAAGGCTTTTGGAGGTGGTAAAGCGTGAAAAAATCCATACAGAGCTTGCTTGCACTCGTTTGTATCTGTGCTGTGGTCACCGTGGCGCTTGCGCTGACTAACGCGCTGACCGCACCCATTATTGATAAAAACGAAAGTGCGAGCGCTAACGCGGCGCTTCTTGCGGTGCTCCCCGACGGCGGCAGCTTTGAAGCGGTTGACATTAGCGCCTACACGCTTCCGTCAACCGTTACCGAGGCGTACCGCGCCGAAAACGGCGGTTACGTTATAAAGCTCGAAGCAACGGGCTACTCGACGGGACTCGTGCTTATGTGCGGCGTGAACGCGGACTTTGCCGTGAGCGGTGTGGTTTGTCTTTCCTCGGGCGAAACGCTCGGATATGAAAAAACGTACGGCGCTAATTTTATCGGCAAGACTGCCGATGAGGCAGATGCCGTTGAGACAATTTCGGGGGCAACCAAAACCACGGGCGCAATACGCTCGGCGGTCAAGGATGCGCTTAACGCAGTCGTAATTCTCGGCGGCGGCTCGGTCGATATCCGCACCGAGGAGGAAATATTAAACGACAGTCTTTCTGCGGCGCTTCCTACTGCAGGCGGTGAGTTTGAAAAGCACTTCTTCGTTGAGGCGGTAGAGGGCGTTGACGCTATCTACACCGCTACCAACGGCGCGGGCTCGGTTTGCGTGATCGGCGAGCAGTTTATCGGCGTCGATGCAGACGGCACGGTCGTTAGCGAATGCGACGAGGACGGTGCAAATATAGCTGTCGCGGCTATTGAAGTAATCAATGCAACCTCGATTGAGGATATTGACCTTAGTGCGTACGAGGGACTTCCTTCGCATCTTACGCTCGCAAAGCGTACCGCAAGCGGCAACTACGTCCTTGAGATCAAGGGCGCAGGCTACGGCATCGTGGGCGGTGACGATTATCATCCTGCATCGGGAGAGTATATTATGATCCGTGTTTCTATGACGGCTGACTGCAGAATTATCGACTGTCTGACGATTTCCGAGGAGGAAACCGACGGAATCGGCTCGGCTTGTGCAGACGAGGCGTTCTACGGTCAGTTTGATGGCAAGACCGAGGAAAACTATACCGAGATCGACGCGATAAGCGGTGCGACGCTTACGACTGACGGCTATAAGAAGGCGATTGGGCGCGCGTTTGAATCGGTGAAAATTTTTGAGAGAGGAGCAGAGGGATGAATAAAAACGGTAATCTGTCGATTTTCGCAAACGGAATACTGAAGGAAAACCCCGTGTTTATCCTGATTCTCGGAACCTGTCCGACGCTTGCAACGACGACGAACGTTTTCGGCGCGTTCGGTATGGGAATCGCGGCGCTTTTGGTGCTCGTTTGCTCGAATTTTCTCATTTCGCTTCTTCGCAAGGCTATTCCATCTAACGTGCGTATCCCTTGCTATATCGTTATTATCGCAGGATTTGTCACCATTGTTGAAATGCTCATACACGCATTTTTGCCCGAGCTTTATAATATGCTCGGCGTATATCTGGCGCTTATAGTCGTAAACTGCATCATTCTCGGCAGAGCGGAGATGTTCGCAAGCAAAAATACAATAAGCAAGTCCGTGCTTGACGGGCTTGGAATGGGCATCGGCTTCACTGTAGCGCTCTGTGCTATCGCCGTTATCAGAGAGGTGTTTGGCGCGGCAAGCTTTGCAGGCATCGCTATTCCACTGCTCGAGCCGTACAAAATAGAATTTCTCGTAAAGGCTCCGGGCGGTATGGTCGTTTACGGTCTGCTTATAGCGCTCGTTTACGTCATTACGAGCGGTAAGGGACCTAAGAAAAAGAGCTTTGGCTGTTCGGGCTGTCCGGGCGCGGAAATGTGCAAGGCAGGCGAATGTCAAAAGGTAAAGGAGGAGATATAACGTGGACGTTTTCAAGAGCCTAGTTGTTATACTTTTATCCTCCGTGCTCATCAACAACTACGTTTTGACGAGATTTCTCGGTATCTGTCCGTTTCTTGGAGTATCGAAAAAAATAAATCAGGCGGTCGGAATGGGCGTTTCCGTTACGGTAGTTATGCTGCTTGCGACGCTCGTGACCTGGCCTATTCAGAAGCTCGTGCTTGACCGCTTCGGTCTTGAGTATATGCAGACTATCATATTTATTTTGGTCATCGCGGCACTCGTTCAGATGGTCGAGATAACGTTAAAAAGATTTTCACCGTCGCTCCACAAGGGACTTGGCGTGTATCTGCCGCTCATAACCACGAACTGCGCGGTGCTCGGCGTTTCCATCAACAATATCACGGACGGATTTAATTTCGGCGAGTCCATAATAAGCTCGCTCGGCTGCGGACTTGGATTTTTACTCGCGATGGTCCTTTTTTCGGGGCTTCGCTCGCGCATCGACGAGGCAGAGGTGCCAAAGCCATTTAAGGGGGTTGCCGCAGCTCTGATCGCCGCGTCCTTCATTTCTCTTGCGTTTATGGGACTTGCAGGTATCGTCGATAATCTATTTGCATAAGGAGGAAAAGAATGTTTCCTGATATATTGACTGCCCTTTTGGCAGTCGTTGCCGTCAGCTTGGTTCTCGGTGCTTTGCTTGCGCTCGTTATACGCTTCTTCGGAAGGGAAGAGGACGAGCGGGTAAGGCAAGTCAGGGAGTGCCTTCCCGGAATCAACTGCGGTGCCTGCGGCTACAAGGGCTGTGACGACTATGCCGCGGCGCTCGTCGAAGGGAAAACGAAGCCTAATCTCTGCATTCCCGGCGCAAAGGACGCCGCAACGGCGATAGGCGGTATACTCGGTATTGAGAGCGTACCCGAGCCAAAGGACGTCGTGGCGTTCGTTCACTGTAACGGCGTGTGCGGTGCGGCGGTGAAAAAGGCTAACTACGACGGTATCTCTACGTGTAAGGCGGCGTCAATGATATACGGCGGCTCATACGCTTGCAGTAGCGGCTGTCTCGGATTTGGCGACTGTGCGTCTGTGTGTCCGTCAAGGACTATTTGCATAAATAACGGGGTGGCATTTATTGACACTCGCGATTGTATCGGCTGCGGCGTATGTATGGGCACTTGTCCGCGCAAAATTATATCAATGATACCGCGTGAGACCGCAACCGTCGTTCACTGCAGCAGCAAGGATAAGGGCGCAGAGGCAAGGAAGGCTTGCAGTAATGCCTGCATTGGCTGTAAGAAATGCGAGAAGGCTTGTCCGCGCGATGCGATAAAGGTCATCGACAACTGTGCGTTGATTGATTACGAAAGGTGCACGGGCTGCTGTGAGTGCATAAGCGCGTGCCCGACGAAATGCCTTAAAAGAACCTTTCCCGAGTTTGCAAGCGTCGCGCGTATCATATGATAGGTTTTATCAATGTTCTTGACACGGCAAAAATAGTATGATATAATACGTTGTGCCGGAGATAATTGAAGGGGTTTTATAGTATGAAAAGGTTTTTTAGCACTATCTTTATTTGTGCATTGGTTCTTTCTCTCGGCATTCTTTCCGCGTGTGGTAATACACACTCCCCCGACGCTGATGGCACTGATACGGCTAATAACAGCACCGACGTCCAAGAGGAACAAAAGGCTCTCAAGCTCGGTCTTGGCGTATACGCTACCGCTTCGGCAACCGACGCTGCCGAGGATAAAGCCGGTCAGGGGCAGGTAACAGCTACACTTGCCGCTGTTCTCGTTGACAATGACGACAAGATCGTTAAGGCTTTTATCGACTGCGCCGACAACAAGGTTTCCTACACGTTAGACGGCAAGGCTGTTGCCGCCGACGCTTTCGCAACCAAGAAGGAGCAGGGCGACGCTTACGGTATGGTAGCATACGGCGGCGCTGCAAAGGAATGGTATGAGCAGGCAGACGCGTTCTGCGCGCTTATCGCAGGTAAGACGGCAGACGAGGTAAAGGCTCTCGTTGCTGATGATGGCAAAGGCACCGAGGGCGTTATAAGCGCCGGATGCACTATTGCTATTTCTGATTTTGCACTCGCGGTAGAGAAGGCTGTTGCCAATGCGACCGAGTCGGGCGCTGCTGCTGCCGATACCCTCAAAATCGGTGCTTACACCGCACCGAGCAGCGGCGATGCAACTGAGGATAAGGATGGTTTTAATCAGGTTGAAATTACCGCATTTGCGGCTGCAATTGACGCAAACGGTAAGGTTACCGCCGCAAGCAGCGATTGCCTCCAGGTAAAGTTCACCTTCGATATTGTCGGCGCTTCCACCTTTGATGCAACCAAGGCTCTTGCAACCAAGAAGGAGCAGGGCGACGCTTACGGTATGGTAGCATACGGCGGCGCGGGTATGGAGTGGTACGCACAGGCTGCTGCTTTTGATGCGCTTTGCGTTGGTAAGAGCGTTGCTGAAATCGGTACGCTCGTTGGTGCTGACGGCTATGGAGCCGAGGACGTTGTATCTGCAGGCTGCACCATTCGCGTTGACGGATTTGCACGGGCTGCCTCCAAGCTCGGCTAAGGAAAAATAAAAAGGGAAGTTCCCCAATGTTATTAAGTTAATATCTGCGTTTTGTCATGACATATAGTAGGGGCGGTCTGTGACCGCCCGCGGGCGACCAATGGTCGCCCCTACGGTGGATTTGTATATTGCGACAGTTGATTTTCTTAACCTAATGGCATCGAGATTGGCTTCCCCCTTTTTTGACTACGGAGATATTATGAAAAAGCAAGTCGTATCCTTGTTGTTACTTATGCTGATAATTGGCACCGTGCTCTCATCGTGCGGTGCAAAAACTAAATATTCGACCTACTCGCTTGATTATTTCGACACCGTGACGACTGTCATCGGATACGCGGACAGCAGAGAAGAATTTGATAAGATAAGCGCGGACATACTCGCCGAGCTTGGCGAATATCACCGTCTATTTACGATATATCACCGCTTTGAGGGGCTTGAAAATCTCTGCACCGTAAACGCCCTGCAAAACGGCGAGCATCGGGTGGTGAGCGTTGATAAGCGTATAATCGACCTGCTTGTGTACTGTAAGGAAGCGTATGCCAAAACGGGCGGCCGCGTGAATGTCGCTATGGGAAGCGTGCTCTCGATCTGGCACGACTACCGCACGGCGGGACTTGACGAGCCGTCGGCGGCAGAGCTTCCGCCAATCGAACGACTTGCAGCGGCGGCAGAGCATGCGAATATCGACGGCGTTATCATCGACGAGGAAAACGGCACGGTGTTTTTAAACGATCCCGAAATGACCTTGGACGTTGGCGCTATAGCCAAGGGATACGCCGTAGAAATGGCGGCAAGGTCGCTTGAGGAAAAGGGAATTACGGGATACGTTATCAACGTTGGCGGAAACGTGCGCACGGTTGGTGCGAAGGCCGACGGCGAAAAGTGGCTCGCAGGCGTTGAAAATCCCGACACGGAGTCTGATGAGCCGTACGTCGCGTATCTCGGGCTTGCGGGTGAGTCGCTCGTTACGAGCGGCTCGTATCAGCGATTCTATACCGTGAACGGTAAGAATTATCACCACATTATTGATTCCGAAACGCTTATGCCTGCCGAGGGTTACCGCTCCGTTTCGGTAGTGTGCCAAAGCTCGGCTGACGGAGACGCGCTTTCAACTGCGCTGTTCTGTATGAGCGTCGAGGATGGCAAGGCGCTTCTCGCACAGTTTGACGGCGCGTATGCGCTGTGGGTGCTTGACGATGGCACAGAGGTATATTCAGACGGGTTTGCGGACTATTTAACGGAAATAAAGTAAACGAAAAAAGAGGTAACCGCTTGAATGTCGCTCTAAAGGACAGTTTTTAAAGAATACGGTATATCTCGAAAGAGGTGTGCCGTATTTTGTGTTTGTGTCCACAAATGCAGTGCTTGTCAGGAAAATTGATAAGTGAAGTAACGACTAAAGAAAAGTCACTCCAAAGATAAGCAAACAACTTTTGAAATATGAATGTCAAAAGTGCTTTTGTATTACTTATGACTTGAATTTGCTGCCTTCGGTCTCTCCCCCTTTCTAAAATAAGTAAATTGTGTTGAAAAATTCATTTTTTTATGGTATAATATTGTACTGATGTGATGTACAAGTGTGAAAGGATGAATATTATGGGAATAAATAGAGATAAGCCTGATTCGTGGAAAAAAGACGTTGCTAAGTCCGTTGACCTATACAATTCTTGGTTTGTGGAATACGCTCCACAAGCATTTAGAGAAACGAGAATATCTACCGCCAGCAAAGTTGAAAATGCACTTGTAAATACAAACTACTTAAAGAACATTTCTGTGAATTTGTTAGAGGAGCATCCCGAAGTTTTGCCGATGCTACGAATGGCAACGTGTCCACCAATTGCCAGAGAAAGATTGGTTGGCTTGGCGGGTGTATCCAAAAGTTTGGTGGAAAATATGGAAGATAACGAAAACCCTCGGATATCTCCTCGAATTTCCCGCGATCGTCTTACGGACGAGCTTTCAAAGATTGCCAGCACAATAAATAGAATGGCTGACCAAGATATTTTTGTTTGGTTATCAGAAAATAGAACTCCGACACAAGAGGAAATAAATCGTTCTTCCACCATTGTTGCGGATAGATTATGTGGTGCAGTAGCCGACCCAATTATTCGAAACGCTCAAGAAGAACGACAGCTTGCCGCAATAAGTCAATATTTGTTTGACAAAGGGTATTCAAGGGCTATTGCAGGAACAAAGTATAATGAGATGACAGCAGGAACATTCTCATTTCACACTAATGTCCCTGTTATGGTAGCAAATGGCTCAAATGATACCATAAATATTCCTGTTGATGTTGTTATTTTGCCTTTAGATGCGCAGGATGGAGATTTTCCAATACTTATAGAAGCAAAATCAGCAGGCGATTTCACTAATGTTAATAAACGCCGCAAAGAAGAAGCGGCTAAAATGCAACAATTGAAAAACACATATGGAGAGGCTGTTTCTTATAATCTGTTTTTGTGTGGATACTTTGACTCTGGATATTTAGGTTATGAGGCGGCAGAAGGAATTGATTGGATATGGGAACACAGAATTGCCGATTTAGAACAATTGGGAATATAGACGCAAGGGAAAAGGAACGCCAGAAAATTCAAACTCAAATTGATGGGCAAAAAAGCATCGAATCACGCCGACAATTAGGGCAATTTGCGACACCTCTTGCTCTTGCAAAAGAGATTATATCGTATGGTTTAACACTCCAATACGGAAATAAAATTTCTTTTTTTGAACCTGCATTTGGCACAGGAGCATTCTATTCGGCACTCTTATCACAAATAGAATCAACCGATAAATGTATTGATAATGCTACAGGTATTGAAGTGGATAATGTGTTTTATTCCGCCGCCAAAGATTTATGGGAAGGTTATAATATTAATCTCATAAATTCTGATTTTACTAAATGTGAATGTACAAGTAAGTACAATTTTTTAGTAAGCAATCCTCCTTATGTAAGACACCATTTTATCAATCAAGCCCAAAAAGCAGAGTTAGCTAAATCTGTTTTACAAGAAACGGGTCTTTCCTTTACGGGGCTTGCAGGATTGTATTGCTATTTTATTTTGCTTTCACACAAATGGTTAGCTCCCAATGCTATTTCCGGATGGTTAATACCGAGCGAATTTATGGATGTGAATTATGGCAGCACCTTAAAAGATTACTTGTTAAATAAAGTGCACTTAACAAGAATACATCGATACAACCCTAAAAACTGCCAATTTGAGGATGCAACAGTATCATCTTGCGTAGTTTGGTTTAAAAACGAAACTGTATCCGATGATTACGATATTGAATTTTCTTATGGCGGTACACATAGCAATCCTGAAAAAAGTATAAAAGTAAAGAAACATATATTGGAAAATCATAGAAAGTGGACACATTTTGCCAGCAAAGATATAAAATCAAATTCCTCTAATAGTTCTGCTTCTGTATTAGGAGATTTTTTTACAATAAAAAGAGGACTCGCAACAGGCGATAATAACTTTTTTATTCTTTCCAAAGAGCAAATTAACGAGCTTGGTCTTGATATGTCCTTTTTCACACCTATTCTGCCCAGCCCACGTTATCTAAAGTGTAATGAGGTTTTTGCTGATAAAGACGGATATCCATTGTTGGATACTCAATACTTTTTGCTAAACTGCACTATGGAAAAATCGGAATTGCAATCAAAACACCCTTCGATATGGTGCTATTTGGCAAAGGGAGAAGAAACTACGGCACAAAAATATTTGTGTAAAAAACGAAAACTGTGGTATTTACAAGAAGCAAGAGAGGTTACACCATTTTTGTGCTCCTACATGGGACGAGGGTCCGAAAGCAATTCGACACCTTTCAGATTTGTATTAAATCACAGCGATGCAATCGCTACAAATTCCTACTTAATGTTATATCCCAAACAACACTTACAAGATGCAATTTCTAAATCGCCAGATGCACTAAATACCGTTTGGAATATCCTTAATCGCGTAACCAAGGATGATTTGGAAAGCGAAGGCAGGGTATATGGTGGCGGACTAAAAAAAATCGAACCTAGAGAACTGGCACTTGTTAGATGTCCACGTCTCGCAGAGTTGCTCTAATGTCATAAGAAAAGAAGCTATGGAACGAACACTCGCTCCATAGCTTCTTTGGTTAGGAAATCTTACAATATCCGAATCTCACAGGTTCTTGCTCTACCTTTCCGGTGATGATACACTACATTGAAAAGAGAATGTGTGTCCTTTTTCTGTCGGCAGATAACGTGTTCTTTTTAACTTGCAAAACTGTCCTTAAGAGTACGCACCATAAGGCTACCTCTTTTGCTTTTATGAAATTATACGCCCGAGTAAGCCGCGAAGCCGCAGTCGATGGGGAGAACCACGCCCGTGATTGCCGAAGCGGAGCGCTCGTCGCAGAGGAAGAGCGTTGCGCCGAGAAGCTCGTCCGCGTCAACGAAGCGGTCCATCGGAGTTCCCCTCAGTATCTTCGCGCTGCGTGCAGTGGGAGTACCGTCCTCGTTAAAGAGAAGCGCCTTGTTCTGCGCGGAAACGAGGAAGCCGGGAGCGATAGCGTTGCAGCGGATGCCCGTGCCTGCGAAATGCGTTGCGAGCCACTGCGTGAAGTTGGAGATGCCTGCCTTCGCCGCAGAGTATGCGGGAATTTTGGTAAGAGGCGTGTATGCGTTCATCGAGGAGATGTTGAGAATACAGCCTGCCTTCTTTGCGACCATATCCTTTGCAAACGCCTGCGTCGGAAGAAGCGTTCCCTGGAAGTTAAGCTTGAAAACGAAGTCAACGCCGTCTGCCTGAAGGTCAAAGAACGACTTGCCGCCTTCCTTTGCCTCGTGCTGATACTCGTTGTCGGTGGTCGCACGGGGATTGTTACCGCCTGCACCGTTTACGAGAATATCGCACGCGCCAAGGTCGCGCACGACTGCCGCGTGCACTTCTTCAAGCGCCTCGGGATCGAGTACGTTCGCCTTGTAGCCCTCGCAGATGTAGCCTTCTGCCTTAAGCTCCTCAGCAAGCTTCTTTACCGCGTCCTCGTTGAGGTCGAGAGCCGCTACCTTTGCGCCCGACTGTGCAAATGCGCGAGCCATAGCGCCGCAGATAAGGCCCCCTGCACCCGTAACGACAACTACCTTGCCGGTGTAATCAATATTGAGTGGAAGATTTGCCATTGTATTTTCTCCTTACGTTATTTATCAAATTTTTCAAGCGAGTCCCAAACACCGAGCATATACATTATGCCGAGTGCGCGGTCGTAAAGACCATAGCCGGGACGTACGTTTCCGGGACCCTCGTCCCAGAGGTGTCTGCCGTGGTCGGGGCGGATGTATCCCTCGAAGCCGCAGTCGTGGTAAGCCTTAAGGATTTCGAGAATGCCCGTGTCGCCGTCGCAGTCGCGGTGGCTTGCCTCGGAGAAGTCTCCGTTCTCGAAGTGCTTTACGTTTCTGATGTGCGCGAACGCGATTCTGTCGCAGTGCTTTCTGACTATATCAGCGACGTTGTTGTTCGGGTCTGCGTTAAGGCTTCCCGAGCAAAGCGTGAGGCAGTTGTATTCGTCGTCAACCATCTTTAAAAAGCGGTCGATGTTTTCCTCGTTGACGAGCAGACGGGGGAGTCCGAAAATATCCCACGGGGGATCGTCCATATGTATAGCCATTTTGACGTCGCACTCGCGGCAGGTGGGCATAATAGCCTCAAGGAAATACTTGAGATTTGCCCAAAGCTTTTCGTGGTCAACGCCCTCGTAAGCCTTGAAAAGCTCGTCGAGCTTCGCCATACGTTCAGGCTCCCAGCCGGGGAAGGACATATTATATTTTTCGGTGAAATCAAGGATATACTTCGCCATAGCGTTGTAGTCGTCCTGGATCATATTCTTTTCATAGAAAAGCGCGGTAGAGCCGTCGCCTACGGGGTGGAAAAGGTTACTTCTCGTCCAGTCGAATATGGGCATAAAGTTATAGCAGATGACCTTTACGCCGAATTTCGAGAGATTTCTGATACACTGCTTGTAATTCTCAATATACATATCTCTCGTTGGCAGGCCTATCTTGATGTCGTCGTGTACGTTTACCGACTCAACGACGTCCATATTAAAGCCGTATTCGTCGAGCTGACGCTTGACCTCGGCGATCTCCTCGACCTCCCAGACCTCGCCCGGCATTTTGTGATGAAGCGCCCAGACGATGCCGCTAACACCGGGAATTTGCTTAATGTCGGAGAGCTTTATTTTGTCGTTGCCCTCTCCGTACCAACGAAAAGTCATTTGCATTGGCATAAGTTACCTCCTGAAAATAGTTTGAAATTATCTATATACCGAAGCGTGAATCGGGAATTTTTGAGGTTTCCCGATATTCCTTCGGCGTTTTGCCCGTTTGATTTTTGAACATCTTTGAAAAATACTGCACGTCGAGTATTCCGCAGTGGAGTGCCACCGTCTGCACCTGTAGGTGCGTGGTGCTGAGCAGATGCATAGCGTGCTTCATACGCTTTTCTCTGATGTACTCGGACACCGTCTTGCCGGTTTCCTTTTTAAATACGGTGGACAGATATCCGCGGCTTATCCCCTGATGCCCTGCGAGCATATTGAGCGACAGGTCGGCGGAAAGGTCGGTGTCGATAATAAGTATCGTCTTTTGAACGACGGGTGAATACTTTTGCAGCGAATGCTTGCGCACGAGTCGGCAATACGAGCGGAACATATCTCTCATAAGCGCAGAATTTGCGGAGACTGTCGGCGCCTGCTCGATGTTCATTGCGAACTCCGAGGATACGCGGTCGAGATATATCGGGTGAACACCGCCTTGCTCTGCCGCCTTACGCAGCAGCGTATTCATTATTATAGCATAGTTTTTCGCATTACGCAACGGGTCTGCGGCACGTTTTTCAAAAACGGTCTCATTGAACGACGTGATAAAAAGCGTTTCCTTGTGCATCTGTCCGAGTGAAACGGCCTCGATAAGCTCGTTTTCGAACGCGTAACGCTTTTCCATAGCCTTCATATTAACGAGCACGTCGTCTACGCCCTCGCCGCGCGCATTCTCGTTTATGGGCGATTCGGGAAGCTTATATTGCTTGCTGACGTCGAACACGGAAAATCCGCTGCCCCATATATGCTCGCAGAAGGTGTCAATCATAACGAAAAGAAGATTGCCCTCGTATATTACGGGAATGCTCGAATAGTATTCATCGAAATAGCGCTGTGATTTCGGTGATATGCCTATCTTTTCGCTGAGCTCAAGCAGCTCGCCGGTGGAAAATTTTGACGAAACGTACGGGCCAATAAACAGTACGCGGCTTTGCTCGGACTGCGGAAGCATAAAATATACGTAGCAAAGCTTAAACTCATCGGTTATCTTATGCACCGTGCGTGCCTCTAAAACGCCGACGTATTCCTGTACGGTCTCCGTGGGACCGAACGGATCGCTTAAAACGTCGCACAGGTCGGGATCGATTACCGAGCGTATCGGATCGCTTGGAGACACGACGGAGGCTCTGACACGGCATTTGGCAAGGGTATCGCACAAAAAGTCAAGCTCTCTATCGTAAAACATAGCGCGGTACGTGCTCCTTTCAGTCAAAAGCGAATATATTCTGCGCGAATTTTCCCAAGTGTCTATCTTATTATAACACACTTTTTGTGTAATTGCAACAGTATTTTTTCTGAAAAAATGAAAAAAATACAAAAGCACATTAAAAAATTACTCACGATATTTGTCGAAATGATTTATACTTAAAATAGTAGTACTCTAACTGATATTCCGCGAATGCGGAAAAATTTGTTTCACTAAAATATATTCAAGGAAAGAGGAAACCAAAATGGCAAAAGAAAAGAAACTCGACGCAAACGGCTATCGCAAGTTCGGTATACGCGACAGTGTTGCGTACGCGGCCGGCGACCTTGGCTGCAATATGAGCTTTGCGCTCAAGGGAACGATGGCGCTCTTCTGGACACAGGTTATGGGTATGAGCGCGTGGTATTCGCTGCTTCTCGTTATCGTTCAGTTCTGGGACGCTATAAACGACCCGCTTATTGGCTCCATTATCGACGCAGACAGACACAAGTATAAGAGAAATAAGTTCCTTCAGTACATATTTGTGGGCTCGATCGGACTTATCATTGGCGGTGCGTGCTGCTTCTTACCGTTCCCCGGCGCTCCCGTATGGGCTAAATTTATCATATTTATTGCCGGCTACGTCATTTGGGACGCGTTCTACACTATAGCAAACGTACCTTACGGCTCGCTTCTCTCGCTTATTTCCGATAAGGCTGCTGACAGAGCATCTCTTTCCGCTTGGCGCTCAATCGGTTCTATGCTCGGAAATATGCTTCCTATGGTAATCCTTCCTTTCCTTATTTACGATAAGGTGGAAGGTCCTGACGGAGAAATGGTTGACGTTCTTAACGGCAATATGGTATTCGTCGCAGCTCTCGTAATGGGCGTTATCGGCTTTATCTGCTTCCAGTTTATGATTAAAAATACGGAGATTCGTGTTGACACCGAAACAAGACTTAATGAGGATCAGCCGAAGTTCAACGTGTTCAAGGCTCTTGCAAACTTCGCTAAAAACCGTCCCGCAGTTGGCGCAACTCTTGCAGCTATGGGTATGTTCATCGGTATGCAGGGCGCTGCCACCGCAGTTTCGGTAACCTTCCAGATATACTTCAAGAACGCGGAGATCTCCGGTATCGTTCAGCTTTTCTCGATGATACCGATAATCGTATTTACTCCTCTTGCACGTAAGATGGTTACAAAGTTCGGTAAGAAGGAGCTTGCAGTCGTTGGTTCTATCGCCTCCATAATCGGCGGTCTTGGACTTTTCATTATCACTCCCGAAAATACCGGACTTGACCTTCTTATATACATTCTTTGCCAGCTCGTATATAGCCTTGGACTTGGCATTTATTCCACCGTATCTTGGGCAATGATGGGTGACGCTATCGACTATAACGAGTGGAAGACCGGCAACAGAGAAGAGGGTGTCGTTTATTCGCTCCACTCCTTCTTCCGTAAGCTTGCACAGGGTATCGGTCCCGCAGTTGCACTCCTTATTATGCAGGGAATGGGCTACGTAAACAACGCTATCGATCCCGAAACCGGTGCGGCATACATTGACGTTACCAAGCTTTCTTGGGAATTTGCGGTTGAGCTTCGTGTGCTCGTAGCAATTCTCTTCCTTGCTTCCGCAATAATGCAGTTCATCGGTCTTGCACTTATCTACAACCTTGACAAGAAGACGCTTGCCAAGATGAACAAGGACCTCGGACGTGACGTCGAGGCGCAGATAGCAGAATAAATCTGACTTTATGGTGCCCGACAGTGAAAGTTGTCGGGCACTGTCTATTATAAAAAAGGAGATTTTACAGTGAGAAACGTTTTAAACCTTAACAAAGATTGGCTTTTTGTCAAGAACACTACAGACGTAACCGTGCGTGAGGGCGAGAACATAAGCCTTCCGCATACCTGGAACGCGGCCGACGGTCACGATGGCGGCAACGACTATTTCCGCGGCTCTTGCCTCTACGTTAAGACGCTAAAGAAGGCAGACCTGCCCGCGGCTGATTGCTACTATCTCGAAATTTGTGGCGCTAACTCCTCCGCTGACGTATACGTTGGCGGCGAGTGCCTCGCGCATCACGACGGCGGTTACTCGACGTGGAGAGTTGACCTGACGGGCAAGCTCGCGGACGAAACCGATATCGCTATCGTGGTAGACAACTCGCCGAGTGAAACGGTATATCCGCAGATGGCGGACTTCACCTTCTACGGCGGTCTTTACCGCGACGTAAACCTTATCGCAGTAAACAAGTCGCATTTTGACCTTGACTACTACGGCGCGCCCGGACTTAAGATAACTCCCGCTGTTGACGGCAAGGACGCAAAGGTTGAGGTAGAGGTATACGTAAAGAACCTTACCGACACGCAGAAGCTTGTTTACACCATTTACGACAAGGACGAGAACGAGCTTCAAAAGATCGAATCCACCGATACCAAGGTCGTATTCGATATAAAGGACGTTCACCTCTGGCACGGTCGCCGCGATTCTTATCCCTACTGCTGTGAGGTCGAGATCGTTGAGGGCGGCGAGGTTATTGACAACGTATGCAACCGTTTTGGCTGCCGTACGTTCAAGATAGATCCCGATAACGGCTTTAACTTAAACGGCGAGGAATATCCGCTTCGCGGCGTATCCCGCCAGCAGGACAGACTTGGTGTTGGAAACGCGCTTCTGCCCGAGCATCACGAAGAGGACATCGACCTTATTATGGAAGTGGGTGCTACCACCATACGTCTTGCTCACTATCACCACGATCAGTATTTCTATGATCTGTGTGACGAAAAAGGTCTTGTTATTTGGGCAGAAATTCCTTATATCTCCAAGCATATGCCCGGTGGCCGCGAGAACACTATCTCGCAGATGAAGGAGCTTATCTCGCAGAACTACAACCACGCATCTATCGTTGTTTGGGGACTTTCCAACGAGATCTCCATCGGTGGCTCTGACGACGATCTGCTCGAAAATCACCGTATTCTCAACGACCTCTGTCACGAGATGGACAAGACGCGTCTTACCACTATCGCGGCGGTTTCTATGTGCAAGATGGACGACCCGTATCTCCAGATACCGGACGTAGTATCCTACAACCACTATTTCGGCTGGTACGGCGGTGAAACGTCTATGAACGGCCCGTGGTTCGATAAGTTCCACGAAACTCACCCGACTATTCCGATAGGCTGCTCCGAATACGGCTGTGAAGCCCTCAATTGGCACACGAGCGACCCGAAGCAGGGCCACTACACCGAGGAATATCAGGCATACTATCACGAGGAGCTTATAAAGCAGTTCTTCTCAAGAAAGTATATGTGGGCAACTCACGTATGGAATATGTTTGACTTCGGTGCGGATGCGAGAGCCGAGGGTGGTGAAAACGGTCAGAACCACAAGGGTCTTATAACGATGGACAGAAAGTATAAGAAGGATGCCTTCTACGCTTATAAGGCTTGGCTTGTAC
>JAZNBZ010000045.1:0-11874 GCA_045587285.1 Candidatus Flemingiibacterium sp. | reverse complement strand
CGACTATCTCAAAGCGCATCGCAAAAGTCGTTACACCAATCTTCTTTCGGAAGTCACGCTCAATCAGCGGCTCTATGAGATCAACGTTGAATCGAAAGCGATGGTTGAAAGCATCATAAACCGACTTGCCGCCGAAAGAAGGATTGACGAGGATTTGAAAGCTCGCGACATGCTCCGTTGGGTTGCCGAGATGAACAACATCCGCAACTGCGCGGAAGAAATCGTTTTGCGGGAGGTGGTATACGTATGAGGTCGGTTATCAACGAACTTTGGCACGGAAACATCATACCGCAAGAGGACAGCCGAACTAACTCCAAAGAAATGAAAGAACTCCTCGGATATATGTCACGGAATCACGAGGACTTGGAAAAGAGCTTCACGGACGAACAGAAAGAAACATTCGAAAAGTTCCACGATTGTTGGAGCGAGTATATGAGTTTGGCGGAGGCATCAATCTTTGAATATGCTTTCAAACTTGGTATGCAGATTGCTATTGAAACATTAGCCGAATAATTTAAGGCGGTGAGGATAAAAACCTCGCCGCCTTAAGTATTTTAAGTTTCTTGATTTTTAATAGCTAATTGCAATTTAAACATTTTATTCTCTGCTTTGAAAGAACAGATTGCATCATATTTGTCTGCAAACGCCTTTATAGAATGAGTTCCTATTCCGTGATTGTTTTTTTCGGAAACGGGCAAACCATCGGAGGAAAATTCGACTTCACGCTCATACGGGTTGGAAAATTCGATCATCATACAAGGGGTGCTGATGCATTTGCAGAATATGACTCTCTGTTCTACGGGTAATTCCTTTACTGCATTGATCATATTTTCGAGTGCATTGGCAAAAACGGTTGACAAATCTGCGGCAGGAACAGGAAGCGTATCCGGAATATCAAGATTTGCTTCTACTCTGATTCCGAGTTCCTTCGCCTGTGAGAAATATGCCAACAATATCGCATCTAAAACGGGATTACTACAGTAATGCTTGATGTCGGTTTCGCTAAGTGCTTCTTCGGCAGCACCGATATACTCAAGTGCTTCGTCGGTTTGTCCGTTTTTCAGCATTGTGCTCAAGGTTTGAAAACGGTGTCTTAAGTCGTGACGCTCAATTCTGATTTTTTGCTCTGCCGCCCTAAACTCAAAGGCTCTTTGTTCCATCATCGAAGTTTGGATTTCAAATACTTTTTGGTGTTCGCGCATTTCAAAATTGGCTTGCTGCTGCCCTAAAAGTCTAACAATCGTAATATATGTCAGCGGCAGCAGTATCAACACCATAACAGCAGACGGCATATCCTCGGGACGCAGACGAAGATTGGTAGGAATTCCTCCCATAACTGTAAGAGTTATGTAAAAAATTCCCGTCATTGCGGTAAATATCCACCAACCTTTGCTTGCGGTACGGAGCAATTTCAAATAACGTTTACGTCCCCAAAACCACGTAATAGGCAACATAGCACTGAAAGTGATCATTCTCAAAACGAAGTTTACGATCCCCTCGCTTCCAACCGCATAATCAATAAGCCCTGTAACCATCATTACCCAGATCATAATGGTATCTACAAAACAAAAGGTGAAGAAAAAACGTCCGCCTCTGTCTTTTGCTACAATGAAGAAATAAATTAAACTGGGGAGAGTGGCAGTTAATAAACTATATGTTCCTTGAACTTCAATTCCGCAGACAAAAAGAATTCCCAGATTGAGCCCAAACCAACAAATCGAGAACGGGATCAGAGAGGCGAAATACTTTTTCTTGGGATAACGAGATTCAAAAAGAAACAAAAACATAATTATCACTACAAACATAGAAATTGTAGTTGACCAATCAATTAGATATTGATGAGTTAGGTTTAACATAAATTATTCTCCCTTCAGGTGAAAATCAAGCCATTTATTTACGATGTCATTTTTGAGATTTCTTGATATAGGTAAATATTTTCCGTTTGTAAGCTTAAGCCCTTCTGCGCTAATATTTTCTATGAAATACAAGTTTACAACAAACGATGCCGATGTCATGGTAAAGCGCGGTTCGTCAAGTAACGAGAGTATTGCATCTCGAAAAGACGTTCTTATGCTCATTCCCTCAATTTCCGATCCGTCGGAGAGATGATAATGGATGCAGTGACCTATCAATTCACCGTAAACAATGCTGCGAATTGCGATTCTTTGAATGCCTACGTGTGTTTTTATAGTAATAAATTTTTGATGGTTGCCGAGCCATTCATCTACCAAAGAATCAAGCGCACAAAACAGTTGCACTTTATCAATCGGTTTCAGCAGATACTGTGATGCTTTGACCGAAAAAGCATCTACGGCAAAATCAATCGAAGATGTAAGATAGAAAATTGTTCCACCCTTATCTATCGTATGAATCTTTCGTCCCAAATCGATCCCGTTTTCGTTAGGCATAATGATATCAAGCAAATAAAGATCAAAAATGTCGTGTATTCTTATGTGTTCCAAAAGTTCTGCGGCAGACGAAAAAGCTTTTATCTTTATAGGAATATCGGGGTGTCCCTCAAAGTATTCGTTCAGCAATGCTTCAAGCTTGGCAATGTGCGCTCTATTATCATCACACAATGCGATTTGTATCATAAAATCCACCCCCTTCAAAACAGATTTCTCGCAAAAAACAGCATTTTTTTTGCAAAGTATAGCAATCTGCTCTTTGTCACTTTATAATTATACCATAAGATACAATTTTTTTCAATACTCGATAATCCGCAGATATCTTGCAAAATCGGACAAATTTATCGCAAACAGCAAATGGAAGCAAAAATCGGAGGTAAAACAGATGAAAAAAAGAAGAATTTTGACGTCGCTTTTCGCAATCGTATTGGTATTGGCACAGCTTATGGCAGTGTGTGCCATGCCTGTTTCGGCGTTGGCTGAAGAATATGGGGCGTATAAGGAAACGATGCCCTCGGCTTCGACCGACGGTTCGCAGATCGTATTCGGTGACGTGAACGATGACGGTCTTATAAATTCAACGGATATTGAATTGTTGGCAAGATACCTTGCTGACGACAAAACCGTAACAATCAATCTGATTGCAGCCGACGTTACGGATGACGATGTTGTAGATTTGAAGGATATCTTATACCTTGTCAAATTCGTAAAGGGTGACAGAGTTGCGTTGGGTGAAACCGTGACCGTTACGTTCGAAACAAACGGAGGCGATAGCATCGAACCTATCACGCTGGTTTTGGGAGGCACAGTTCGTGTTCCCGATGCGAGAAAGGATAATGCTATATTCCTCGGTTGGTATTCCGACGAGTCTTTGGAAACTCCTTTTTACGGCTCCGATCCGATTATCCAAAACATCACGATCTATGCAAAATATCAAGAGGTTTCCGGAAACACGGAGTATATGCCTACTGCCTATGCTTTGCAGGATCAATCGCCCGATCTCGCATTTGATATTGTTCGCATCAGTGGTGAATTGATGCCCAAGGATGCCGTTATACTCCGCAACGCAGACGGTTCCGCTGTTCCCGAATTGGAATTTGTTGAGATCGGAGAAAACAAATGGCGTGTTACAGCCAAGGGCGGATACAAAGAGGGAGCTTCCTATCGTATGATCCTTGCCGATGGATATAATTTCGACGGCAAGAATGAAAATATCCGAGAGGCTTCTTTTTACATATTCAAAGAAGAAGTGGTGAATTTCACCACCAACGAGGATATTATTTATATTAAAGACACAGAAGATATGGACTACACACTCTCTGACGGAAGTGTGTGTGAGATATTGACATCCGCTGTGCTTTACAATAGTGAGGACGTTACCTCAGGTAACTTTACGTATGACGGACAGACCGAGCTTTCTGTTGGCGATACCGTTTGTATTTATGTCAGCGTTCATCCGAACGAGCGTGATTACATAAACGGAGATTATAGAAACGATCCCGCGTCCTATATTATAGTGGAAGCAATCAATGATGACGTAATTACTTTCCGCGGTATGAGTATGCAAGGCGAAGAATCCGACGTGGAAAAACTGATTTCCTTGCCTTCTACCATTCCGTTCTCGGTTTTGAATCTGCCCGAAGGCGACGGAACCGTTGATTTTGCAGATATGGATACCGTAGCACTTTATGCTATGTACGGCACCAACGCTCCCGAAACGGTCAAGGTTGGAGACTTTCTCGTATTCTATGTTGGTTCGTTTGGTTCTGTCAGAGAAGGAGACACCGTTTACTATAAGAAGGTAACAAAGGTTGACGGAACGGCGATCACATACGTTTCCTCTTCGCAGGAAGAACTGCAAAATTCGATCAATCTCTTCCTCTCCGATGGTGTTGACGGCGATACCATGCTTGAGGGAATCGACCAAGGCGCACTTGAACAGCAAGTGATACAGCAGGTTACGGAAACAGGCTTTGCCGAGGATGCCGTACAGTATCTTTCCGGCGTGGTAATGAACAGCGAAGAATTTCTTAATTACGTTGCCGAAAACAAAATAATCGTATATGATGAAAACGGAGTGCGTCTTACGGAGGAACAGTTAAAAGCATACGGTGCCGGTCATTCCTTTGAGCTTGGCGATGATGTTGAAATTGGATTCAACATTACAACGTGCGATGGCGAGAACAGCCATTTTGAAGACGGACTCAAGGTTACGCTGCAAATCAGCGCTGAATTTGAAGTGGATATCGGTAAAGGCGGAAAAATGGGAAGCCTGAAGATCGAGCTTGGCGCGGCATTTACGCAAGAGGTTTATATCGATGTTAATATCAACGCCAACGCAGATATTACATGGGCGTTGTTTATCCCCATTATTCACGATATTGTATTTTCCAGCGCTGTTGACGTAATGAGCTATACTGCCATCTCTCTTGAGGCAAAATTCTATACTCAGGAGCCGTCCGAGGACTTCTTTGATAAGCTCAAGGAGGCATGGGGCGATAAGCTTGGCAAGGATACGCTTAAAAAAATAGATGATTTCAAGAAGAAATACGATAAAAAGTTTGGCGAGGATTCTCTCGGAGAGGATATTGAGGGCTTTTGGGAAGCACAGACCGACCTGATAGAAGAGCTTATTATGAACGGCGAGCTTACAAAGGACGATGCGATCTCCTTTATGGAAAGTACTAACGAGCTCAATGTAATGCAAGATTTTTACAACAATATCGGTATGATGAACGACGAGGATTACGGTGCCGGCGTTGTGGAGCTTGCGGAACGCTACTCCGATATGTTAAGCGAAGAAGATAACGGCTGGCTTGAGCTTTGCAAGATCAAAATTTTTGAAGTACCGGTCAATCTCTTCCTTTTTGAGATCAACATTGAAGGTGATTTTGTAGTTCGCGCGAATATTAACGTTGCTCTCGGTGCCAATATGGAATACGAGGTTGGCAAGCGTTATATTAACTGGTTCAGCATTTTCGGCAAGGGCAACGGCTCGTCCGAGATCGATTTGATTGACGAAAGATTCGCATTCCAGTTCTATGCAATGGGCTATATCGGATTAAAAGCCGGTATTCTCGTTGAGATCAAGGTGGGCATTATCTCCACCAAGATCGGTTCGGTTGGTATTTCTGCCGAATTCGGTGCTTATGCCGAGCTGTACGGATATTTTATGTATACATACACAAAGTATCGCCCTGCGAGTGAGAAGGAGTGGAAAGAGGAAGAATCCATCATCGGTGCACTGTATTTTGAATTTGGATTGTATCTCGATATCAATCTGAACGCATCGCTTCTCAGTATTTTGGAAAAGGAATGGGAATTGTATTCCGGAAAATGGGCAATTCTTTCGGCGGGCTCACGAGAAAACGTGTATGGCTTTGCCACTGAGTTTGAGGATGGAGAAAAAATTGTGATTGAGGATGAGGACGGAAACTCCAACAACGGTATTCTGGGTATCCTCTCAGACTCCTTCCGTTCTATGAATACACTTGATATGACCAGCGGTGAGCAGGATACGCCCGTTAAGCCTTGGATTTCCTATTACGATTATAGTTTCTTGCAGGGTGATGATTATTCTTTAACCGATAACAAAGAAGACAAGATCAACTTCACATACACCCTTTCCAGCAAATACTTCTCGCTCGTTCCCGTATATGAGTATAACGAAAAAGAGGACAAATATTATTTGACCGACTATAAGGTACAGGTTTATGTTCCCGAGGGAGTTCACTATCTCTCTTGTGAGCTTCGATTGGTTTGGTGTCTGGATAAGCTTTGTTGGTCAAAGTATGATATTGCATTGACGATTCCGCTCGTATGGACTGACCTTGCAGATGAAGAACTTGCCGAATACAAAACGGCAACCGTTAAGGTGGGCAACGAAGCCGAGGGATATCGTACTGTTTGGACCGGTCGTTACCTCAAAGGCGAGAGCTTTGAGCTGCCTTCTGACGAGAAGGTTTTGAAATACGCAGGATATGCGGGTGAAAATGATGTTCAGTATTCCGGTTATACGGGATATACGTTAACAAATCGCGGCGAAGAGATCAAAGAGGGTGAACAGCAGATGTATTTCGATACTGTCTACTACTTTGATATGACGGCCAGACAATACACTGTTACGGTTAAAGACGTGGAAAATCCCGATGGAACTCTTTCCGATATGCAGTTCACGGCAAAATACGGCGAAAAATTTGATTTCTCTTCCTTGCTCCCGACAGGAACAAACAAAAATGATCATTATACCGTATTTGCGGGAATTGAAGCAAGGGATCAAAAAGGAAATGTTACGCTTCGCGACGTATTTGATGTGATCGGAGGCAACTACGCAAGCGAGCTTCTCGCAGGCGAAATTACCTATCACGCAAAATATGTCAATAACAGCGGAGCCGTTACCTACAAATTTACGGGAATTGCTATTGATCCAATCACCAAGCTCTGTAAAAACGGAACGATGCCTTCTCAGGACGATTTTATTGATGCAGTGAAATCGTTTGATGAAACCGCTTATATTTCTTCGATTTCCCCTGTATTTGAAAGCGTGAACGGAGATATCGTTTATACGGTGACTGTCAAGATTCCCGAAAAGCCGTTGCAGTCTTACAGCATAACGTATGAGACGAACGGCGGCAGCTCGATTGCTTCCTCCAACGTTGTCGAGCGTTCCGCTCTTACTCCACCCCAAACACCTACAAAGGAAGGATATACCTTTGTGGGTTGGTTCTATGACGAGGCTTTGACAGAAGCGGTTGATTGGAATCGCACAATGCCGTCAATGAACTTTACGCTTTACGCAAAGTGGAAGGCAAATGATTATAAGATTACGCTTAACGCAGGTGAGGGTTCTACTCCGATTGCTTCCGTTAATACGGTTTATAATCAAAAAATCGGTTCTTTGCCGAATGCAACAAGATCCAATTATATATTCCTCGGTTGGTACGATGCGGTATCGGGCGGTACGCAGTACACCGAGGATACGGTTTACGAGACGGCAGGAGATATCACGCTGTACGCACATTGGCAGCTTAAGGCAACCATCCCGATTGATGGTATTTTGATTGATGCAGAAACACTTACCTATGACGGAAGCACCCACAAGCCCACGATAAGCTGCGGTCTTGACGGCGTTGACATGTCAAGCCTTGTAATCAGCTACAAGCGTCAGACACTTGACCGCAATTGGAGTACCGAGCTTCCCAAAAATGCGGGAACGTATGATATCCGTATTCAAAGAGCGGAAGACGATAAATATCTGGCGTTTGAGTATACTTACACAGGTAAGCTGGTGATTGAGAAGCGAAGCAGAACGATCTCGGCAGACGGACTTGCCGGTGAGGTGTTTGGCGCGAATGTTAACGTTTATTCTATCCCTGCATACGAGGGCGACGGAACGGCGATGTACCGTCTTATTAACTCGTCAAATTCAGTAGTGAGGGATTGGCAAGCATCTTCCGGCTTTATGAATCTTCCCGCAGGCACTTACGGCATTGGTTTTTACGTTGCCGAGGGTGAAAATTATCTTGCAAGTAACACGGTATCGATTTCGGCAAACCTCAGCGTTACAGCTCCTGCCGGTGGAGATTTCAAAACAATGAAATACATTCTGCAAACGCATACAAAGGATAAGGCGGGTGCAGGCGGCGAAGCGGGAAATATTCAAGTAAGACTGAAATATATTGACGGTTCGTGGGCAAATAAGGTTACGATACCGGATACATGGTTCAGAGATGAAACGTCTACAGCTGAGCTCAACCGCATATATACGGAACCGTGGACGGTAGTAGCGCTTGAATATTCTCATGCCGGAAACGTTGTAGGCACTTGGATAGGCGATGATTTTGCAATTTGGACTGAAATTGACGGAGCTAAAAAGTACGTAATGACCTATGACGATCACAGTGGCGATTTTGAGGTTGGGAAAAACGCTCCCATTCAGTTCAATGTTGCGAATTATTTTAAGCGCAAGATCACGAGTGTGGGTGACTTTTCTAACCCGGTTTCTCTGTCACTTAACGGGAATAACGGCGTTTATTCTTATGTTTATGACGGAAAAGTTATCGACCAGTATGCTTCGTGGACAAACAGTGGGTACTATAACTGTTATAATCATCCAAACGCCCCCACATTGACATTCTCCGGCTCAACACCCGAGGTGAACGGACACAACTATGCACAGTATTTCAGAAGCGGCATCAACTCCTTGACCATTGATCGTGATGCACTTTATAAGGCAATGATCCGTGACGGTCTGACCTCTGTTACGGCAACCGCAACGCTGACCTTTGATACGACCTCCACGGCAATCGGTAACGTGTGGACGAAGACATTTACCATTACCTTGCCCGAGGCAATGGCAGTTTCGGAAGGAATGGAAAATTACTCTGTCGGAACAGATGCAAACGTATCCGTAAAAACCGAGGAGGATAACGATTACGTTACCGTCGTCGTAGGTCTTAATGAGAATCCCGGTATTTGGGCAATCAAAAATACTATTTCCTTTGATACTTCTAAGCTCAGCCTTGAACAGATTACAGCGGGAACGCTTGCCTCTGCATACGAAATTGCAAGCAGCACGGCAGACGGTAAATATACAATCCTCGCATATCGCGACAGTGTAAAAGAAAGCTATCAAACGGGAAGCTTGGTTGTTCTGACCTTCAAAAAGCTCACCGATACCGTGGATATGCAAACGGCACTCACCGTTCAGCCCGGTCAAATGATCAATGATCAATCAGAAACACCCGAGGTGGATACTGCCTTTGAGATCGGCGACTTTACTTCGGTTCCGCCTACCGATGATCACGAATATCTGACGGATGACGGCGAAATCGTTGATGCCATTTATGAGGCACTTTCCGCCCGAAAAACCGATGTTTTGACTTTGCATTATGCTACAACAAAGTTGATTTCCATCGACGATATTTCCTCGTGGTTCCACGCAGCAAGCGATAAACTTGATTCGTATGCTCGTTTCGGTGTTCAAAGATATACTGCAACCGCGCAGAAATACACCAAGGAAGATGTTTATTATTACACCTTAACCTACACGGTTGAGTATTACACCACGGATGCAGAGGAAGATGCTTTTGAAGAGAAGCTTGACGAAATCATAGCAGGATTGAATCTTGCCGGCAAGACCGATCTTGAAAAGATTCTCACGATTTACGGATACGTTTGCGACAACGTAACCTATGATGAAGCAGCGGAGCATTGCTTTACTGCATACGGCGCACTGGTCGATGGAAAAGCAGTATGTCAAGGCTATGCCCTGCTTCTGATGCGCATGCTGGATGCCGCTTCCATTGAATCCGAAGTTGTATTCGGTGTTTCCGAAGGTGTTAACCATATGTGGAATATCGTAAAGCTTGACGGGGAGTATTTCTTGCTCGACGCAACTTGGGATAGTACCGATAACAGAGCGTGCTATTTCTGGTTCCTTAAAGGAATCGATGCGTTTGAAAAGCATACACCCGACGGTTCTTATCCGATTGGCACATCTCGTGATGATCACGCTGATGCACTCGATGTTTGTCATTTGATGGCAGATCCGACCTGCGCAGCTCCCGCAACCTGTACCGAATGCGGCACAACTGTGGGCGAGGCTCTTGGACATAAAGATGATAACCGTGACCATATTTGTGATCGCAATTGTGGAAATGTGACTCTGGGTGAGCATTCCGACAGCGCAACCGATGACAATCACGTTTGCGATTATGGCTGCGGAGCGGTTCTTGAGGAGTGCTCGGGCGCAACGAGTGATAACAATTATACTTGTGTCATTTGTGGCAGAGAGGATGTAAAGGCATCGTCTACAGATGCAATAAACAAAGCAAAAAAAGAGCTTGAAGATGCGATTGATGCGCTTGAAGCGGCTAACACGGCTTTGCAGAGTGCCATCAATACCAACAGCGGCGATATCGCAAGCCTTGCGACCGACCTTGCAAGCAAGTACAACTCTCTTAACACGCTTATCGGTACACTTCCCGATGGAGTAACAAGTATAAAGGACTACGTTGATAGCATCAATACAGCTCTCGCAAGCGCGGATGCAACAATGCAGGTGGCTATAGACAAGGTGACTTCTGATCTTGCACAGGCAAAGACCGAGTTGCAGAATACTATCAACACAAACGAAGCCGATATAGAAGATAAGGTGGCTAAGCTCGACGAAGCTTACAAGGCGGCTGATACCCTTATCAACTCCGAGATTGCAACCCTCAAATCTGAGGACAGTGCAATCAAGCAAAGCGTTACCGACCTTGAAAATGCGATGGACGAAGCAGATGCGGCTCTTGACGAAGCAATCAAGGCAGTTCAGAAGAATCTCGAAGATGCACAAAATGCTCTTAACGAGGCAATCGCAAGCGGTGACACCGCACTGAGCGACAGAATTACCGCATTGAACGATGCTCTTACTTCTGCTCAGGCAACTCTCGAAGCAACCGATGCGGCAAACAAGGCTGAGCTTGAAGGCAAGATCACAAGTGCACAGGCTACACTCCAAGCGGCGATCGACAGCGTACAGTCCGACCTCGACAGCACCAAAGCAAAGCTGGATCAGGCGATCGCAGACTTGAACCAAGCCATCGCGGACGGTGATAACGACCTCTCCGCAGAGATCGATGCACTCAATACTGCACTTGCAAATGCAAAGGCGGCACTTGAAAAGGCTGACACCGATAATAAGGCAGAGCTTGTTTCCAAGATTGAAACCGCAGATGCTACACTTGATGCGGCAATCAAGGCAGTTCAGAAGAATCTCGAAGATGCACAAAATGCTCTTAACGAGGCAATTGCAAGCGGCGACAGTGAGCTGAGCGATAGAATCACCGCATTGAACGATGCTCTTACTTCTGCTCAGGCAGCTCTCGAAGCAACCGATGCGGCAAACAAGACCGAGCTTGAAGGCAAGATCACAAGTGCACAGGCTACGCTCCAAGCGGCAATCGATACTCTTGCAAGTAAACTTGACAGCGTAAAGCAAGCACTGGAAAAAGCAGATGCAGACAATAAGGCAGCTCTTGAAGCAAAAGATGCAGAGCTTGCAAAAGCAAATGCAGATACCCGGACCTTTATCATCATCGTATGTGTGATTTCGGGTTTGGCATTCTGCGGATGCGGTACGATTGCACTATTCTACTTTATCATCGACAAAAAGAAGAAAATCTAACAAACATCGAGACTGTAAGTGCAGCCTCCTTATAACTCTAAGCGGTGAGCAGATTTTTCTGCCCACCGCTTTTTCTAAAGAATATTTTTACAAAACATATTGACAATTTCGTCTATTTGTGATATAATGCAAAACTCTATTTTTAAATAGGCATACTTTCCCATTATTAGTATTGCCACCCAAATTGAGTTCTATATGCATTCTCTTATCGAAACGAGCTTTTAGACTCGTACTTATACATAGGCGCGGGACATTTTTTAGCGAACGTGCGCCGTTCGCTTTTTGGTGTTTCCC
>JAZNBZ010000044.1:0-8604 GCA_045587285.1 Candidatus Flemingiibacterium sp. | reverse complement strand
TCAAAGGACGCACAGCGTTCCCTCTCGAGTGCCGCAAGCGCACCAAGCTTATCCTCGATAAACGCCTCCGAGTCCTTATCAAATCGCGCACGCCTTCGCATACGCTTTGCCTCGGGCATCAAAAATCTGACGCCGAGCCGTATTAAGCCCTTACCGTCGGCAATATCGTCGCGAAGCTTGTGATACGTCAGCACTGCGGAAAGCCTTGCCGTGTAGTCAAGCTCGTTTGAGTCAACGATAACGGCACGCTTTTTCGTCGGATGCGCCAAGCACCTGTGCCGTTCACACTTACCGCTCTCGCCCGTGAGCGCCATACGCACAAGTGCCAAAAAGACGAAATCGTAGGAAAGCGAAAGCCTTGAGGAGCAGGTGATGCTTCGACCGAGCGACTCGCAAAGACCACAGTACACAGCGCGGTAAAGCTCATACTCCTTGACGCGCAGCTCGGGTATTGTAGGCTTAATATATCCGAACACGCGCATCACCTCCAAACAAGCTTTATTTAATTTTACTCCCAAACAATTTATAACGCCTTACGACAGATTGAACATTTTGTAAATCTTTTTTATTTTAAACCAAAAAGGGACGCGTACGCGTCCCTTTTGATTATTTTTCTTCTGTTTCTTTCTCGTCGGTTTCTTCGATACGCGTGATCTTCACTTGTTCAACGAGCTTGTCGTCAACCTTTATTACCTCAACGTGAAGATCCTCAAAATCGAACTCCATTCCAACCTCGGGGAACTGTCCGAGCTGCATCGTAACGAAGCCACTGACCGTCTGCGGAAGCTCCTCCTCATTGTCAACGGCTATCTCGAAATGCTCAAGCATCTCGTCCGTGTGCATATCGCCCGCGAACGTCACCGTTCCGTCGGTATGCTCGGTCACTGTCTGCTCCTCGACCTCGTCGTGCTCGTCCCAGATCTCGCCCACGAGCTCCTCGAGCACGTCCTCAAGCGTGACGATACCCATAGTACCGCCGTAGTCGTCGAGGACGACCGCGATGTGCGTTTTCTCCTGTTGGAACTGCGTCATAAGGTTGGATATCTTAACGTGGCAAGTTATAAAGAAGGGCTTTTTGAGCACGCTTTCAAGCGACTGTCCCTTGCCGCGGCAAAGATAAAAGAAATCCTTTTCGTGGAGTATGCCGATGATATTATCGACCGTATCCTCGTACACGGGAATACGCGAAAAGCCCGATGTGTGGAATATCTCCGTTATCTCGTCAAAGGGCGTTTCCCTGTCGATAGCCACGACGTCAACTCGCGGCGTTATTATCTCCTCGGCGTCAACGTCGGTAAACTCGATAGCCGAGCGTATAAGCTCGCCCTCCTGCTCACCGATACCGCCGTCCTGCTGTGCTTCGTCAACGATAGTGATAAGCTCTTCTTCGGTCATCACGTCCTTATTATCGAGGCGGAATATCTTTGCCAGAAGCTTTTTCCAAAGGCGGAAAAAGAAATTGATGGGTGTGAACACGATCATCAAAACGCGCATCACGGGCGCAACGGTCATCGCAAAGCCGTCGGGGGCTTCCTTGGCAACGCTTTTCGGCGATACCTCACCGAAGATAAGCACGAGCACCGTTGTCACAGCGGTGGAAAGTGCCGCGCCGTTTGTGGGGAACCACTTGACGAACATAAGCGTTGCGATGGACGCAAGCGCGATATTAACTATATTATTACCGATAAGTATGGTGGAAAGCAGAGAGTCGTAATCCTCCGACAGCTTGAGTGTCAGAGCCGCGCGCTTGTTGCCGTCACAAGCAAGGTTTTTCATTCGCACGCGGTTGAAAGTATTAAAAGCAGTTTCGGTAGCCGAAAAAAGTCCTGACATGGCGATAAGGATCACCATAAAAATTATCGTTCGTATACTGTCGCCGTCTAACATATATATCTCCTAAAATAAAATTATAATTGTTGTTTACGTGTCGCCGTTGGTATCACGGCGGAGAGATACGTGCTGCTTTGACAATATTGTTGATTGTGCATCGTTGAGGCGGGTTCGGGTTATCGTTCATTTGCGATAATCACTCCTTTTTTAGGTATTATTACTATTATACACGACTTTGCACGATTTTGCAATGGTTTTGGGAAAATTTATGGAAACACACGCAAAAAGGGATGCATTTCACGCATCCCTTTCGTTTATTTCTTGTTATCCTCGCCGCACGTGCATCCGCCGGAGCACTTCTTTGCGCACTCCTTGCCGTGCGGACATCCGATACACGCCGCACCCGACTTCTTTTGTCTGTAAAGATAGAAGCCGACGCCTGCCGCGATAAGAACCAAAACAGCGATAATTAAGATATCAATCATAGCAAATTACTTCGCAGCCTTTGCTGCCTTTTCAGCCTTAAGCTTTTTGTTTGTGTTAGCGATAAGCGCGAGCACGATACCCACCATAACCGCGATTGCCGCGAGTCCTGCGATAGCCGCGCCAACGTTAAGAGCAGCCGCATCGGTGATAAGCGTGCCGATCGTGTAAACGAAATATGCAACCGTGTAGCCCACGCCGAGCTGGAGTCCGATACCTGCCCAAAGCCACTTTGCGCTCTTCATCTCGGCGTTCATCGCGCCGATAGCCGCGAAGCAGGGGGGGCTGTAAAGGTTAAACATAAGGTACGCGAGTGCCGCCGCCTTTGTAATTGCCATAACACCTGCGGCCTCTGCGCCCGCGCCCTCCATAAGGGCAAGCTCATCCATATCAATGAGGTTTTCAAGTCCGACGAAGCAAACTGCGAGCGTACCGACCACGTTTTCCTTTGCGATAAAGCCGGTAACGGTAGCCGCCGCCATCTGCCAGGAAAGCACGCCGATTATCGGAACGAGCAGGTATGCAAACGGTCTTGCGATAGACGCGAGAATAGAAGCATCAGCAGTTTCTGCAACGGTAAACGACCAACTAAAGGTCTGCATTATTTGTACCGCCATATTGCAGAGAAGGATAATGGTAGCCGCCTTAACTATGTACGCCCAGCCGCGGCTGCACATCGACTTGAAAGCACCCCAAAGCGAGGGAAGCTTATATTCGGGAAGCTCGATGATGAAATAGGACTTCTTCGCTCTGTTTCCCGTAATAAAGTTTATAAGAAGCGCGCCGAGGAATATGAGAACGATACCCGACAGGTACATTACCGTGCTCACCCAGCCAGCATTATCAAAGAATGCGCCTGCAAAAAGTGATATAACCGGAATTTTCGCGCCACAAGGCATAAACGGAGCAAGCATCGCAGTCGCTCTGCGCTCGCGCTCATTTCTGATAGTACGGCTCGCCATAATGCCGGGGACGGCACAACCGACGGTGATTACGAACGGGATAACGGACTTACCCGAGAGGCCGACTCTCTTGAAAATAGGATCGAGCACGACCGCAACGCGTGACATATAGCCACAGTCCTCGAGAAGCGCAATGAGGAAGTACATTACCATAACGAGCGGTAAGAAGCCGACGACCGCAACGACACCGCCGATAACGCCGTCAACGAGGATAGCCAAAAGAAGCTCGCTTGCACCTGCATTTGCGAGAAGGTCACCAACCCAGCCTTGGAATGCTTCAAGCCAGCCGACAAGGAGATCCGCGATAGGCTGTCCAACCCAAACCTGCGAGATTTGGAAAACAAGGAACATTACAACAGCGAATATCGGAATACCGAGCCATTTATTAGTGAGCACCGCATCGATCTTGTCGCCGAAGTTGCGCGTTCTTGTGAGAGTCTTGCGCTTTTCGACCTCTTTAACGATGCCGTTTACAAAACTGAAGCGCTTGCGGTCTGCGATCTGTACTATCTCCTTGTTGGTAAGGTCGATATTTCCCTGTACGTAGGGAGCCTTCTGCTCCTTGCCGATCTGCGCCACTGCCACCGCGACGAGCGCCTTCAGTCCGTCGGCGGAGCTTGCGGCGGTTTCCACGACGGGGCATCCAAGCTTCGCCGAAAGTGCATCAACGTCGATCTTATTGCCCTTTTTCTTGTTAATGTCCTTCTTGTTAAGCGCAACCACTACGGGAACGCCAAGCTCAAGAATCTGTGTCGTAAAGAAGAGGCTTCTCGACAAGTTGGTCGCGTCCACGATGTTGATTATAACGTCGGGATTTTCATTCTTGACGTAATCGCTTGTAACACTCTCCTCCGACGTAAACGGCGACATCGAGTATGCACCGGGAAGGTCAACGGCTACGAGCTGCTTGCCGTCAGAGTACGCCTTCTTTATCGGGTGCTCCTTTTTGTCGACGGTTACACCCGCCCAGTTGCCGACCTTTTCATTTTGACCGGTGAGGGCGTTGTACATTGTTGTTTTGCCGGAGTTAGGGTTGCCGGCGAGTGCGATTCTCATTAGATTTCCCCCTAAAAATATATGTACGTTCCGCTTGGAACTAAATTACCGTTTGGTAGTTAGCAGCCGCTAACCAATGCGCGCAGAAAATCGCCCGTGCTGATTTTCCGCCGCCATTTTATATCTGAATAGCCTCTGCGAGCTGATTGTCGATGTTGTATCTGCCGTCCTTTATCGAAACGACACAACCGCCCTTCAGATGCGATATGACGGTGATAGCTTCTCCGCTATAACAGCCGAGCGAAAAAAGGAACGCGTCAAGCTCCTCGTCATCGGTCTCGATAGCCTTGATGACGTATTCTTTACCTTCCTCTGCCTGTTTTAAATTCATAAAATCACCGCGATTCCTATATCATCTGCCGCGTTAGCCTATGCTAACCGCAGGGTAAAATTTGCCGGTTAGCCTCGACTAACCACCGACAGTATAACACACAGTCCTCATTTTGTCAATAGCTTTTGCTAAATTTTTTCAATTTTTCTATAAACCGTTGGCGCAACGCCTACGATTTCCCGAAAAGCTTTTGAAAAATAAAGGCTGTCGCGAAATCCCACCTCCAAGGCAATATCCTGCACGGTCTTATCGGTTTCCCTCAGCATACACGCGGCTTTTTCAATACGTATTTTTCGGCGGTAGGCAATCGGTGTCATTCCCGTAAGCTCAAAGAAAATACGGGTAAAGTACGTCGTGGAAAATCCGCACCGCGATGCATATTCCCCGACGTTAACGTACGCCATATAATTCTTTTCGATATCCCGCAAAACCTCCGCTACCGCGTCTTTGGCTTCCGCCTTACCGTCTGCCCTTTTCGGCAAATCCGCAATTACGCCTCTCGCCGTATGAACGAGAAGCTCGCCCATATATAGCGACAGAAGCAATTGCTTATGGGCGCCCTGAGCGCCCATTTCGCGTAGGATATTATTAAAATCCGCAATTATATCCTCATCGTGCTCCAAGGAAAAAATATTCCCTGACGGTATACCGAGCCTTCGGGTAATTTCATCGCCGACGGTATTTTTAAAATACACCCAATAAAGCTCAATATCCTTGCTTTGCGGGAATTTATATTCTTGATATTCCATAGGCCTGTAAAACAAAAGCGTGTTGGCGCCAATACGGTGCCACTCGCCGTTCAGCCTCACCTTTCCCTTTCCCTCGCGCAAATATATAATCTGATAATCGCTTCGGAATCTGGCACAGTCCGCATTGAACGCCGGCGCCTCGGCGTATCCCGCGCTGACAACGTGACAGCCGAATATCTCCTCATCGGACGCGTCCGTATGTTGCCAAAAAGTCATAATTCCACCGCTTTTTCGTGAATAGTTAAATTTATTCCATATAGTTAAGCCGTTTTTTCCATTTACAGACAAAACAAATATATGTATACTGATATTGTAAACAGTATATCACACCGCAAATTCAGATGTCAAGAACCGCAGCAAATATCACCGTAAATTTTGAGGAAAGGCGACTTTAGCAAGGCTAAATCTATGTGGGTATTATGAAAAGCAACTTTATTTTAAATCACGTCGGATATCGCTCAAGCGCAACGAAAAAGCTTATTTATACGGGAGATGCGGATAGCTTTCAGGTTATGCGCTTGCAGGACTTAAAGCTGACACCCGTGTTTACAGGTGACCTATGTCCTGTAAGCGCTCCCGATTTTTCCGCCAACAAGAAGCAGGGCGACTTTTCCGCGCTTACGGAGCCAGGCATTTACAGAATCAGTGCAGGAGGTGCAAACAGCCGGTGCTTCTTGATCGGCGATAGCGTTTACGACACTGTAGAGCGAATGCTGACAAGCTATTTCACCTGGCAGAGATGCGGCGATGATCTCGGTTGGAACGGACGCTGTCACGATGGTGACCGTATAGTTCTCCAAAGTGGCGAGGAACGCTCACTTTCGGGCGGACACCACCAATCCTCCGATCTGCGCAAATGGGTATTCGGCACGTCGCTCGGTATGCTCGGATACGTAGAATATGCCTTAACGTCTAATCCCATTTGGGATAACGGGCTTTTTGATGAGGAAATTCGCCACAGCCTCAAATATTACTTCAACCTTATCTCCGACGAGGGATACGTATACGACGGAACGTGGGTATTCGAGGGATACAAAAACGAGTGCAGAGGCGTCGGCTTCAACGATTACGATAAGCTTTGGGAACGCAGGCAATACTTTGAAAGTCCTGCCCCGGAGCCGGGACAGTGGCAGTCCGTCAGAATGTTTGCTTTGTGCGCAAGATATTACCGCGAGAAGGATCCAAGTCTTTCGGCACGCTGTCTGGCGGCGGCAAAGAAAATCTACGCCTATATGCAGACGCACGATTTGCCCGACTACGACCTTCCGCTGTATCCGCCGCTCGGCCACGACGGTATGGCAGGCTTTTACACCGGCTTCTATAAAGGCTCAGCTCTCCGCCTCGGTTCACAGGCTATCGCCGCAATCGAGCTTTACAAAGCACAAGCCGATGAAACGCTTCAAAGCGACGCGGCGAGCTGTCTTTGTGAGCTTTCAAAGCTTCGGGTAGGCGGCGAGGACCTGTGCTCCGCGTGCTTCTGGGAGGGAGAGCGCAGTAAGCGTCTTGCAAATAATTACTACTACTTTTTCACCACGAGCGTGCCGTTTGCCTATTTGGAAGCAGCCGAGCTGTGGTCGGAGCACGAGGATGCACGCATTTGGCGCAGAACGGTAGAGGATATTGCAAAATCCAATGTATCTGTGTGCCTGAACAATGCTTACAACAGAGTGGCGGCGACTTGGCACACGGTTGGTCACGCCGCTTACGAAATGCCGGGCTGCTTCAGCTTCGCTATGTCCGTTAAGCCAAAAAGCACGTGCGGCGAAGCAGGAACAGCCGAGCGAAACGGCGAAGCATTTGCCATACGCTACGACTATGAATCCTTCTGTTATAATTTAGACGTGATTGCCCTTGGAATATTTTTCAGTCGCACAAGTGCGCTGTTAAACGACAAAACTTACATAGAATACGCCGAGCGCCAGCTTGACTGGATTATGGGCTATAACCGCTTCGACGCAAGCAATATAGAGGGCGTGGGATACAATCAGCCGCACAGAGGTCTTTTCGGTGAATTTTATCCCCCTGTGCCGCAAATTCCCGGCGGCGTGTTCGTAGGGTTTACAGACGGCAGCTTCGACGAGGAATCATTCGGTTTTGAAAACGAATATGATATGCCGATGGTCGGATGGTTAATGCAGCTACTTAGCGAGTTTAGACAAAGTTGAAACGTCTTGAGATAAGCAAAAACTAAGCGCCAAACTATCAAGCAGTAACGCTTCACGCGCGATGCGCGTAAAACGTTGCCCACGTAAGCCGTGCGTTGCTCGGCGATGCCTATAATGTTAGACGCCGCTGCACCAAACCAAAAGAAGAAGGCCAAAACGAAAAACCACCCGGATGGGTGGTTTTCGTTTTGGGCTCATAGTACAAAAATGCAACTTCATATTTTTAGTAAAGTTTGGCATTGCATAGTAATGTTTGCTCACTTCCCGCAATGCGAGGTATTTTATACTTTATTTTATCATATCAATCCCTCTTTGGAGCGTTTCCGCAGAGATGGCACCCGTTGCCTGTGCAATAAGGTATCCTTCTGCATCAATAAAATACGTGGTGGGCAATGAATATACGCTGTAGGTCATTGCCGCATCGGAGTCTGTATCATAGAACACCGGGAAGGTATATCCTTTTTCTGAAATAAACGCCTTTGCGCTACTGAGTGTTTCGCGGCCGCCGGTCATGTTGACCATCAGAAAGTGGATCTCATCGCCAAGCTCCAGATATTTTTCGTGGAAGTCAGGCATCTCGCTTTGACAAGGGCCACACCAGCTTGCCCAGAAATTCAACACGATCGGCTTACCGACATAATCCGACAGATTGACTTTGTTTCCCCATCCATCATAAACAGTGAAATCGGGAGCTTTCGTCAGTTGCCGCTTTGTATCGTCTGTGCCTGATTTATCATTTTGGTTTTCGTTATCATTCTTTTCTTGATCGCCTTGAATTAGCAGCCTGTCGGGAGCATCATTTTTACTGAGTTGCGTATAAAGCACCGAAGCACCGCCAATCAGAAGAACAAATACCAACACAAGTATAATTATATTTTTCCTCTTATTCATAATTCCTCCTTATCCGAGAAGACTCAGAAACCGTCCGAGCATTCCCGTTGCCATCAAAATACCGATTGCAACAAGCAGACTGCCGCTGACGATATTGATGACCTTATAGTTTTTCTTGATCCAGTTGAATGCCGATT
>JAZNBZ010000043.1:0-2448 GCA_045587285.1 Candidatus Flemingiibacterium sp. | reverse complement strand
TTTATTTAAAATACATCCGCCGTATATGGCTCAACTATGTAATTCTTACCGAACCACGCGTCTAACGCGTGGTTTTTGTATACAATAAAAAGGAACGGCATCGCCGTTCCTTTTTTTCGCTTATTTATATACCCATTTCTTTCTTTACCTGACGGAATGCTTCTACGATGTAGAGTATATTTTCCTCGGAGAGTGCGGCGGACATCTGCGTTCTGATGCGCGCGCGTCCCTTGGGAACAACGGGGTAGGAGAATGCTACCACGTACACGCCCTTTTCCATCATACGCTTTGCCATCTCGACTGCCTTGTGCTCGTCGTAAAGCATAACGGGGATTATCGGCGTGCCGCCGTCCTGTACTTCAAGACCGATTTCCTTGATCTTCTCTGCGAAAAGCTTCGTGTTTGCAAAAACCTTATCACGCCTCGAGGAGTCGTTCTCAAGAAGCTCGAGCACCTTAATAGAGCCTGCCGCAACTGCGGGAGCGAGCGTGTTCGAGAAAAGGTACGGGCGGGAGCGCTGACGAAGCAGGTCGATTATTTCTTTTCTTCCCGAGGTAAAGCCGCCCGACGCGCCGCCGAGTGCCTTGCCGAACGTACCCGTGATAATATCGACTCTGCCCATAACGCCGCAGTGCTCGGCAGTGCCGCGTCCGGTTGCGCCCATAAAGCCCGAGGCGTGGCTGTCGTCTACCATTACGAGCGCGCCGTACTCGTCCGCGAGGTCGCAGATATCCTTTAAGTTAGCAACCGTGCCGTCCATCGAGAACACGCCGTCGGTTGCGATAAGCTTGATTCTTGCGCCCTTTGCTTCCTCAAGCTTTGCGCGAAGGTCGGACATATCGTTGTTCTTGTAGCGGAATCTTGCCGCCTTGCAAAGGCGTATGCCGTCGATAATGCTCGCGTGGTTAAGCTCGTCGCTGATAACTGCGTCCGCATCGGTCAGCAGCGTTTCAAAAAGACCGCCGTTCGCGTCAAAGCAGGACGAATAGAGAATAGTGTCGTCCGTGCCGAGGAATTCGCTGAGCCTTGACTCAAGCTTCTTGTGGAGCTCCTGCGTGCCGCAGATAAATCTTACGGACGAAAGTCCGTAGCCGTAGCTGTCGTAGCTTGCCTTTGCCGCCGCGATGACCTCGGGATCGTTTGCAAGACCGAGATAGTTGTTGGCACACATATTGATGACCTCTTTGCCGCCCAAAAGTCCGACGCGTGCGCCCTGCGGCGTGGTCATAACCTTTTCGTTTTTCTTGAGACCGTCGCGCTCGATACCGTCGCAGATCTGTGTGAAAATATTAAGTATATCCTTTTTCATCGTCGTACCTCATTTAATTTATTTTCGACCAATCGAGTATTACCTTGCCCGCCTTGCCGCTGTTCATCGCCTCAAAGCCTGCCTCGTAATCTCTTACGTCCATTCTGTGCGTGATTATATTGCCAACGTCAAGTCCGCCCTGAAGCATCGCCGACATCTTGTACCAGGTTTCGTGCATCCTTCTGCCGTAAATACCCTTTATGGTGAGTCCGTTGAATATTACCTTCGACCAGTCGATCTTCGCGTCGCTGTTTAAAATGCCGAGCAGAGCAATCTTTCCGCCGTGTACCATATGGTCGATCATAGAGTTGAACGCTATTTCGCTGCCTGACATTTCAAGACCGATGTCAAAGCCCTCGCGAATGAGTATCGTATCCATAAGGCCGCGCAGGCTTTCCTTTGCGGTGTTTATCGTATATTTAAGCCCGAGCCTTCTTGCAAGCTCAAGTCTGTCGTCGTTTATATCGGTGATAACGACGTTCCTCGCGCCCGCGAACTTGCACACGGCGCCTGCCATAATACCGATAGGCCCTGCGCCCGTGATAAGAACGTCCTCGCCGACTACGTTGAAGGAAAGGGCAGTGTGTACTGCGTTTCCGAAGGGATCGAAGATGGAGTAAAGCTCCTCGTCGATACCCTTTTCGCATCTGCGTACGTTTTCCTGCGGTATTACGAGATACTCGGCAAACGCGCCGTCGCGGTTTACGCCGACGCCAACGGTATCCTTGCAGAGATGACCGTGACCGCGAAGGCAGTTTCTGCACTTACCGCAGACGATATGTCCCTCGCCCGATACAAGCTGACCAACGCGCCAGCCCGTTACGTTGCTGCCGAGCTCAACGATCTCGCCGACGTATTCGTGACCGATTATCTGGGGAGTTTTGATAGTTTTCTGCGACCATTCGTCCCAGTTGTAAATATGCAGATCAGTTCCGCAGATTGCGGTTTTATGTATCTTTATTTTGACGTCATTCGGTCCTGTGACAGGTTCGGGTACGTCTTCCATCCAAATTCCGCGCTCGGGAAATTTCTTTACTAACGCTTTCATCACTGTTCTCCTTTTTGTGTAGTTATATTTTTCACCGAGCCGCGAAGCTTTTCGATGAATTTTGTGCTCATTTGGGAAATTTTTCTGCTGT
>JAZNBZ010000042.1:0-5813 GCA_045587285.1 Candidatus Flemingiibacterium sp. | reverse complement strand
TTTATGATCTCGGACGGCGTTATTCCCTCCAATGAAGGACGCGGATACGTGCTTCGCCGTATTCTCCGCCGTGCGGCTCGTCACGGCAAGCTGCTTGGTATCAACCGCCCCTTCCTTACCGAGCTTTGCGAGGTAGTGGTTGAGACCAACAAGGCAGGCTATCCCGAGCTTGTAGAAAAGCACGACTACATCATCAAGGTCATCGCTATGGAGGAGGAGCGCTTCGACGCTACCATCGATGCAGGTCTCTCCATTCTCTCGAACCTCATCAAGCGCGCTCTGACCGACGGCGCTGACACCATCTCGGGTGACGAGGTGTTCAAGCTTTACGATACCTTCGGATTCCCGATCGACCTTACCCGCGAGATCGCGGCTGAGCAGAACCTCAAGCTCGACGAGGAAACCTTCGCAAAGCTTATGAACGATCAGAAGGAGCGTGCAAGAAACGCTCGCGGCAACGTCAGCGGCTGGAGCGACTCCTCGAAGATGCTCCTCGACGGACTTGCAAAGACCGAGTTCACGGGCTACGGTAACACCGTTACCGACGGTGCAAAGGTTCTCGCTATAATCGTTGACGACGAGAGCGTTGACACCGTTACCGAGGGTGACTTCACTCTTATCCTCGACAAGACTCCCTTCTACGGCGAGGGCGGCGGTCAGGTCGGCGACAGCGGTACTATCTACGACGCCGACACGATGATCTCCGTCACCGACACGAAGAAGTCCGACGGCGTTTATATCCACCTTTGCACGCTCGCAAACGGCGAGGTTAAGGTTGGCGACACCGTTCGCGCAGAGGTTGACAGCGCACGCCGTGCAGCTATTATGCGTAACCACTCCGCGGCGCATCTCTTGCAGGCGGCACTTCGTCAGGTGCTCGGCTCGCACGTTGAGCAGGCAGGCTCGTACGTTGACGAGCAGCACTGCCGCTTCGACTTCACTCATTTCGCGGCACTTACCGCAGAAGAAATCACGAAGGTTGAGGCTCTCGTAAACGCACATATTCTCCTTGGTGAAACGATAGTTACCAAGGAAACCGACATCGACACCGCACGCAGCGAGGGCGCAATGGCGCTCTTTGGCGAAAAGTACGGCTCCGTCGTTCGTATGGTAAAGATGGGCGTGTTCTCCACCGAGCTTTGCGGCGGTACTCACCTTGACAACACTGCGAAGGTAGGTCTTTTCAAGATAGTCGGCGAGTCCTCCGTTGCGGCAGGCGTACGCCGTATCGAGGCTATTACCGGTCTTGGCGTACTCAACTTTATCAAGGCTCAGGAAAAGACCATCGCAGACACCGCACGCGAGATGAAGACCAATCCTGCGGAGATCGTTAAGCGCGCGGCACAGCTCACCGAGGAAGTAAAGAGCGCAAAGAACGAAATTGATGCTCTCAACGCAAAGATCGCGGCTTCCAAGACCGCCGACATTATGAACGGCGCAGTCAAGGTCGGCGCAGTTACCGTCGTTGCCACTGTAACCGAGGGTATGACTCCCGACGCGGCACGTCAGGTTATCGACGACCTCAAGGCGAAGGACGACGCTATCGTGGCTCTCCTCGCGACGAGTGTTGACGGTAAGCTCAACCTCGTTTGCGGATGCGGCAAGGCGGCTGTTGCGGCAGGCGCGATGGCAGGCAAGATCGTAGGCGCGGCGGCGGCTATTGCAGGCGGCAAGGGCGGCGGACGCCCCGACAGCGCAATGGCAGGCGCGGCTGATGCAAGTAAGCTTGCAGACGCAGTAGCGGCTGTTCCAGGCATCGTTGAGGGAATGCTTAAGTGATTTTCCATTTAAAAAGCTTCAGGGGCAACCTTTCGGTTGCCCCTTATTTTTATTACACGTTTTATTTTAACAAGTTGATTTCGTTTTGCAGATTTTCAAGGAATTTGCCTGCGTGTGCCCCGTCCATTTGCGTGTGATGAAATTGAAACGATATGGGAAGATAATATCTGAATGCCTTTTTTCTGTACCTGCCCCATATGATAAACGGATTGTTGAAAATGCCGCTGTTCATACCAACGGCTCCGTCTATCTCCGTATCAACAATCGCGGACGTTCCAATCACCATACTGTCAGATGACAGATCTCTGTCCCGACAAGCCTCTGCCGCTTCGGCGGTGTATTTCAGATACTCTTGATTGAACCTTTCGAGATCATCATTAAACAAAATGTCGCAAGAGCTGACCTCGCCGTCTTTATTTTTCACAATAGTATTCACAGCGATCGTATCATAAAGCATCAGCTTTTGTTCCACGGGAAGCATATAAAATTCCTTTATGCCGACCGCGGCTCTTCCGATACAGTAGTCAAGCAGCATATTGAATTTCAGCTTCTTGTGCTTCGATATTTTAATAAGCCTCGTCACGTCCAATGTTTTGAAGAAGGTGACCATTGGATTTGGCGCGCTCATCCAAAGCTCATATGCGTGGGCTCTTGTTGTATCACTTGGGTTGATCTCTCTTGACATTCTTTCCTCCTATAACAGCGGCTTTGCGGCACGCGCAAGGATGCCGTGCATATGGGCTATCGCAACGCCGTAATTTGTCATAGGCACACCTGCCGCCTTCGCCATAGCGTAGCGGTAGCGAAGCTCGCGCGCGTTAAGCGTACAGCCGCCGCAGTGTATGACCATTTTGTAGCCTGACAAGTCGCTCGGGAACTCAGTGCCCGAGGTAAAGACGTATTCCGGCTCAACGCCCGTGTGCTTTTTTATCCACATCGGAAGCTTAACAGTTCCAATGTCCTCGCATTGGCGGTGATGCGTACACCCCTCGGAAATGAGTATCTTATCGCCCTCTTTTATCGTGTCAAGCGCACTCGCACCGTGTACGGCGTCGGCGAAGTTACCCTTGTAGCGCGCCATAAGCATCGAAAACGACGTGAGCGGTATGCCCTCGGGAACGATACCCGACACAAGCCCGAACACCTGCGAGTCGGTAACGACCATTTTCGGCGTGAGCTTGTCAAGCGCCGCGTAAAGCTCGCTCTCGCGGCAGACGAGCGGCATCGCGCCTGCTTCAAGCAGGTCGCGTATGACCTGCTGTTGCGGCAGGATAAGCCTTCCCTTCGGCGCGGACGCGTCGATAGGCGTTACGAGTATCACCGCGTCGCCGCGCTCCACGAGATCACTAATAAGGCGCGCCTCATTTTCCTTCGCGGAAAACGACGCAAGCTTTTCTTTAAGCGTGTCTATTCCCTCGCCCGTCGCGGCGCTGACGCATATTCCGTCCGCCGCCTCGGGCATTTTTATATCGCATTTGTTGTAGACGACGACGTGTGGCACGGCGCGTGCGCGCACGTCCTCGATAAGTGACGCTTCAAGCTCACTCTTGCCGCGCGATGCGTCGATAACGATTATCGCAATATCCGTTTTAGCAAGCACCGCACGCGTCTTTTCAACGCGCATCTGTCCAAGCTCGCCCACGTCGTCAAGTCCCGGGGTATCGGTTATCATAACCGGTCCGAGCGGTAATAATTCCATCGCCTTTGAAACGGGATCGGTTGTAGTGCCGGCAACGTCGGAAACTATAGCAAGCGACTGTCCCGTAAGCGCGTTTATAAGCGCGGATTTGCCCGCGTTGCGTCTGCCGAAAATGCCGATGTGTACACGCTCGCCCGACGGCGTTTGATTAAGTCCTGACATATAACCTCCGTTAGTTTAAAATCTGAAATCGCGCTGACCGTTGCGGATATCCTTGAGATGCTGTATAACAAGCTTTCTGACCTTTTCGTTAGGTATATTCGCAAGCTCGCGCAAAATAAGGTCAGTACCGACAACGCGCGTATCGAGCGACGCGTAGTCCATGAGGTATTCCTTGAGCGTCATAAGCGCGTTCGGATGGCAGCAGTTCTGAATCTGCTTCGACTTACAAAGGTCCATAAATCGATCTCCCGTTCTTCCCTCGCGGTAGCAAGCCGTGCAGAAGCTCGGTATGTAGCCGAGCTTGATAAGCCAGTTTACGACCTCGTCGAGCGTGCGATTGTCCGACACATCGAACTGCTCGGTATTTTCCTCCTCGGGAGCTTCGTCTGCGTAACCGCCAACGCTCGTGCGCGACGCGCCCGAGATCTGCGAAACGCCAAGCTTCAGCACGCGCTCGCGAACCTCCTTCGACTCGCGCGTGGAGATTATCATACCCGTGTACGGCACGGAGATGCGGATAAGAGCGCATATCTTCGCGAAGATATCGTCGGAGATGGAGTTGTCGAACGCGCTGGGATCAATGTCCTGCGCCTTCTTGATACGCGGTACGGAAATTGTGTGCGGTCCAACGCCGTGTACGGCTTCGAGGTGCTCGGCGTGCATAAGAAGTCCTGCGAACTCATAGCGGTAAAGCTCAAGACCGAAGAGTACGCCAAGACCTACGTCGTCGATGCCGCCCTCCATAGCGCGGTCCATAGCCTCGGTGTGATAGCAGTAATCGTGCTTGGGGCCTGTCGGGTGAAGCTTTTCGTAACTCTCCTTATGATACGTTTCCTGGAAGAGGATGTACGTGCCGATGCCTGCATCGCGAAGCTTACGATAGTTTTCAACCGTCGTCGCGGCGATGTTTACGTTAACGCGGCGGATAGCACCGTTCTTGTGCTTAATCGAGTAGATAGTTTCGATAGACTCGAGAATATACTCGATAGGATTGTTTACGGGGTCCTCACCTGCCTCGATTGCAAGGCGCTTGTGTCCCATATCCTGAAGCGCGATGACTTCTTTGCGAATCTCGTCCTGCGTAAGCTTCTTTCTCGTGATGCACTTGTTCTTTAGGTGATACGGGCAGTAAACACAGCCGTTTACGCAGTAGTTAGATAGATACAGCGGCGCGAACATTACGATGCGGTTGCCGTAAAAGTCCTTTTTGATCTGTTCGGCGAGCGCGTACATTTCCTGTATCTTTTCTTCATTCTCGCACGCGAGAAGCACGGATGCCTCGCGGTGGTTAAGTCCCTTATATTCACGCGCCTTTGCGAGTATTTCGTCGATAAGTGCCATATCGTCCTTATGCTCGTCCGCATAAGCAAGCGTGGCTTTTATTTCCTCGTCCGAGATAAATTCCTCGGCTTTCAAAGATTTGATGTCGTACATAATATTTAGTCCTTTCATATGTTCTTTGAGTCACCGCGCGACATATCAAGCACGCAGTCTATTTTCTTAAATCTTTCGGCAAGCTCTTTAATGTGCTCTGCGGTTTCATCCCCCGAGCAAAGCTTGTCGTTGTAAAGTAAATATTTCTTTCTCACATCCACGGGTGAGAGGTTTGGCATAACTACGTTTGCACCTGCAAGCACTCCGCGCTCACGTCCGTCCTCTGCGATAGTACCGAGCGCCGTAGTTGCAGGAAGGAGCACCTTCGGAAGCATAAGCCGCGTCAGCGCGAGCATAAACAGCGTCAGCTCGAGCGTTCCTGCCGTACACTCGCCAAACGGCGTGTCGCGGTGGGGTATAAACGGTCCGATGCCGACCATCTGCGGCTGGAGCTCGTGAAGAAACAGAAGATCGTTTGCAAGATTTTCGCTCGTCTGATACGGCGAGCCGACCATAAAGCCTGCGCCGACTTGATATCCGAGCGACTTTAAATCGTATAGACACCTTTTGCGATTTTCAAGCGTTAAACCCTCGGGGTGAAGGCGCGCATAGTGCGCGTCAGTTGCGCTCTCGTGACGGAGCAGGTATCTGTCCGCCCCAGCCTCACGAAGCGCCTTGTACGATGCCAAGGAGCGCTCGCCGACGGAAAGCGTCACGGCACAGTCGGGATGCGCCGATTTTATCTTGCTGACGATACTGCAAAGCCGCTCGTCGGTGAAATACGCGTCCTCGCCGCCCT
>JAZNBZ010000041.1:0-17700 GCA_045587285.1 Candidatus Flemingiibacterium sp. | reverse complement strand
CGGGGTTTTCAACTGTTAGTCAACGTCAACTCTTAGTTCTGCATAATCAATAGTAACGTCGTGAGTTGGTATTATCTCTGCCACCACGTAGCCGTCATTAACCGCGCTCGCCGGTACGCTGTAGCAAACTATAGCATTTTGAGTGTATCCGCCATCACACGGCTCTACGCCGATATACTTGGCGCGCACAGAGTTTACATAAACCTCCGGCACCAGAGTATCGTTCGGCGCACTCGCGGCAAACTTAAGCGTCACCTTGGCACCAACCGGAACGTCACCGAACGGTATGCGAAGCGTTACAACTTCACCTCCGGCTACGCTCACCGGAAGCTGTGCCGGGGATTTTCTCCAAAACTGATACGTGTCGTTGTAGGTGAGTATCACGCGGCGATTTTTCGTCATAAGCTTGTCGTACGAGCCAATGGTCGATACGATATTCCAATGGCGCCACGTTCCTGCAACTGTTTCGTCGTCGGTAGAAACCTTATGCTTGGTTTCAATCTTTGCGCCGATTCCACCGATGTACTGGTTGTAGAGCGCTATCTTGTCCGCACCCTGCGAGAGGAAGCTTGCGGCAATACCGTTGTAGGTTTCAAGCGTATGATCGATAATCACGTTTGTACCGCTGAGCTGATTTATCTCGATACACGGTGCAACTGCAACGCCGTACGGGTGCATAAGCGAGGCCCAGAGCGCAACGGGAATATCGTTATCCGTAGTCGAATATCTTCCAGTGGGAATTATCATATCAACAATGCCCTCGGACGCCCATGTGAGCACGTCAAGTCCGTGCTCATAGTTGGTAACTATATCCGAAGCCACGCGCACGCATATCTTTATCTCGTGACCGCGGACCTCCTCATAAACACCTACTAAACGTTCGACCTCACGCATAAAGTCATTGAGTATCTCAAGACCGCTATACTCACCGCCGGGATACCAAAGACAAATTTCACGCTGCCAGTCAAGCTCGATACCGTATGAGTCATAGCGACCGAGCGCCTCGTTTATGAAGCTGAGAAAATACTCGCGCACTTCCTTGTGCGTATAGTCAAATGCCGGTCTAAAATAAGAGCTGACTGCCGTATTACTGCGCCGAACTCGGAAAAACTGCGGATTTTTATGCCAAAATTCCGAAACAAGTACCGACGTAGGCACCTCTCGGTGAAGGTCGTTCATACGTATGGATATCCAAGGATTGATGCCGATTTCGGGGAATGTTTCGCACCACGTCTTTATGTAGTCAAGACCATTGACAATAAAGTGGTCGTATGCGCCCTTAGCCTTTGGCTCGTTCTTGTAGTTAACAGTATATCCGTTTTCCTCGGTCTGCAGGTACTTCTCTGCGAGGTCAGTCCACACCTCTGACGGATACGTTGCGTTCATATTGTTAAGGCATATCATAAAATCGGTAACGTGAGAGCCCTTATAGCCGAGCGCGTATTCGCGAAGTGCCGTCTCTGTTGCGCTTCCCGCGCTCGATATAAACGCATCGGCGTCAAGGTTTACGATAACGCCCTCTACGTCGTACCGTGACTCAAATTCTTCGTTAAACACCGGATAGTTAAACAGCGAGTCAACCTGACTTTTTTCCGCCTGCACTGGGGAAACGAAGGTTCCCCAACTCGTTTTATTATCGTATCCGCTCGGCATACTCTCGGAAACGAGCGAGAAATTGTCAATACAGTACGGCTGGATATATCTTGCGTCCTCTGCGCCGCAAATTTTGATGTAGCTAAGTGCCGCGTCAAGCGTGACGTAATACTCAACCTTCATCCACTCATCCGACGTGGGATAAACGCGTATAGTCGTTCCGTTACCGTCCGCATCGTAAAAAGCCACGCGGAGCGCGGTTACCTCGTCAACGTACATCATACGGACGTATCCCGTAAATTTATACGTTCCGGCAGGAATGGTGTCCGTCGGATGGGATAGGACAATTCCGGACGTATTCGATGAAATATTCGAAAACTGAATATACGCGCCGTTTTCAGCCAATATCTGCTTTAGCGAATTGGAACTTCCGGAAATACCCTTCATCGCGTGCGGACTGTCGAACGCCGTCATATAAAGCACGTTGTTCGAGGGCACGGCTTCTTCCACCGCGTCCATTTCCACCGCCTCCGCCGACACGGACAGCGCAAGCGACGCCGCTATAAGGCAAAGCACCATGCAAAAAATCAAATAAAAATAAATAGATCTTGTTTTTTTCACGTAAGCAATCTCCTCGAAAAAACATTCTATACGGTAATTGTACCATAGTATCCAATAAAAATCAATAGCAAAACCCGAAAGTACAAAAACGACACAAAAAAGTACAAGAAATATAAGCGTTATCTTCGCAAAAAACTGAAAGTTTACAAATATTTATAGCAATATTATTAAAGATGTAGTATAATAACTATATGTATACTCTTTTGCAGAATAATTCGAAAGAATTGGAGATAGACGGTAATGAAGATAATAGATAAAATTTTCGGAACGTACAGTGAGCGTCAGGTAAAAAAGCTTATTCCCACGGTGGATAAAATCGAGGCTCTCGCCGACAAATACAAGGCTATGAGCGACTCCGAGCTTCGCCAAATGACCGCCGTTTTGAAGGAAAGACTCGCAAACGGCGAAACGCTTGACGATATTCTTCCCGACGCGTTCGCGACTGTACGCGAGGCGGCTGACCGAGTGCTCGGCAAGCGCCCGTTCAGAGTACAGCTTATAGGCGGCATCATTCTTCATCAGGGCAGAATTGCCGAGATGAAGACCGGTGAGGGTAAAACCCTCGTTGCAACGCTTCCGGCTTACCTTAACGCACTCACGGGCAACGGCGTTCACATCGTCACGGTAAACGAATACCTCGCAAAGACCGGCAGCGAGGAAATGAGCAAGGTCTACGGCTATCTCGGTCTTACGACGGGACTTATCGTTCACGACCAGGACAAGGACGCCAAGCGCAACGCATACAACGCCGATATCACCTACGGCACGAACAACGAGTTCGGATTTGACTATCTGCGCGACAATATGGTCGTTCACAAGGAGCAGCTCACACAGCGCGGGCACGCCTTCGCGATAGTCGACGAGGTTGACTCCATCCTTATAGACGAGGCGAGAACGCCTCTCATCATCTCGGGTGTCGGCGCAGCCTCAACCGACCTCTACGACCGCGCGGACAAGTTTGTTCGCACGCTCAAGAAATTCGTTATCAAGGAGCTTGACTCAAAGGAGCTTGACGACCACATCGACGGCGACTATATCGTTGACGAAAAGGCGAAGAACGTAACGCTCACCGCAAGCGGCATTAAGAAGGCAGAGGCTTATTTCGACGTCGAGAACCTCTCCGATCCCGAGAACTCTACCCTCTCACACCATATAAATCAGGCAATCAAGGCGCACGGCTCTATGCTGCGCGACGTAAACTACATCGTCAAGGACGGCGAGGTTCTTATCGTAGACGAGTTCACGGGCCGCGTTATGCCCGGCAGACGCTATTCGGACGGTCTGCACCAGGCAATCGAGGCAAAGGAGCACGTTGACATCAAAAAGGAGAGCAAAACTCTCGCAACCATCACCTTCCAGAATTTCTTCCGCCTTTACAAGAAGCTTTCGGGTATGACGGGTACGGCACTCACCGAGGAAAACGAGTTCCGCGAGATCTACTCGCTCGACGTTGTCGAGGTACCCACCAACAAGCCTATGATCCGCAAGGACCACAGCGACGTCGTTTACAAGACCGTAAACGGCAAGTACAAGGCTATCGTAAACCAGATCAAGGCGTGCCACGAGAAGGGACAGCCCGTGCTCGTCGGTACGGTTTCTATCGAAAAATCCGAGGAGCTTTCAAAAAAGCTTAAATTAAACGGAATCCCCCACGTCGTGCTTAACGCGAAGTACCACGAAAAGGAAGCGGAGATCGTTGCGCAGGCAGGTAAGCTCGGCGCAGTTACCATCTCCACCAATATGGCAGGTCGCGGTACGGACATTATGCTCGGCGGTAACGCTGAGTTCCTCGCGAAGAATGACCTACGTAAGCTCGGCTACGACGAGTCCGTTATCGTTCTCGCCGTCGGTATGTCAAACGAGGTTGACGAGATCGTGCTCGAGGCACGCGAAAAATACCACGAATCGCTTGAAAAATACAAGCTTGAGATCGCACCCGAGGCAAAGAAGGTGTGCGACGTCGGCGGTCTTTATATAATCGGTACGGAGCGCCACGAAAGCCGCCGTATAGACAATCAGCTTCGCGGACGCTCGGGACGTCAGGGTGACCCCGGCGAATCGCGCTTCTTCCTCTCGCTTGAGGACGACCTTATGCGACTTTTCGGAAGCGAGCGTATTATCGGTATGGTTGAGCGCCTCGGTCTTGACGAGGACCAGCCTATCGACGCGAATATTCTCTCGGGCGCTATCGAGGGCGCGCAGAAGCGACTTGAGGACGCAAACTTCCAGCGCCGCAAGACCGTCCTCGAATACGACGACGTTATGAATCAGCAGCGTAATATCATCTACAGTCAGCGCCGCTCGGTGCTCGACGGTGCAGACCTCAGCGAAACGGTACGCGGTATGATAACCGAAACGGTTGACGAGGCCGTAAACAGATACACCGCAGCCGAAAACCCCGCAGATTGGAATATCGACGCTATACGCACGCATTTCTTCGGTCTGCTCTGCAAGGAGGACGACTTCAGATATACCGACGAGGAGCTTTCGAGCCTAAAGAAGGAAGATATCGCAAGCGTGCTACACGAGCGCGCAAACGCCCTTTACGCCTCCAAGGAGGAGCTTCTCGGTGAGCGTCTGCGTGAGATCGAGCGCGTAATGCTTCTCGGCTCGGTTGACCAGAATTGGATGAACCACATCGACGCTATGGACGATCTTCGTTCCTCTATCGGACTTCAGGCGTATGCACAGCGCAGCCCCGTCAACGAGTACCGCTTTATTGGCGCGGAAATGTTTGACGATATGATCGCGCAGATACGCGAGGATACCGTTCGCAAGCTGCTTTCCGTACAGATAAGACGTGAGCAGGAAATAAAGCGCGTCGAGGTTGCAAAGCCCACGAGTGAGGGCTTTGCAGGCGGAGCGCTGAAGCGTCCCGTATCTGCGGCAGGCGCCGCAAAGGCAGGTATAGTCAGCGCTACCGCAAGGCAGACCGCTAAGGTTGGCCGTAACGATCCGTGCCCCTGCGGCTCGGGCAAGAAGTATAAGAAGTGCTGCGGCTCGGGTGAAGCGAGCGAATAATAAAAAACACCGCCTCTCCCATACGGGAGGGGCGAAAGGAATTGAAATGGGATTTGGTCTAATTTTCGTCGGATACTTTTTTCTGATATTTTTCCCGCTCAGCCGCATCGACGTGCTCCCGAACCTCGCGATTATCGGCTGTATCGTTATGCTGCTTGGTCTGAAGCGGCTCACGCATTACTGTGCTGAGAACCGCGCCTTCAGCATAGCAAAAATTCTCGGGATAGTGCTCTCCGCCGTATCGCTCGCCGCGCTGATGCTCGACGTAGCCGGCATTGACGGTATGCTGTCGGAGCAAATTGGCGCCATATTGGCACCCGTGACAAACGCACTTTACGCACTCACCATCACGGCATTTACCGCCGCTCTTTTCGTTGGCGTTTACACGCTCTCGGGAGAGGTTGAACTCCCAAAGCTTGCAAGGCGGAGTGTTTTTATGCTGTCGGTAAACGCAGCGTATCTGGTCTCTGAGCTCGCGGCAGCCGCCTGCTCTCTCGTGCGCACGTATGGCGGAGTATTAAGCGACGGATTTACGATAGTTACGGGATATCTTGGAATTATCGCATTTCTCCTTGCATACGTCATACTGTTCTTAAACCTCGCGCTCATTTTTTCCTGCTACGCGCATATCTGTCTTGAGGGCGACGAGGATATGCCAAACGGCGGCGATATCTTTGATAAGATAATAGCGTGGACAAAGCGCAACAAGAAAGGCTGATACATATGCTAAACAAAAACGGCACCAAGAAAAAATCCTCGCCGAGGAATGAGCTTGGATATCCTTATCTCATAGCGGCGTTTGTTTTTCTTTTCAATCCCTGCATCAACGTGGTTGATATCCTTCCCGACTTTTTCGGATACGTCTTTTTGATGAAGGGGCTTTCCAAGCTGGCTGACCTTTGTCCCAACGTAGCCGACGCTATGGCGAGCATTGGCAGACTTCGTTGGTTTATGCTTTTAAAGACGTTCTCGATGATACTCGTTCCCTTCGTTGACGACACGTACGTGCTCATTTTCGTATTCGGCTTTGCGGTTATTGAGCTAATGTATGCCCTTCCCGCCGCAGGCAGAATATTCGACGGACTTGAATATTTCGGAACTCGCTTTGACTGCAAAACTATCTTCAAAAAATACAAGGACGTCCGCCTTCTCACGCCACTGTTTTTCATCGTTAAAAACGCATTCTGCCTGTTCCCCGAGCTGTGCTGTCTGTATTCCGGTGAGATCACGAGCGGAGCACAAAGCGATCTCACGTACTACAAGCCGCTCCTCGTCGAGCTTAATCTTATCGTCGGCACGGTCGTCGGCATCGTATGGCTCGTAAGCCTCGTACGCTATACGAAGCGTGTCGCAGGCGACACGCCGTTTATTGAGCGAGTGCTTCACGATTACGAGATTGAAATCGGCTCAAATAAAGGTCTTTTAATTCGCCGCAGACTGCGTACCGTAATTTCCACAATCATCGTCGGGCTTGTCTTTCTGCCGAATATGTGGCTCGACGGCGTGAATTTCGTTCCCACCTTCGTTTGCGGTATATTTATTATCGCGGCGATGCTGCTGCTTCGCCGTATATCTGCCGTTTCAAAGCTCGCGGTAATATTCCCCGCACTCTTTGCTACAGTATCCGCCGTATCGTTTGCGCTGTCAACGTACTTCGGCGTGAACTACCTCATCTCAGACGTTCACTACGACCGCAGAGCTCTCTTAACGTTCGGTACGACGTGCGTAGCCACCGCCGTGGAATACGCCCTGCTTATCTTAACCGGCTATTTCGTATACCGCGAGCTTAAAAGGGTGGTAGCGGTGCATCTCGCCGCCGCTCCCGATATCACGGACAAGCGCATCATCGAGTTCAGCGCCGACACGCAGCGTCAATTAAACAAATCGCTTACCGTAGGCTTCGCTGCGTTCGTCGCGGTCGCGCTTATCAATCTGACGTATCTTATGCTTCGCGCGGACGTGATTGCAGATTTGTGGCTTTGCGCTTTCGTCCCAACCGTCGTATGGATATTCTGCATAGCGAGCGTAATGAACAGACTTTACGATCAGATCGAATACAAATATATGTAACGAAAAAGGTTGACGCTAAATGCGTCAACCTTTTCTTATAATTCTAACCAAAACGTCGAGCCGCAGCCGAGCTCGCTCTCGACGCCGTATCTCGCTCCGTGCAGATCGAGTATACTCTTTACGATAGAAAGACCGAGTCCCGAGCCCGTAGCCGCCCTACGGTGAAGCTTATCGACCTTGTAGTATCTGTCCCAAACGTTCGGTATCGCCTCGGGCGGTATACCCTCACCCTTGTCCGCTACCTCAATACGGACGGCGTTTTTATCCCCGTACGGTACAATACGCTGGGTAACGGTTACAATACGCTCGCCGCCGCTATGTGTTATCGCGTTGTTTATAAAATTGTAGATAACCTGAAGAATACGCGCGCGGTCGGCTTCGACCACCGCCTCGCAGTCGTGCACGAATTCTATAGTCCAGCCGTCCTGCTCGGTAAATTTCGAAAACCGCCCGATAACCTCACGCACCGTCTGTGTAAGATTAAATTCGGTTTTCGTAAGCTCCACCGTCCCTGCCTGAAGCTTTGATATATCAAGCACGTCGTTGACGAGCGAGGAGAGGCGCTGTGCCTCGTCAATGATTATTTGAACGTTTTCGGGCGTATTTTCACCCGGTATGTCACGCATAGCCTCTGCGTAGCCCGTTATCATCGTGAGCGGCGTGCGCAGGTCGTGTGAGATGTTCGCAATAAGCTCGCGTTGGAGTGCGCCCGTTTTGGAAAGCTCGGACGCCGCGTAGGTCAGCGTGTCGGAAAGCTCTGATATTTCCCGATACGTGCCGACGGCAAACTCGGTGTCGTATTTACCGCGCGCAAGCTCCTTGGCGCTGTCGTTTATCTTCACAATCGGCGCACTGACGCGTCTTGCGAGAATGAAGGACAAAACCGCCGCAAGCAGTACCATAACGGCAGTTATGATAATAAGCTCGCGCTGGAGCGTACGCACCGTGGAGGCAACGGGTGAAACCGTCGCGTTCAAAACGACGACGATATCCTTGCCGCTTACGGTAGTTACGACTTTAGTGTATATCATACTCTCCGCCACGTCGTCATCTGACGAATCGCTTGCATTATACGACGGATAGCTTCCTACCGCCGGGCGCAGATTTTTAAATGCGCCAAGCTTGAACGAGGACATATTCTCGCCGCCGTTTTGAAGTGCAAGCGTATACAGCGTATAAACGTTGCGTGCGGACATTGTGTGTATCACGCAGTCGGTCAGCACGTCCGAGCTTGCGAGAACATTTCCGCTCTGGTCAAAAACCAGCGTGCAGACGTGCTTGTCCTCGGCGACAAGCTCAGAAAGCGACTGAAGCCTTGCTCTGTCAAGGCCCACGTTTTCGGCGAGCTCCGTGGCGCTGTTTTTTATTTCCGAAATTCGTACAGACCTATAAATGCTTGGAAAAAGCGCGACCTGAAAAAGCCACAAAAGCCCAAGAAGTATCGCAAGAAAAAGCATCATATACCCAAAAAGCTTCCATCTGATGCCAAGCCTGCTCGCGTATCTTTTACCGTTATGCCTCAAAGCGATACCCTACCCCCCGAAGCGTCACGATAAGACGCGCATAGTCGCCAAGACTCCTTCGAAGCAGCTTTATATGCGTATCAAGCGTGCGGTCGTCGCCGTAAAAGTCGTAGCCCCAGACCTCGGTTATGAGCCTTTCGCGCGAGAGCGCAATATTGCGGTTTCGAAGCATATAGAAAAACAGGTCGTACTCCTTTGGCGACATATCAACTCTCTTACCGTCAACGTATACGATACGCGCCGTAAAATCCGCCTTCAGCCCCTCGATCTCCACGACCTCGTTCTGCGCCGTGACAGCGCCCGCTCTCGTGCGGTTCATTACCGCGTTTATGCGAAGCATAAGCTCCTTTGGCGAAAACGGCTTTACCACGTAATCGTCAATACCAAGCTCGAAGCCGTTTATCTTGTCGTATTCCTCACCGCGCGCGGAGAGCATTATTATAGGCGTGTTTTTCGTTCTGCGAATTTCGCGGCAAGCGGAAAAGCCGTCCAGCTCGGGCATCATTATATCCATAATAATTATGTCAAAATCCTGTGTGCGGCAAAGCTCCACAGCCTGCATTCCGTCCGCCGCCTCTGTGACCTCGTGGCCTTCAAATTCGGCGTACTTTCTTATAAGCGCGCGTATCATTTCTTCGTCATCAACGGTCAGTATCTTATACACCAAGCATCCTCCTCGCCTATTATACTACAGATATTATAACACCGACGCGCGGACAATTGCAATACACTTCGCCAAATGTTCACAAAAGAATTAGACGCACCTCACATTAAAAATCAAAACCGCTCTTTGAAAAAAGAGCGGTTAATAACGTTCCCATACCCGATGCGCTACTTTTCGTATTCGGGTATGTAGTCGTCATAAGAGAGGCGTTTCAAGCCCAAAACTGACACCGATGGCGTCGTTTACCCTTTGCATAATCCCGTCGTCAAGATGCCCCATTTTTTCCTTGAGGCGCTTCTTATCAAGTGTGCGTATCTGCTCAAGGAGTATTACCGAATCCTTGGCAAGCCCATACTGATCCGCCACCACGTCGATGTGCGTTGGCAGACGGTTTTTGCCGACCTGCGAGGTAATAGCCGCGGCTATTACCGTGGGGCTGTACTTGTTTCCGACGTCGTTCTGCACGATAAGGACGGGGCGCAGTCCGCCTTGCTCCGAGCCGACCACGGGGCTTAAATCTGCGTAGTAAATATCTCCGCGTTTTACAGTCAAGAAAATTCACTCTCCATGCTTTTAATTTCTTGTGTCAATAGTTTTTACCGCGTGCAGGAATTTTAGTCACGTATAAAAAATATTTTTCAAAAAGTTTCGTGTTTCGGGAAGCGCGATACACGCTCCCATATCATTTTATTACCGCGGCACGGGCAGCGTGAAAGCGCCTTTGGCATAACTCGCATAACGTCGAACGCTTATCTGAAAAAATCCTTCCTCCGACCTTGACAATTTATCTCCTTTGCCGTATAATATTTATTGTAGGTGCAGGTATAGTTCATCGGTAGAACGCAAGCTTCCCAAGCTTGATAGGAGGGTTCGACTCCCTTTACCTGCTCCAAGGAAAAATCCCCGTTCGCAGATCGAACGGGGATTTTATCAATATTCAATATTCTTATCAAGTCCGTGGATAAAGCCGTTGGCATCGGCGGAGCAAACGTCACCGCCTATGACCTTGTTTTTATGTACGAGAATGCTTACGAGCACCTCGCCCTCGTATCCGTCGTAGTTCGTGATGCGGTAAGTATAGCGCTCAACGTTCTTTTTAGCGTATTTGGCAAGGTCGAAGCCCTGCTTCTTTTGAAGCTCGTTGTAGCTTTGGTAGACTTTGTCAAACTCCTCGGGTACGGTCACCTCTGCGATCTCCACGGGCTCGGATTCAACCTCCCAGCCGAATTGACGCAAAAACTCAATACGGTCTCCCGAATTTTTGATCTTGTCAAACTTGACCGCCTCAACCGCGCCGATAACGCCGTCCGACATAGCAGGCTCGGCGCTCGGAATAAACACAAGCAGACCAATAAGCGCAACCATAGCAACCGCCGTGACACCGAAAAATTTCAGCGTACTGCCTCTCATTGAATATATAAACATATATGCTCCTCCCGATAATATTTTGCTGTTACATTATACTGCGTCAGACTCCAAAATATTACCGAAAAGAAAAAGGAAGAACGAAGCCGTTCTTCCTTTATTTCATTATTCAGCGTCCGGAACGTATGCGGTGTAGATAAACTCTATCGTATCGCCGTCAGCAACCGTGTTGTCAGCCGCTCTGCCGGAGGTGGGCTCTGCACCGTTAATGGTGTAGTACCAGTAGTACGTAGTGTTGGTTTCGGTGTCTACGTAGTCCTTGTAGACGTCGATATCCTTAACGGACTCCTCGTCCTCGGTGAGGGTGTAGTCCATCTCGTTGATAATGCAGCCTTCAACAAACGCCTGAAGAACGGTCGGATCTTTACTCTTGAGCGGAACCTTAACGTCAAGAATTACCGGGAACTCAGGATCGCCGCAGTTGATTTTAAGGTTAACGTTGATAGTTTCTACGCCACAGGATGCAAAGCAGAATACCGCCATAATTGCAGCTAAAGCAAGCGCCAGAATACGGGTAAATTTCATTTTAAATTCCTCCTAAAATTTGATATAAGCGAGCTTTTGAGCGGCAAATACGCCGCCTCACCTATGCGTATATTATACTCTTTTTTCCGCGCTTTGTCAATAGAAAATGCGCACATTTTCCCACTCGCCGTCTGCTTTTGGGCAAGGCATAGTGCAAGTTTCACAAAACGCAAAAATATTTTTGTTCACTACGCTATCAGTTCAAAATAATAATAGACAGATTAAGATACGCCGCAAAAAAGAGCCACAGCAAATAGAGCGTCATTACAGCCGCCGCGCTTTTGTATATGCGTCCGAAATAACAGATTATGAAAAACGTGAGGACTATCATCATCAGGATAGTGACGAATGCCGCGAAGTACGCGCCTGCACCAAAGAACAGCGGCGACCAGATAAAATTAAATATCATCATAATCACGAAGAATAAAAGCCCTCTGTACTTATCCGCCTCATACGCCCTCTCGCACGAGCAGGCAACCGCCCCCGCCGCACCGCCGATAAGCACGTAAAGAACCGTCCACACGATCGGGAAAACGAATGCAGGCGGAGCAAACGCGGGGCGCTCAAGCTCGCGGTAAGCCTCGGTAGAGCCGCCCGCAAATGCGCTTAATATTCCGCAGAAAAGGATTATAAGCGCCCCGATAATAACACAACGCGGATTTATAGCACAAAGCTCCGTACGCACGAGCGAGCGCAATCGTTTTTTTGCGCGCTTTAAAGACATAAAAACCACCTCACACAATTGTATGAGGTGATTTTAGCTTTAATGCATCCGTGGTTTTAATCGATATCGGTATCGTCCGTACCGTTACCGTCGCCCGTGTCATCGGTATCCTCGACGTTTTCATCGTCCGGCTCGGGCTCTGCACTTAGCGCGTGGTGCTCGTAGCAATAGCTGTTGTATACGCGCTTACCTGCGGTATCGGTATAACCCGGATACTCGCCGTCTGCATACAAGCCTATATAGAACGGCACGTCGCCCGTTTCGGGCATAACGGTGTCCGTACCGATCTGTCGGTAGGTGTACTGCGCGTCGGTGACCTTGACGCTCGCGGGGAACACGCGCGAAACCTTAATAAGTCCAACGTTCTTTACGTTCTCCGGCGGACACGACTCGCAGGCAATACCGCCTGTTACGGTGTCGTACGGCACCATAATATGCACGTCACAGTACTCGCTCGGGATAGTCGAAGCGGTAAAGTAACCCGTTTCTGCGCGGTTACCGCGCACGTCCGCGTGACACGCCGCAGTCATAAGCTTGCCTGAATCCTTACAGTAGGTCGCCGTTATAACGCCGTCAGCGTTTTCAAAGGTCTTTAGCTGACCTGCGTTTATATATTTCTGGTGAAGCTTGGTCATTATTATATCCCACGCGATCGTACACGGGCTCCACGAGAGCGTTCCGAGCGACTGCGGTATCTCGTAGCCGAACCAAACTCCGCCAACGTAGTACGGCGTGTAGCCGATAAACCAACGGTCAACGTCGTTCGAGGTAGTACCCGTCTTACCGGCGCAATCGACCGTGCTCTTTAAGGACACGCTCGTTGCGGTACCGCGAGTTACGACGTTTTCAAGCATCTTGGTCATTATAGATGCGGTCTGCTCGCTTATAACGATATAGCTCTCCGCTGTGTTTTCAAGGAGAATATTACCGTCCGCGTCAAGCACTCGAAGCCACGTACGCGGTTTGTTGTAAACGCCGCCGTTTGCAAATATCTGATACGCCGCGGTTATCTCAAGGTTTGTAACGCCGTAGTTCATACCGCCGAGTGCAAGCGCCGAGTAGTCCTTATCGGTGATCGACACACCGCCTGCAAGCGTTGCGTATTCGATATAGCTGTCCATTTTCAGCTTGTTTTTAACAAAATCAAACGAGGTATCAAGCGTAAGCTCCTCGAGGATACGGACTGCGACGGTATTCACCGAGCGTGTCACCGCATCGTTTACCGTAGTAAGACCGCCGTAACGCTCGGGCAGGTTCTTAGGCCAAGCGATGGGGTTAAGCTTTTCCGTATCGCTGTCCGCATAATTGAAGCGCACGGGAGTATCGTCGTAGGTGCTTCCGTAGGTGATAATGCCGTATTCGAGCGCAGGTGCGTATACCGAAAGCGGCTTTATTGACGAGCCGGGGGAGCGCGTGGTGCTCGTCGCGTAGTTGAGAAGCAGATTTGCCTCCTTGGAGCCTCGCGCACCGACGAGTCCGAGAACGTCGCCCGTTGCGGGATCGATTATTACTGCCGAGGACTGCGGCTGTACCGCATTATTCGTCTTGGGGAAGTTGCTTTCGTTGGTATATACCTCCTCGAGCACAGCCTGTACGTCGGGATCCTGAAGGGTGATTATCTGAAGTCCGCCCGTGTAAATGAGGTTGTACGCCATTTCAAGCGTATATCCGTACTGCTCGCAAAGCGCGTTTGCAACCTCGACCATTACCTGGTCGGTATACCACGAGTTCGAGGTGATCGACGCGTCCTTCGCTCTGCCTTGATAGTCGAGTACAAGCTCCGCGTCGTATGCACTGTCATATTCGCCCTGAGTTATATACCCCTCCCTGAGCATATCTCTGAGGATCTTCTGGCGACGCTCTTTATTTTTTTCGGGATTTTGAACAGGATCGTATTTCGTAGGCGAATTTGTGATACCCGCTATCGCCGCACACTCAACGAGCGTCAGCTCGGAAACGTCCTTGTTAAAGTAGGTGTACGCCGCCGCCTGAACTCCGTAGCAGTTCTGCGAGAGATAGATGTTGTTCATATAGAGCTCAAGTATCTCCGTTTTGTCGAGCTGCTTTTCGAGATTGAGCGCACGCAGTATCTCCTGAATCTTACGCTGCGGTGTGTAGTCCTTGTCGTCGGTCAGGTTTTTGATAGTCTGCTGGGTGATCGTCGAAGCACCGCCGGCGTCCTTCCAAAGCGGAAGGAAATAGTTAACTATCGCCTTACCCGTACGCCATATATCAATACCGCTGTGGCTCCAGAAGCGTCTGTCCTCAACCGCGACGTATGCGTTCACGAGATCCTCGGGTATCTGCGTATAGGTAACCCATACGCTGTTTTCCGAGCCGTAAAGCTGCTCGTTCTTTATCTCGACCATATTGCCGATGCGATTCTCACGGTCGGTATAATCCATATAGTAAATTTTCGTGGTCTGACTCGAATTAACGCGGAATATGGACGGATCGATAGTCGGATCAATGTAGTTCTTGACGTACACCGCAAACACGGTGGCGACTATAATTCCCGTTATAAAGCATATGAGAACCACGGTAAGAAGCGCATTCATCACGTATGAAAGCAATCTTCCCGCAACCGTGCTCGCGAGCTTGCCGGAGTTTTTGACCTCGCGTCCCCAATTTACGTTTTTATCCGGTCTTCGGTTTTGGCTGTTCAATTTACGATTCCCTTTCCTGCTTGGCAGTCTTAAAGCATTTTATAAATTATACCGCAATATAATTAATATTTTATGAATTATTCTGCCGATACTTGAAAATTTATTCTTTGTGTTACACAACGTTATTTTATTACGACGTTTTCGCTTCCAAGCAAAAGGCGAAGCTCGTTTATCACAAACGGAGTTGCACAAAGCCGCACTCCGGTCATTCGCTTGTACTCGGCGGTGGATTTGTCGTAGAATATGACCTCCGCCGTGCCGTCGCAGAAGATACAGCAAAGATTCTGCGCCTTTCTGAAAAGCCTGTCATTTTCATCGGTGCTGTCAACGCGAAGATATACCTTGCTCGGTGCGGCAGGTGCACTCGGCTTCGGTGCAGTCGGCGCATAACCCGTTACACGCGGTGCAGGCGGCGGTGCGGCAACGCCGCTTACGTGGTATACCTGACCTGCGCCATCGTTCTTAGGTGTAACGACAGCCTCGTGAATATCGGGCGCGGCCGGTGTCGGTGCAGACACGCTTGGCGCCGAACGGCTTCGTCTGTCCGAGGTGTCGCTGTTCGACGGCATCTGCGAGCCTTCGTTAAAGCGTCTGTCATCGTCAAGCTCGAACACGCTCTGACAGAGTATCTTTGGCCCCTCGTCGTCGCGCAGCGAAAGCTGTCCCGTCACGCAAAGCGCGGCTTCCGAGGAGAACATATATCCGACGGCTTCAAAGGTTTTCGGGAAGATTATAACCTCGATCTCGCCGTATCTGTCCTCTATCGCGGCAAACGCCATCTGCGCGCCGTTTTTGGTGGTTTTCGACTGTCTGCGAGTCACGATTCCGCAAACGGTGACCGTCTGCTTATCGGCAAAGCTCTCCTCGCACTCACTTTCCTCGTCAAGCGCCGCGAGAATGTTGTTTATCTGCGTCGGCGCTATCTTTTCAACGTGGCGCGAATAGTCCTCGAGCATATGCCCCGAGAAATATATTCCCGAGCACTCCTTCTCAAGCTTCAGCTTTTCTCTGAAGGTAAGCTCCGGCACGTCGGGATAGTCGAACTTCTCGGGCGAGGCGTTATCCTCAAGTCCCATCGAAAACATATCGAGCTGTCCTGCGATATTCGTGCGTCCGCGTTCCTGATAGTGGTCAATGATGCGCTCATAGGAGAGCAAAAGCTTGCTTCTGTAAACGCCAAGCCCGTCGAACGAGCCGCTCTTAATAAGCGCCTCAAGCTGTCGCTTGTTCATATCCTTTGCGTACATACGCTCGACGAAATCCTCGAGTGACGCAAACGGGCGATTTTTTCGCTCGGCGACGATTCGCTCGATAAAGCCGACGCCGAGATTTTTCAGTGCAAGCAAGCCGAAGCGGATATACCGCTCGCCGTCCTTTATAATAGCGCGGTAATCGGCGGTCGATTCGTTTATATCGGGCGGAAGTATGCGTATTTTATAGCGCGAGCATTCCGCAACGTACTCTGCGGTCTTTGCGGTGTTGCCCATAACTGACGTCATAAGCGCCGCCAAATATTCGGTCGGATAATGGCTCTTTAAATAAGCCGTGCGGTAGGAGATAAGCGCGTACGCCGCCGCGTGGCTCTTGTTGAACGCGTAGGACGCAAAACCCGACATTTCGTCGAAAAGCTCGTTTGCGACGTCATCGGATATTCCGTTTTTCGCCGCACCCTCAACGAATACTGCGCGCTCCTTTTCCATTTCCTCTGCCTTTTTCTTCGCCATCATACGGCGAACGAGGTCGGCGCGTCCGAACGTGTAGCCTGCGACGCTTCGGCAGACCTGCATTACCTGCTCCTGGTATACCATACAGCCGTAGGTCACATCGAGTATAGGCGCGAGAAGCGGTGTTTTATACGTCACCTTATCGCGGTTTCTGCGATTTTCAATATATTTGGGTATCGACTCCATCGGACCCGGGCGGTACAGCGATATCGCCGCGATGATATCCTCGATGGTATCGGGGCGAAGCTGCGTGAGCATCTGACGCATACCGCCCGATTCAAGCTGGAACACGCCGTCGGTATTACCCGACGAGATAAGCTCATACGCCGCCTTATCGTCGAGCGGCAGAGCTTCAACGCTGAAATTCGGCTCGCGCTCGCGAATCTGCTTCTCGGTATCGGAAATTATGGTAAGATAGCGAAGCGCGAGAAAATCGAACTTCAAAAGTCCGAGCTTTGCGACGGTGTCCATATCGAACTGCGTTACGGGCGCGTCGCCGTTGACTGCAAGCGGAACGTATTCGTGCACGGGCTTGTCCGTTATTACAACGCCCGCCGCGTGTGTGGACGAGTGGCGCGGCATACCCTCAAGGGCACGCGCGGTGTCGATAAGGCGCTTGACCTTCGGCGAATCCTCGTACATTTCGCGAAGCTCACGGCTCGCTTTAAGTGCGCCGTCGAGCGTCATATCAAGAGCGTGCGGTATATTTTTGGCAACCGCATCCGTTTCGGCGTATGACATACCGAGCGCGCGTCCGACGTCGCGGACTGCGGCTCTCGCCGCCATCGTACCGAACGTAACTATCTGCGCCACGTGGTCGCTGCCGTACCGCTCGCGGACGTAGGCGATAACCTCGTCGCGGCGGTTATAGCAAAAGTCAATATCAAAGTCGGGCATACTGACGCGCTCGGGGTTAAGAAAACGCTCGAACAGCAGCTCGAAATAAAGCGGATCAAGGTCTGTGATACCGAGTAAAAATGCGACGAGGCTTCCTGCGCCCGAGCCTCGTCCGGGACCGACGGGAATACCGTTTTTCTTTGCGTATCCGACGAAATCCTGCACTATGAGGAAGTAGTCGGCGTATCCCATACGGTTTATCACCTCAAGCTCGTACTCGATGCGCTCGAGATACTCCGCCTCGGGA
>JAZNBZ010000040.1:0-5706 GCA_045587285.1 Candidatus Flemingiibacterium sp. | reverse complement strand
TTTACCTATGTCAATAAAACACAGTATATTTCATATATTAAAATTGAGCGCCGTCATTCAAGTAAATTGCCTTCCCGCACGTATGCGTATCGTATGTAATTCAGCGCAAATTTTGCAAAAAAATCACCCGCCGCATACTTGCGACGGGTGATTTGCGTTTTAAATTTTATTCGCCGTACTTTTCCAAGAGGTAATCGCAGTTGACTACCTTCTCACAAATGCCGAAGCGGCTGAAATAATAGTGGTTTGCCGCCTCAAATCCGATCGACGGATTCTTGTTCATAAGTTTAAGCATATTTACTGCGTTTTCACGCTCGTCGAGGACAATGTCATAAAGCTCCTTATTCGAGCCGCCGTTGTCGCGCAGACGAATGAACCTCGAAAGATTGAGTGAGGAGCGGAAGATGCTGTAGCCTGCCTCTGCCATTATTCTGATCTCCTCATTCTCATCGTTTTCGATGAGCACGAGGCCTTCCTTCCACTTCGTGCAGAGCTTTTCAAACTGGTTTATAAACACGTCTTCGGGGTACTTATGAATTCTGTTTCTGGCGCCTCTCCAGCCCTCAAGGTCGTCGTAGGCGTAGCACGTCATTGTTGACATATACCCTGTAGGCTCCTCATAGAACAAGGTAGACGGGCCGGAATTTTGCGGTCCGTAATACGCTTCGGTGAGGCCGGACGGAAATTCGCTGAACGCTTCGGAGAAGAGCTTGGTTGCTTTTTTCATGTTCTCGCTGATTTCGGGAATCTTTGAGTTTTCAAAGAAATACTTGCAGGCATAGAGCAGATTCATCGAAGGATAACCGCCGAGCGTCCAGGAAAGCTGAACGTGATTAACGCCCTCCTCGCGAAGTCTTGACATCATATAGTCAACCTTGTCAAGTACGGGAAGCGCGGGAACCGTCGAGCATTCCCACGTGGTGTTGATCTGTAGCTTTGCGGCTGTTTCGAGTCCTCTTTCCTTTGCTCTTTTCCACATCGTAAGCGAGCGTTCACCGGGGCCTACGATATTAAGCGAATAGTCCGTGACCTTGCAGGGAACGCCCCCGATTTCATACGGAATTCCGGATTCGTTAATGCTTTCAACGATAACCCGCTCGGGCAGGTGGTCGATAACGTCGAGTCTAATATCGATGCTGTCGCCGTCCCACGAGAAGTCAAAGACCTTTATATCGGGGTTAACTCGGTCAACACCCTCGCGTATTGCGTGAAACAGCTCGCCGATTACCTCGCCCACTGTTCTGTCTTTGCATCTCGGACAGTTGCACAAGCCGGAATTATGCACGTGAGAATAGCAGTTTGTGAGGTTTTCGCTCTTTGCCATACAGATAAATCCGCCGATCAGGGGAACGTTTCTGCAGATGGTTTCAAAAGCGTTTTTGATGTAGTCCTGCACTTCTTTGGTTGAGGTGCACATACAGATGCGCTCGTCGCTCTCGTAGTGACCTTTTATGTGAGGATATTTTTCAAAGAATGCCTTATTCATCGAGCGAGGCTCGTTTATGTAAAGGTAAACCTTGATGCCGTACTTTGCGCATCTTTCGGTGAGCTTTTTTAAGTTTGCAATACGCTTTTCGAATCCTTTTGAAAGCTCATTGTTGAACGGGAATTCGGTAAGCAGGTAAAGCACGCCCTGAATGTAAATTCCGTTAACACCAACTCTGCTGTAGCTTTCAAGAAGCTCATCGGAGCAGTATTCCTCGCTGTCAACGTCAAGTGCCTTCTGATAAAGGCCCGAAAAGAGATAAATAATTCTCGCTCCGAAGTTTTCCTTGCCGGAAAACTCAACGTCGGGCATTATGTATTCAAACTCAAAAGGCTTTTTGCCTTCAAGAGAAAGCGTGCTCATAGAGAGCTTGATTCTTGCAAGCGCGACCTTGTCGGATTCGGTAATTTCCTTCCAAACGAGTCTTTCGCAAACGGGCTTCTTGCCAAGCTTGATGTCGAGGAAGTCCTCCTCACGAAGGAGAATTGCAAGCTCGTCCTCATCGGTTTCAAGCAGCTCGATAAGCTGCTCGTACGGCATAAGATGCCACATAGCGCGGATTATCGTGATATAGCCGATTCGAAGCCAAACGTCGCTCTTCTGATCCTCCATAATACCCATAGCCGCGCCGAGCTCTTTGACGTTTTCGGGCGTGGTTCCGAGCGTCTTTGCTATCTTTTCGTACGTAAAAAATTCAAGCGCGCGGTATACGAACGCACATACAAGCGTCGGAAAATGCGGTATTTTAACGGGCGCTTTATCAAGCTCCGGAAGTTCAAATTTCATTGTAGTTTACCTGCCTTTCGGGTGATTACCTTACTTCTTCAAGATAGCCGTACTTTGCGAGGAATGCAAAATACTCGAGATTCTTTTCGATAACCGCATCGGAGGTTCTTGTATTATGAGCCGCATCTCTGAGGCGGATAGCGTCGAGCACGGTTCTCTCGGGAGAAAGGAGTCCCCAAACCATTTCGTGACAAGGCTCAATAAACTTGCGCTCTGCAACGGGCACGCGTGCCTGCGAGAACGGAAGTCCCTTGGTCACCTTGCGGTAACGGATGCCGTTTGCCTTCTTCTCCGCCTCTGAAAGCTCACGCTCGGGGAGATTTTTAAAGTAATCGTCAGCCCAGTGCTCGGGGAGAGTGGGCGTTACGACGCCGTCAAAGAAGCGGTTAAAGGAGTCCATTCTGCCGAGATAAAGCATCTCTGCCGCGTCGCATCTCCACTTTGCGTCGATTTTTGCAAGGCTTCCTCTGCCCGCAAGACCGGAAACGTAGTTCTTTCTGAGCTCAAGCCACTTTGCCGCGGTAGGCTCGAGTGCCGCCGCGAGCTTTGCAAAATGCTCTCTGTCGCCGCAGACGAGAACGGCGGTGTAAGCCGCAATCATAGGAACGAGCTTTGCCATAAGCTCGGGAATCATTCCGTCGAAAATACGCGCATCCGCATGGTGATAGTCGCCGCGATTGTTGCCGCAGCCGCTTACGCACCAGGTCGTGGGAATATCAACGGTGCTCTCCGCCTGCCAGCAGTCATCGGACATATTACCCGGCTGAAGCGAGAAGCGAACGTCGGGGCAAAGGTTGGTCAAAGCTTCGTCAAAGAGCATATCGCCGAAGAAGGGATTTGAAAGCGGCGACTCTCTGATTGCGATAGGCTGATTAAGCACCTTCGTTGCATAGCAAGTCAGAGTATCAATGCTTGCAGCCGCGAGGATTCTCTTATCGTGATTTGCGAAGAACGCGGCAAATCCGTAACGCTCCATCGAAAAGATAAGGCGAAGCGTCTTTTCGGGCCTTGGAAGCACGCCGTCCTCAATAAGCTTTTTAAGCATAAGCGCAACCTCAACGCCAACGCCGAAGCCCTGCGAGTCGTCGGAGTAGAACGGCTCGTAAAGGTGAGCGAGGATGGCAAACTCGTCCTCGGACTTACCGGGAATGGTTGCGGTTACGGTATAAATTTCGCCGTCGTAGAGCTTTGTGTCCATCACGCCGTGAAGGACTACCTTGCCCTTTGAAAGAAGGTCGAGAAGCTTCATACCCGTCTTGCAGGAAACGCAGAAGATAGAGGTCATCGGGTCCTCTTTAAGATTGTACCAGCCTATCTTACCGTGACCGTTAGTCCACGAGGGAACGTCGGGCTCGTGCTCGGCGGTGTTAAACGCCGCGAACACAATACCTGCGCAGCCCGCACCTGCGAGAGTTACGCAAAGAGGATCCTGCGGCGGAAGATATCCGCGGTAGAACACGTACTTACCCTTGCAGTCGGGATTCTTCGGATCGAGCGTTGCATAGTCAACAAGCTCTGCGGTAATTCCGCCCTCGGGAGTGGGCGCGGAGTATTCGGAAACGTATATCGTGGAAACGTCGGTGTCTGCGATCATTTCGTTTATAGGCTCGACGATCTCAAGCGTAGAGCGGCCGCAAAGGTCCCACGCCTGAGGCATTATGAAATCGAAATTAGCGGTTTCTCCGTCAGCCTTGTGCGCGATGCGGCGGACGTCGGAAAAGCCTTCCTTCTTCAGCACTTCCTCGCACCACGCGGTAGACTTGTTAAATGCGGAATAGCCGCGGGGGTCCTCCAGCTTTTTAAGCGTGTCTATATAGTCAAGCATACGCTTCTCGGAATATACCTCACAAAGTGTTTTGTAAAGATCGGATTTGAAAAATAAGCTCATAGTTTTTCTCCTTAATTTTTTGAATAGGGATAATATGTGAAATCCAATATCTATTAACAACATTTTACCATACCAGGGAGTGCTTGTCAAGGTACTTTGCGCCGATTAAATTGGATAAAACAACGATTTTTAAGGATATTTCTAGCATTTTCACAAATAGAAAAACCGCCGTTCGAATTATTCCGAACGGCAGGTTATATTTATCCGAGCGTTGGTGGTTCACTTCTTGTACTTTTCCAAGAGATAATCGCAGTTGACTACCTTCTCACAAATGCCGAAGCGGCTGAAATAATAGTGATTTGCCGCTTCGAAGCCGATAGACGGATTCTTGTTCATAAGCGAAAGCATATTTATCGCATTCTCGCGCTCGTCGAGAACCACGTTGTAAAGCTCCTTGTCCGTACCGCCGTTGTCGCGCAGGCGCACGTACTTAACGTGATTTCTCGACGATCTGAATATGCTGTATCCCGCCTCTGCCATTACTTTGATCTCCGAGTCAGGCTCGTCGCCTACAAGCAGAAGTCCTTCCCTCCACTTTTCGCAAACCAGCTCGAGCTGACGCTCAAAAATATCCGTGGGGTACTTGTTTTTAAATCCGGGGCGGTTACCGCTCCAGCCGAGAACGTCGTCGTAAGCATAGCAAGTCATAGACGCGGCGTAGCCCGTGGGTGCCTCGTAAAAGAGAGTGGACGGGCCTGCGTTCTGCGGACCGAAATACGCGACGTTCGCGTTAGACGGAAATTCGCTGAACGCATCGGAAAACAGCTTCGTTGCTTTCATCATATTCTCGCTGATTTCAGGTACCTTTGTGTTTTCAAAGAAATACTTGCAGGCGTAGAGTAGGTTCATAGACGGATATCCACCGAGCGTCCAGGATAGCTGAACGTGGTTGACGTTTGCTTCACGAAGTCTTGACATAAGCTCGTCAACCTTACCGAGCACAGGAAGCGCAGGAACGGTGGAGCATTCCCACGTCGTGTTGATCTGCACCTTTGCCGCCGTTTCAAGACCACGTGCCTTTGCTCTCTTCCACATCGCGAGCGATCGCTCGCCCGGGCCGAGAATGTTCAGAGAGTAGTCGCCAAGCTTGTTTTTGACGCCGCCTATCTCGTATTCGATAGCCGACTCGCATATGCTTTCCACGATAACTCTCTCGGGCAGATGGTCGATAACGTCAAAGCGTTCTTCCAGATCGTCACCGTCCCACGAATAGTCAAACACCTTCATATTCGGATCAACTCTGTCAACGCCCTCGCGTATTGCCGCGAACAGCTCGCCGATCACCTCACCAACAGTTCTGTCCTTGCATCTGGGGCAGTTGCACATTCCCGACTTGTGTACGTGGGAATAGCAATTTGTGAGGTTTTCGCTCTTTGCCATACAGATAAATCCGCCAAGAAGCGGTGCACTATTACAAACGGTTTCGATAGCGTTGCTTATGTAGTCGCGCACTTCCTTCGTCGAGGTGCACATACAAACGCGTCCATCCCCTTTCGAATGTCCTGCCAAGTGGGGATATTTCTCGAAGAAAGCCTCGTTCATCGAG
>JAZNBZ010000039.1:0-1953 GCA_045587285.1 Candidatus Flemingiibacterium sp. | reverse complement strand
GGTGAACTGACAAAGGAGCGATTCCTTCGTACCGCCGCCGATGATGTTGATGAACGGCGTTCTGTGTCCCTTCACCTCGTCGATCTTCTCGACGGTGTAGCGGTAGCGAAGCGCGAGCGACTCGAAGATGCAGCGCATAATCTCGCCTGCGTTTTCGGGCACGTGCTGATTCGTGTTCTTGCAGTATTCCGCAATTCTCTTCGGAAGGTTACCGGGAGTTGCGAAAAGCGCGTCGTCGGGATCAATAAGCGACTGGAACGGCTTCGATGCGAGTGCCATATCGGAGAGCTGGTCGTGAGTATAATTCTTACCCTCGCGCTCCCACTGACGCTTGGACTCCTGCTTGAGCCACAAGCCGGTGATGTTCTTTTCAAAGCGGATAGTGTTCTCCGCGCCGCCCTCGTTGGTAAAGTTATACTTAAAGGACTTGTCGGAGATGATAGGCTCCTTTACCTCTGCACCCATAATAGACCACGTGCCGGAGCTAAGGAAGATGAAGTCATCGTTCACTGCGGGAACTGCGACGACTGCCGAGCCGGTATCGTGTGCGGCAACGTTTACGACGTTCGCCTTGATGTCGCCAACTTCCTCGAGTATCTCGGGAAGAAGCGGACCTACGATTGAGCCGGGCTGTGCGATAGGCGCGAAGATATTCGTCGGGATGCCGAATTTCTTCAGCATATCGTAAGCGTACTCGCGCTTCTTCGCGTCGAGTATCGCGCCCGTCGATGCTATCGTATATTCGCACTTCTTAACACCCGTCAGGAGGTAGTTAAAGAGGTCGGGAGTGAACAGAAGTGTATCTGCATTGTTTATGTATATGGGGTTGTCGCGAAGCGACGCAAGGATCTGGTAAACGGTATTAAAATTCTGGAACTGAAGTCCCGTGGTGTTATAAAGCTCCTCACGCGGTACGAACTGATCCGCGTATTCGATAATACCGACAGTACGGGTGTCGCGGTAGTGCACGGGGTTCGCCATAAGCTTGCCTGCCTTGTCGATAAGACCGAAGTCAACGCCCCACGTATCAATACCGATAGAAGCGATGTCCTTGTCCTCGGAGAGCGCACACTTGCGGATGGAATTCTTGATCTCGTGGAAGATACGAAGCGTGTCCCACGTGAACGTACCTGCTACTGTTACGGGCTCGTTTGCGAAACGGTGATTTTCCTCAAGCGTAAGCTTCTTTCCGTCAAAGCAGCCTACGATACCGCGTCCGCTCGACGCGCCGAGGTCTATCGCGAGCATTTTGAGTTTAGCCATAGTTTTAGTCCTCCAAAATAAAATTATATTTCAAAAATAGTTTGCAGTTTAATTACCGCACACCTTGCATAGGCGGCTCTTGCCGGCAAGCATTGCTTCTTCTACCTTACCCGAATGTATATTTTTCGAGTGCGAAAGAGTACGGCACTTGCTTGTTCTGTGCCACACGCCTCCGTCTGTTACCCAATAAACAGTCCCCTCGACGACCTCATCTGCATTCGCGTCGGTCGTGTCAGTCGCCTCAGCCGACGTACCGTCAGATGCGGAAACTGCGAACGACGCAGTCGTGTCGGGCAACGGCTCGGTGTCTGCAACAAACATTTCGCGAAGCTTTTCAACATCCAAGGTCTCTCCTGCCTCGACGATGTATGTGTCTGCCGAAATCATAAGCGAGGCACCGCCTGTATCGTCGCACGAAACGAGGGAGATATTTGTTGCAATAAGCACTGTAAGAGCAAGGATAGTACTTATGATCCTTCTATACATACGCGTTTACTTCACCTCTACGATGGTAACGCCAAGGTCGCCCTCGCCGTATTTGCCGTATCGGTATGATACCACGCGCGGATCGGTTTTAAGATACTGCCAAAGCGCATTTTTAAGTGCGCCCGTGCCCTTGCCGTGAATAAGGCGAAGCACGTGTATGCCTGCGATATGCGCCTCGTCGAAATACTTGTCAACTCTGTACCA
>JAZNBZ010000038.1:0-7009 GCA_045587285.1 Candidatus Flemingiibacterium sp. | reverse complement strand
TGCTTTGCCGTTTTGCGTGCACAACATCGATATAACCGCGCGGTGCAGCGCAGACACGTAATATTCCTCAACGAGCCCCGTATCGGCATAGGTGAACGCAACGTAATATACGTTGCCGGTGTCCGTGCGAACGAGCTTCAGAGTCGTGTCCCTGACGCTCTCCGAGCCTTCGGCGGCGCTTGCGCCCTCGCTCTCGGGAAACTCGGCAAGTGCCAAAAGAAGCTCGTCAACGGAGGGGATACCCGCCTCGTTTTCGGGAAGCACCGACGCATCGCAGCTCATCGTTTGCGACTCGCCCGTGGCATTGTCGGTAAAGCGTATCTCTTTGCCGTCCGATACCGTCAGCGTTTTAAGCGCAGGCGCGGCGCTTGCACCCTGCGGCACTATTTCGTAGGCTTCAATGCGAAAGCGCTCGCCGTCGCGGTAATACGCGACCTTTTGCACGAAGGTGCCGCCGTCGGCGTAGTATTTTACGTCAGCCGAGACGTATACGCCCTCCGCCCTCTCGCTCTCGAGAAGCGCGGTGCGAAGGTTTTCGTAGGTTATCTCGAAGGTAACGGCGTCGCCGTGCTCGTCCTTACCGCTTTTTACAAGCTCGGACAGCGCGCCGAGGTCCCACGAGAGCTCGTCGTCGCCCTTACCTATAATATCCTCGATAAAGCTCGGCAAATACAGCATATCCATAGAGTACATCCACGCAAACACCGCGCCGAACACGACGACCATCGCGACTATTATTATCGCCGTTCCGCGGGCAATATTGCCCGTACCGTCATTTATTTTCTTCTTCATTTTTTAATTCGTCAGCGAGGCGGTTTACCTTGTCCTCGCGCTTTTTGTAGTTGTCACTGTCAACGGGATCGTGAAGCTCAAGCCCCATCTTGCCGCGCACGCTCTTGTGGCGCAGTATGATGAAATTGACGAGGAAGATTATAAAGCCGACGGCGATAATGATTATCGCGCGGCCTATATTCTCCTCGGTAAACATTATCGCGGACGTGCCGAGAATAGCGCATATCGCGTAAAGTATGCGAACCGACTGCTTCTGATTGAAGCCGATGTCGATAAGTCTGTGGTGAAGATGTCCGCGGTCAGCCGAGAACGGCGATCTGCCGTGAAGAATACGGCGTGCGAACGCGAACGTGGTGTCGAAAAGCGGCAGACCGAAGATGGACAGCGGTATCATAAAGGAAATGACCGTGTGCATCTTGAAAACGCCCGAAACGGATATTACGGCAAGCGTGTATCCGAGGAAGAGCGCGCCCGTGTCGCCCATAAATATCTTCGCGGGATTTGAGTTGAACGGCAAAAATCCGATGCAAGCGCCGACGAGCACCGCAGTCAGCATAGCCGCCGCCACCTCGCCCTTTAAGAGCATCACGAGCAAAAGCGACATCGAGCATATGGCCGAAACGCCGCACGCAAGTCCGTCAAGACCGTCGATAAGGTTGATAGCGTTGGTAAGACCGACTATCCACACGACCGTTATCGGCACGGACAAAACGCCAAAGTGAACGTACGTGCCGAAGAAATTTATATACTCGAGCACGACGCCCTGAGATACGGCAATAAGTGCGACCGCGACCTGTGCGATAAGCTTTAGCCACGCGTTTATTGCCCTTACGTCGTCGATAACGCCGACGGCAACTATGATAAGTCCGCCGACGTAGATGGCGATAAGCTCAGGCGTCAGCTCGCAAAAAACGGCAGTCGCCACGACGAAGCCTGCGAATATCGCAAGTCCGCCGATACGGGGTATCGGCGTTTTGTGCATTCGTCTTGCATCGCGCGGCACGTCGATAGCGCCGATCTTGTGCGCGAGCACGCTCACCGCAGGAGTCGTGGTAAACGCGACGAGCGCGGCAAGTGCCACCGCCGCTAAAAGATAAATAATTTCAGTAGTTGTCATAACGTAAGCTCCTTTGCGCCCTCGGGCGCATCAATGTTTTCGTTATTTTCTGGCGGGCGATTCGTAAATCGCCCCTACGGTGTGCGCTCCCTTACATCATCGCCTTCACGGCGTCTGCAAGATAGCCCACGCCCGCGATTATCTGCTCGTCGGACGGAGTCGAATAGTTGAGTCTGAAGCACTGCGAGGGTGCACTCGTGTCGCAGTTGAACGCCTGACCGGGAACGACGGCGACCTTCTTCTCCATCGCCTTTTTAATAAACGCGCCCTGGTCGATATTATCGGGAAGCGTGCACCAGAGGAACAGACCGCCCTCGGGACGGGTGTATTTTACACAGTCGGGCATATTCTTGTCAAGCTCGGAGAGCATAAGATTGCATTTTCTGCGGTAAAGTGCGCGGATACCCTCGATATGCTTGTCGATGTCGCACTCGGTGATGTAAGCGTGGCAGAGCATCTGGAAGAACTGATTGGTGTGAACGTGCTCGACCTGCTTTGCGACTACCATTTTGGTAACGACCTCCTCGGGACCGCAGATAAAGCCGATACGCATACCTGCCGACAATACCTTGCTGTACGAGCCGGAATAAACGACCACGCCCTCTGTGTCAAGCGACTTTATGGTAGGTATCTCCTCGCCGGCAAAGCGAAGCTCACCGTAAGGGTTGTCCTCTAAAATTACGATATTGTACTTCTTTGCAAGCTCGAGCACTGCACGGCGCTTTTCGAGCGGCATACAGGTGCCCGCGGGATTTTGGAATGTCGGAATAAGGTAAAGTATCTTCGCACGACAATCGTTTTTCATCGCATCCTCAAGCTTTTCAAGGTCGATGCCGCCGTCGTCTGCGAGCGGTACGCCGACGGTCTTACAGCCGAGCGAGCGGAACGCGTTGAGCGCGCCGATAAAGCTCGGATTTTCGCAGATAACGGTATCGCCCTCGTTGCACATCGTCTTTGCGAGCAGTTCAATTCCCTGCTGACCGCCCGAGGTGATAATGGTCATCTGTCCGTCCATATTTATATTAAAGCGAGTGGTAAGACGGTCGATAACGTCCTGTCTGAGCGCGGGATAGCCCTCGGTGATGCCGTACTGAAGCGCCTTCGACGGCTCGGTTGCAAATATCTTCGCGGAAAGGCGCGAGAGATCGTCCACGGGGAACGATTCGGGCGCGGGATTGCCTGCGGCGAAGGAGATTATCGTCGGATCGGAGAGTGCCTTGAATATCTCGCGTATTGCGGAGGGCTTTAAGTCCTGCATCTTGTTTGAAATTCTGTATTCCATTGGTGTATCCTTTCGGTATATGTAAGCGTTTGCAAAAGATATAATTTGCCATTATCTTATATTTTACCACAGATATATGTTTTTTTCAAGTACGTTTTTTGAATTATTTATCATTTCCTCTTGCCTTTTGCGAAAAGGTGTGCTAAAATATCTATGAAGTTTAATTTCCCAGAGGAGTTTACAAATGGAATTTGCTAAAAAAGACTACGTTGCACCGGCAAGAATGATCGGTAATATCTACTACGTCGGCACTCACCCTGCATCCACGCACGTTATCGACACGGGCGACGGACTTATACTCATCGACCCCGGATATTATGAGGCGCTCTACGTTGTAATCGACAATATGCACCGCGTCGGACTTGACCCGATGGATATAAAATACATACTCCTCACCCACGCGCATTACGACCACGTCGATGCCACCGCCGCACTCGTCGAGCTGACCGGCGCGAAGGTGTTCATCTCAAAGGACGATATGCCGCTTATCTCGGGCGAGATATTCCACTATCCCTTCCGCCCCTTCACACCCGACGTGCTTATTTCGGACGGCGATGTGATAAAGCTCGGCAATACCGAAATAAAGTGCATCTCCACCCCGGTCACACGGACGGTACGATATCAATCTTCTTCGACGTTACCGAGGGAGGCACGACCTACCGCGCAGGAATGTTCGGCGGTGCGGGAAGCAATACCATGATGCGCGAATTTCTTACAGAAAACAATCTCCCCGACGACTGCCGAGAAAAATATGTTGCAAGCGTTAAACGCTTACTTAACGAAAAGGTCGATATATTCCTCGGCAACCACGTATGGAACAACAAGACCAAGGAAAAGCTTGCCGCGCTCGGCACGACGGACGTCAATCCGTTTATAGATCCCGAGGGATGGACAAAATTCCTCGAGAGATCCCTTGCAACCGCAATGGACATTATCGAAAACGACAAATAAACCTACGGGCGGAAAACATCCGCCCGTTTTTATTTTTAATACATTATTCTCTAACTTCTTCTTGAATTTTAACAAAATCCGTGCTATAATTATAGGAGTATGCTCGAAAAGGAGAATTTCCTATGGAAGATATGGACTATTACGAGTGGGAGGAATCGAAAAAGCGCTTCACTCCCGCAAAGATCATAAAATTCGTTTTTAAGCTTATTGCAACGCTTATAATCGTCGCTACCTTTACTCTGCTTATCGGCCGTATGCTGCTAATGAAAATACCGAAGGCGTTCACGGGAGTCAGCGCGACAGAGGGCATCATTGAAACTATCGAGAAGCACAGATTTGATGCCGTGATGCAGGAGCCGCTCGAGCCGTACAACGACAACGGGAAGGACGAAAACGGCAAGCGTCAGCGCGGCTGGTATCACGTGTCAAACGTCGCCGTGTCTAAATTCGCAGGCGAGGTGCAGTTTACCGTTCGCTACAACAGCCGAAGCACGGTAAACACGCTTATGGAAAAATACGCGCTGACCGAGCGTCCGACGGGCGAGGTTTTCGTATACGTTCTTTCCGACGATAAGGGCACCGTATATACAGACTACGTTTTCGCCTCAAAGAGCCGTCCGCTTTACGAGTTCCGCCGCGTGGTATTCAGTGACCTTAACCTTTGGGGAGTGGATACGCTTTACCTCGACGTTTACTACGTTAACGATGTAAGCGGGGACGGACTTATGAACGCACAGTTTGAGATATACAACGGCACGTACGAGGCGGAAGCCGCCAATGCGGATGCGCTGAACGGCAAAAAGCTCGTCTTTGAGAGTGCCGCCGTTAATTTCGAAAAATAACCGAATAATTTAACCGAAAGGATACTAATTATGACTACTATCGAAAAGCTTTCCGCTCTGCGTTCGCTTATGAACGAGCGCGGCGCCGATATACTCCTCATCACCTCTGACGACTATCATCAGTCCGAATACGTCGGCGACTATTTCAAATCCCGCGCGTGGGTGTCGGGCTTCACGGGCTCGGCAGGCACGCTCGTTATTACGAAAACCGAAGCCAAGCTCTTTACCGACGGCCGCTACTATATTCAGGCAGAGCGTCAGCTTGAGGGCTCGACCATCGACCTTATGCGCGTCGGTATGGAGGGCGTACCCACGCCGAACGAGTATATGATCTCGCTTTTCGAGGGTGGCTGCAAGTGCCTCGCAACCGACGGCAAATGCGTCGGCGCAAGCATCATCGACGCGCTCAAAAAGAAGCTTCCCGAGGGCGCGACCATCGTTACCGATACCGACTACGTCGGTCTTATCTGGCAGGACCGCCCTGCTCTGCCCGAGTCGAAGATATGGCAGCTCGACACGAAATACTGCGGTCGTACTCACAGCGAAAAGCTCGCAGACGTGAGAAAAATAATCGCCGACAAGGGCGCAGACGCGCTCGTTATGTCGAGCCTTTGCGACATCGCGTGGCTTTACAATCTTCGCGGCGGCGACGTTACCAATACCCCCGTTTTCCTCTCGTACACTATCGTAAGTGCGAATGAGGACAAGCTTTACGTCAGCGAAAAAGCGGTATCCGACGTCAAGGCGTCGCTTGATAATAACGGCGTTACCGTCCGTCCGTACGGCGAATTCTTCGCAGACCTCAAGGCACTTTCGGGCAAAAAGGTGCTGCTTGACAAGACCGCCGTTTCCGCGGCTATAGTCGATACGCTTGCAGGCGCCGAAATAATAAACGGCGACAACCCAACGCTTCTCTTAAAGGCAAGAAAAAACGAAACCGAGCTTGCAAATCTGCGCGTCAGCCACGTAGCGGACGGTCTTGCTATGACGAAAATGATGATTGAATTAAAGTTCGGCGAGCGCGAGTTCGACGAGCTTACGGTGGACGAGTACCTGCTCGGGCTTCGCAAGGAATGTGCGAAAAAGGTCGGCGTTACGTTCGTTGACGAGTCCTTCGGCGCGATATGTGCGTTCGGCCCGAACGCGGCTATGGCGCACTACTCCGCATCGCCAGATAATTTCTCAAAGATAGACAAGACCGCCCCCGTACCTATGCTCCTCATAGATTCGGGCGGACACTACCTCGAGGGTACGACGGACATCACGCGCACGTTCGTGCTCGGCACGCTTCCCGAGGACGTAAAAAAGCATTACACGCTCGTCGCGTGCGGTATGCTCCGCCTTATGAATCTCACGTTCCTTGAGGGTGCGACGGGCTGTACGCTCGATATGGCGTGCCGTGCGCCGATGTGGGAGCACGGGCTCGACTTCCGTCACGGCACGGGACACGGCGTGGGCTATCTGCTCTCGGTGCACGAGGGACCGAACCGCTTCCATTGGGAGCGTGCGAACGTAAAGATAGAGGAAGGCACGGTAACGACCGACGAGCCGGGATTTTACGTCGAGAGCAGTCACGGAATACGCATCGAAAACGAGCTTGTGTGCACGAAGGCGTACAAGAACGAGTTCGGACAGTTTATGCGCTTTGAAAATCTCACGTTCTGTCCTATCGACCTCGACGGTATCGACAAGTCGCTACTCGACGAGTCGGACGTACGAAAGCTCAACGCGTATCACAAGAGCGTTTACAAAACGCTCGAAGGGTATCTCGACGGTGCGGACAAGGAGAAGCTTGCAAGGCTTACGAGAGAGATATAAACAAGTGGGAGGGTTCGCCCTCCCGCTTTTTTACGTGCGTGTACTCATTAACCTCGCGCTTCTCGCGAACGGGGAAACGAGCGCATACCGCTCGGCTTGACCTCGCGCGCTTTGCGCGCTCGGGGAGGACGAAAAGGGAGAGGAGGAAGATCGCTATTGCAGTTGGCGTAGCCAACTGCGCGAGTCGCAAGCGACATCGCCGCGCCA
>JAZNBZ010000037.1:0-5659 GCA_045587285.1 Candidatus Flemingiibacterium sp. | reverse complement strand
CCGAGCGAGAAGAAGGCGCACGGCAGGAAAAAGAGCACGCAGTATATTATGAGAAGTATTTTTTTCGTATTCATACGCGCGTCCTCCTTTTAGAAGTTATAGTAGATGAACGGGTTGAACGAGCTCGATGCGAGCGTCATCACGCACAGCACGAGAAGCGGTACGCTCATAGCGTAGCCAACCGCCTCGCCGACGCGTGCGCGCTTTTCGCTTGCCGCGCAAAAACGCTTTAGCGCGGGCAGTACGGGCAGGGCGAATATTATGCCGAGGATAAGCATCATAACGGTGTAGGGCGTAAGGAGCGCGAGCGCGTCCGCGCCGCTGCCGCCGAAGGAAAACATTCTGCCGATGTAGCGTGCGGCAAAGCCTACGCTCGGCGAGTTGAACACAACGAAGCCGAGGCACACCGCAAGAAGTGTGTAGATATGGAACAGCGGACGCAGATACGGCTTTTTCGAGATGCGCTCGACGTCGGTTACCTGCTCGAGCATCATAAGAAGTCCGTGCCAGAGTCCCCACACGATGAAGGTGAAGTTTGCACCGTGCCAGAGTCCCGTCAAGAAGAACACCGCGAGGCGGTTGAAGATAGTGCGCGCCTTGCCGCGGCGGTTACCGCCGAGAGGGAAGTATACGTACTCGCGGAACCACGACGTGAGCGAGATGTGCCAGCGCTTCCAAAAGTCGCGGATACAGCGTGCACAGTAGGGATAGTTGAAGTTTTCGAGAAGGTCGAAGCCGAAGATGCGTGCAAGACCTATTGCCATATCGGAGTAGCCCGAGAAGTCGAAGTAGAGCTGTATACAGTACGCGATAGCGCCTGCCCAAGCGAGTGCGCTCGAGGGCGTGTCAGCGCCGAACGCCGCCTGCGAGATAACTGCGGCGGTGTTTGATACGAGCACCTTTTTAGAAAGACCGTAGATAAATCGGCGTATGCCGAGCGCGGTTTTTTCAAGCGTTACGGTACGCTCGGAGATCTGCTCCTTTATGTCGCCGTATTTTACGATAGGGCCGGCGATGAGCTGTGGGAAGAAGGATATGTATAAAAAGAGGTTGCCGAAGCTTTTCTGTACCTCGGTCTTACCGCGGCGCACGTCAACGACGTAGGAGAGCATCTGGAATGTGTAGAAGGAGATGCCGACGGGGATAGTCAGCTCGGGTACGGGAATATCGAGCGACAGTGCAGAGTTTACGAGCGAGGTCAGCCACGGCACGTACTTGAAGAAGCCAAGTGCTGCGAGGTCAACGGCTACGCACGCCGTGCAGACGACCGACTGCCATTTGTCCTCGCATTTGGACATAAGCAAGGTCATAGCCCAGTTGAAAAGCACGGAGCCGACCATAAGGATTATGTAAACGGGCTCACCGTACGCGTAGAATAGAAGGCTTGCCGCGGCGAGTACGACGTTGCGTGCCGCGAGATATTTTTGCGGTATCAGCGTATGAATAAGCCACAGCGCGGGCAAGAATATAAACAGAAAAACGGTAGACGAAAATACCATTTTAATCTCCTTGAGCGAATAATTTTATAAGTGTAAGCGTACAATATATAATACACCACAGTATACCACCCTACATTATATCATAAATAAAGCGTCAATGCAATACATTTTTGAAAATAGCGGATGAAAAAATAATTTCTGTGAATTTAACAAAAAGGCTTGACAAAACGGGTGGCGTGTGGTATAATACTAGGGCGGTCAAGAGAGACACGCACATTGGTAACGGAAAATGCCGGAGTGGCGGAATTGGCAGACGCCCGGGACTTAAAATCCCGTGGGAGTATATCCCGTACCGGTTCGAGCCCGGTTTCCGGCACCAAAACCAAACTAAATATCGCGCGGTAGAGCAGTTGGTAGCTCGTCGGGCTCATAACCCGGAGGCCGCAGGTTCAAGTCCTGCCCGCGCAACCAATTAAAACGAAAACCACCCATCCGGGTGGTTTTTCGTTTTAATCCGCTGTGGGAAAGAGCTGCATCTTCGCTCTTCGGGTTCTGAGACCGACGAGCGGTGCTCGTTGGGTTAGCAAGAGAAAAACAATTGATAATTGTTTTTCTCCTGCGGTGTCGCCCAAAGCGAGGAGTCTTGAAGCGAGCGTGAGCGAGCGCGCAAGACGACCGCGACGGCGACGGGCGCGAAGCGATAACCCGGAGGCCGCAGGTTCAAGTCCTGCCCGCGCAACCAATTAAAACAGAGGACACCCAATCGGGTGTCCTCTGTTTTAACTCGCTGTAGGTAAGAATTGTCCCTCCGCTTGTCGGGTTATGAGCACGACGAGCGGACCTCGTTGGGTTAGCAAGAGTAAAACGATTGATAATCGTTTTACTCTTGCGATGTCGCCCAAAGCGCGAGTGAGGGAAGTCGGGCTTGTCCCGACGCGCCTCACGACACGCGACGGCGACGGGCGCGAAGCGATAACCCGGAGGCCGCAGGTTCAAGTCGGTCGCGCAACCAACATTGCGAACCGAAAAAGATATCGGTTCGGAAAACCCAGAAACCACAACGGTTTCTGGGTTTTTTCGTACCATTTTTCAAGGTGGAATTCAAAAGATATCATTTCTCCAAAACGACCTTTGGGGAGGACTTGAACTAAACACCTTGGCTTTTTTGGGGGCGGATTTTGCGATTTTTTTCGCAGAGTCTGTCCTTTTTTTGTTTCTCTAATTGTTAAATGTTTATGTCTTGGGAGGTTGCGCATATATTTTATGCGCAACCTCCTTTTTTGTTTGTACTCCCTTCTCTATGATAATTTTTGCGCAACACTCAAAAAAGTCTGATATTCTGTCAACAAATAGCTTGTGTCATAAGAAACCAGACGGCAGGATGATTTTTCGTCCTGCCGTTATAATGTTTTAGAAATGTGTAGAAAAAGTCATAATTTTATGCTATAATGTTCTTGTAACAGTTGTTTTAGTGCGTTTATGTCATTGTTACTTGTTAATTCGTCCGTATATTGTACCTAAAGGGAATGATTGATTTTTACACAAGGAGGAACTTGTCATATGAAAAAAATAATACGTGTTTTGACATTCACCCTTGCTTTTGCTGTGCTCTGCGGTTCTTTTGCCACAATAGCATATGCAAAGGAATTGGAACCGTGTCGTCTTTGCGGCGGCAAAGGGGACTACCGCTGTATTGCTTGTGGCAACACCGGCACAGTGACCTGCGACGGCTGTGGCGGCGCTGGAGGAGCAAAATGTCAGGGTGATACTTATCAAGGCAATTCCTGTGATAATGGCTATTACACTTGCAACAGCTGTAACGGAGACGGGAAAAATCGTTCAGGCGACGGGAAAATTATTGAAGGTGTCTGCGGCAACTGCGGTGGTGCAGGAAAACTGCGTTGCGTAGTTTGCGGCAACGGCACACCGGGTTGGAATGCTTGTACTCGCTGTGGCGGCGGTGGAAAGCATGAATGTCAGGTAGAAACTTGTAAGGTCTCTCGCCAGTATGGTTGGCATTGTCCCGATTGCAAAGGCACGGGATTTATACTGGTCGGAAACCCCATGCCACCCCCGGAAGTGAATGACGGTGTTCGAAACCGCCCCGTCGAAGGTGACTTGATTTGGATTGACGGTAAATCCCATGTTTACAGTAACGGCTCAGTATCGTCGGAGCCGGCATCCTATCATAACGTATCCTTTGGTACCGGTTCCTGGAAAATCGGAGATGTCACCGTAACGGCGGATAAAACCGGCACGCAAAAGATCAGCACAATTGAAATAATTACACTAACGAACTTCGACCCCGATACTATGGAAGTGAGAGTGGGAGTGGGAGCTGAAGACAGGTTTGGCTTGATACTAAAGGTCACCAACGGAAAGACCAGCATTTCCGCAAATGACCACGACGGCGGTATCCCATACGACCTTACTTTTATGGTATTTGAAAAAGAAGCGGTTCCGGGCGGCAATGAAGGCGATGACGAAAATAACAACAACGGCGATAATCCCAATCAAGCGGGTAAGTATATCGTGTGGTTTGGTGAGGGCTCTTGGAAAATCGGAGATGTAACCGTAACAGCAGATAAAACCAATGGTCAATATTTGACCGAAACCGATATCATTACATTAACGAACTTTGATCCCGATACTATGGAAGTAAGAGTGGAAGCTGAAAACGGTTTCCGCACAACACTGTTTGTCAACAACGGAAAGACCAGCATTTCCGCCCACAGTCAGACCATTGACAGCGTTCCAAAAGATATTGCTTTTTCGGTAGTGGCAAAGGAAGCATCTCCCGGCGGCAATGAAGACGGTGAAAACAACAACGGCGATAATCCCCCACAAACAAAAACAGCTTTCATTGTAATCAGAGCCGCAAACAATCAAACAGGAACAGTACAGTACAAGCTGAATGACGGAGGAGATTTTATATCTGCCGAAGACGGTACATCGATCGATCTCAACGGTGTGATGTCCATCACGATTAAGGTTGCTCCCGCCGGAGAAGCAAAGGTGAACCGAAGCAACAGCGGTATCTCCGGCACGGCACAAGCGGAAAACTATGATTATGCTGCACTGATCAGCGAGTCCGGCTGGACATACCAGGTCAAGGAGAATGACGAAAATATCATCTTCACAATAGAATTTGACAACAACGACGGAATGGACAACAATCCCGATCCCGATAACGGTGAAGAACCCATCGTTATTCCTCCTGACAGGAATCAGGATTTTGAAATTCCTCCCGCGGAGTCAGGCGGTGCAGAAAAAACGGCCTCAGCTGCCGTTGAGGTTGGCAAAATGACAAGTGAGGAGCAGGAGCATTACGCAGGCTTAACAGATGAGGAGCTGAACGGAAAGCTTGTCAACGTACAGAGTATCCTGCAGACCGTTCGACCCGGAGAGTTTGCAGCCGACACGGAAGAACTGATCAATGACGTTGCGGAGCTTAACGGCATCGACACGCTTGAGGAGGCCAAAATATTCCCCCTCTCTTTTGAAGGACACGAAGACCTTGGCTTCCCGATTGCCGTAACCGTTCGGCTTGAAAAAGGAGTGCTGAAAGGCGACAGCGATCTGTTTGTTTATCACATTTTGGAAGATAGATCTATCGAGTCGCTGGGAAAGGCAGAGTACACCACCTATGATGACGGCAGTGTGGAAAGCATCACCTTTTATACCACCGGTTTTTCATCATTCTTTACTTCCTCTAAAGAGTTGAACATCGATATTCCTGCCGCATTTCCATGGCCTTTGTTGGCTGCTGTTTTGGTAGGTGTAATTGTCGTTCTGGTCGTTATCACTGTCGCGGTGAGGAAAAAGCGTAAATAACCGCGGCGGAAAACGATAGATTTATCGCACGTTACTAAAAGGGAAAGACGCGAAGCAACGCTACAGGAATTGGAAATACAAAAGCAGGGTCTTGTCCACCCATGGGGTGAACAAGACCCTGCTGTGTTTTCAGACGGTAAACAGGATGGAGTAGAACAGTACGGTGAACAGACCGGTCATGGCAATGGCGATACCGGCGGTGGCGCCCTGTACGGGGCCCATCTTGACGGAAAACTCTCATGAAATCAATCCTTTTTATGACCTTTCGGTCGAAAATTCAGTAAAATTTATCATAGCAGATTTTTCATGGCAATTCAACGGGGGATTTCCGCTCTCCCTTTTACCCTAATTGTGGTTGAAATAATCTTCGGCAGTTTCACCAAGCG
>JAZNBZ010000036.1:0-9634 GCA_045587285.1 Candidatus Flemingiibacterium sp. | reverse complement strand
CATACTCGGTCTTGGCATCAAGAGCCGAAGTTGCTTCGTCAAGAATAATAATCGTAGGATCCTGGGCAAGTACGCGGGCGATTTCCATTCTTTGACGCTGACCGCCCGAAAAATCTTTTCCGCCCTCGGTAATCTTGTAGTTATAACCGCCGTCACGCTGCATAATGTCCTCGTGGAGCTGGGCGTCTCGCGCTGCCATAATCATTTCAAAATCTTCAATGGAGGAGTCCCACATCTTAATGTTGTTGGCAATGGTATCCTCAAAGAGAATAATATCCTGGTCAACGACTGCGAGAGACCCCGTGAAAACGCTTCTGTCAATCTTCGTAATTGGCTTTCCGTCAAACAGAATCTCTCCGCTCCAAGGCTGATAAAGTCCCGAAATGAGTTTAGAGATGGTGGATTTACCACATCCCGAAGTGCCAACGAAAGCAACACGGCTACCCGGCTTTAAGGTGAGGTTGAAATCGCGGATCAGCGGCTCCGCAAGACGGGAGTAGCCAAAGGTTACGTTACGAAGCTCCACGTTACCCGAAAGCTTGTCATACTCTGCATTCTCGTCAAGCTCCGTATCATTCAAGCAGATCACGTCGGTTGGATACTGCATGACGTCCTCGATGCGTTCCATTTCCGCTCTCATTTCCTGTAAGGTCTGACCAGCCGAAATCAGCGTTTGTGCGGGAGCGAGGAAGGAACCGAGGAAGCCTTGAAACGCCATAACCATACCGATGGTAAACTGTCCCTGTATTGTCAAATACACGCCGACAACCAATACCGCCGTGTTCGTAAGAGAGGACACTAACTGAGGTATCAGACCGAGATACTGATTGAGTTTTGCAAATTTCACCTTTTGGGTATTCACGCTTGCTTGGTAGCCTGCCCATTTTTCAAAGAAGCCGTTTTCAGCTCCTGACGCCTTGATTGTCTCAATCATTTCAATACCGGCAACGGTAGCCCCAGCGAGCTTTCCTGAGTCGCGCATTGAAACACGGGTAATATTGATTCTTTTCTTTGAGATGAAACGAGATACAAACGTATTTATGAAGATGGACGTTACTCCGATCAACGTCAAAAGCACGCTGTATCGAATCATAACCACCAAATAAAACACCATCATACACGCCTCAATAACGAGAGGGGCAAAGGTATTTACAAGGCTGGATGCGATAGAAGCATTGGAGCCTTTTCTTTGTTGGATATCGCCTGCCATTCTCTGCGAGAAGAACTCCATGGGCATTCGGAGCACCTTCCACATAAACGTGGTGCTACCGACTGCGGCAATCTTCGCATTGATCCTTGCCGCAAATACGGCTTGTATAAACGATATGATAATCTGTATACCCGATAGCGCCGCAAGCGCCCATATAAACGGTATGAACCAGTCAGGGTTCTGTCCCGTCAGCAATCGGTCGATAAAAATGCGGGAGAATGCGGGCTCGATGATACCGATGAGCGAAGCGATCACCGTTGTAATAACTGTAAACGCAACTGCCACACCCGCGCCCTTCATCTTCGCTTTAGCAAACGCAATCATACTCTTAGGTTTGCCACTCGGCTCAAAGGTCTCGGATGGCTCAAACATTAAACAAATGCCCGTAAAGGATTTATCAAAGGTTTCCATCGGTACGGTGTAACAGCCCTTTGCTGGATCGTTCAGCACTGCTTTGTTTCCTTTGAATCCGTCAAGCACGAGAAAGTGATTGAAGTTCCAGTGAATGATGCAGGGGAATTTTCCGTTCGCCTTCAAATCCTCCGGCTCGTAACGGTAGCCCTTTGCCACAAGTCCGTAGCTTCTTGCAGCTTTTAATACGTTTTTTGCATTGGATCCGTCTCTCGATACGCCGCAATCCGCGCGCACCTGCTCAAGAGGGATCCATTTCCCATAATAGGCGAGAATCATCGTCAGTGATGCCGCACCGCATTCCAGTGCTTCCATCTGCATAATGACAGGAACCTTTGCCGCGCCTTTTGTTATGGGTTGCTTGATAGATTTCGCATCTTTACCCATATCCGTCACCTCAATTCAAAACAAAGGATATAGGAGAAACACTATCTATCACGATTTCAGCATTATGTACGCCATCGGCAAATTCACCACTGACCTTTATGGCAAATACCCATTCTCCGTTTACAAGACTTCCAACATGAAGTGTGTAATCGGTAAACGTAGCATCAACAACCACGGGCGATGTGGCGATCTCGATGACGGCTCCTTCCTTATCACCGATGCGAACAGTCATACCACTCTCAATCGAAGCAACATCCTCCTCTTTAACATAAATTGTCACTTCGCCGTTTTCTGCAATAGCAACGGTAGACAGTGTTGTATCCAGAGTTCCAACAACACCCCAAACGATAGCGCCAACAAGCAGAACTATGATTGCAGCCAGCACCATCCATATTCCAGGATTGGATACGCGGATATACTCATTAAGTTGTTCGGGGGAAGAAACCCGTTCTATGCTCTTTTTTCTAAATAACTGTTCATTCATATTATTCGCCACTCACTTTTGATTGTTTATTCCGCTTTTGCTGCACCCTATTTTGCTTTAGCTAACATGGCAAGTAGTTTTCAATCAGATACTTTGCGAATTGAGAACTTGTGAATGCTGCAAACTTCTGATACTGATCCGACTTTTCTTCATCGGCATAATCGCAAACACTTTTTATAATCAGTCCTTTGGGTTTGGGAAGCATAGCCTGCTCAACTGCATACATTACGGCATATGACTCCATATCCAGAGCCGCTGTGTTTCCGTATTGAGAGTGAATCTGTTTATCCACGACCTCGCTATTTGCAACGACGGTTGAACCGCAAGCCATCGGGCCAATATGTACATGATATTCATTGTCTGGGCTTTCCATCGCACGCTCTACAAGCGCAAGCAAGCTTTCGTCTGTGTTTACAAAGCGAGGGCGAGGAACAAATCCCACTTCTCCGAAAGATACTCTTCCTCTTTTGGCAGAAACAAATTTGCCAGAGGAATAATCCCATACGACGTCGGGAACCACTATATCGCCGTATAGTTGCTCAACAGACTGCTTGTGCGCTACTCCCGCTGCTATTCCCACCATAAAAACAAATCTTGGCTTGAATAAAGTTATCAGCTTCATAGTCAACACACCTGCAGCTGTCATGCCCATTTCGTCCTGTCTTGCAGCTACGATTTTTAAGTGCTTTCCTTGCGCTCAACCACCGTTTCGTAATATTTCTGACTGTCGCCCTCTAAATTCAGAGGCTTCCAGTCTTTGTACATATGCATAACTCCTGCTTCCTCGGTGGCGGTAGCGGTAATTAAAGCAACGTAATAATCAAAATTTTTCAAAGCAATTTTCCTTTTCGTCCTCTTGATAGCATGTAATCTGATAGATTATCCTCAGATGTTCTTTTTGATCTTCAAAATGTTTTGACCGTCTTTGTATTCGTAGGTTATCTCATCCATACTCTTCTTGACCATATAGATACCGAGTCCACCGATTTCTCTTTCTTCAGCGGAAAGCGTAATATCCGGATCGTCCTTTCCAAGCGGATCATACGGAACACCATTATCAATAAACGTGATAATAACAGCCAACGGAGCCTCACTTATCTCAACCCGAACAGTTGCGTTGCCAACTTCGGTGTTATAGGCGTAATGAGCAATGTTTCCGAATAGCTCGTCAATAGCAATATCAATTTGCATCTGAACCTTGATGGGACAATCTATCAACTCAAGCTGTGCATTGACGAACTCCGTAACGGTCTCAATGTTTTCAACTGTTGCAGCAAGGGTTATCTCCTTCATTTGGTATCCTCCGCATTAGTTTCCATTCTCGCTTTGTACTCAAGACAAAGCATCGTGATATCGTCGAACTGGTCGGCTTTGCCGACAAATTCGTCTATATCCGTTTTCACTGCGGGAAGAATATCGTTCGGAGTGCCGTCCTTAACCTTGTTAAGAATTGCTCCGAGTCTATTCATTCCATAAAGTTCATTTTGGAGATTGGTCGCTTCGGTTACGCCGTCCGTGTATTGGAAAATCTTATCTCCGGGCTCAATCGTCATAGAGCCTGCGCGATACTTCATATCCTCCATACCCGCAAGAACGAAGCCGGGACGGATCTTGTAGGGCTCGAAATCACCACCCGCCTTGCTGATAAAGGGCATTTCGTGTCCTGCGTTAACAAAGCTGAATTCGCCTGTTACAAGGTCGAGCACGCCCTCGAAGGCAGTGATAAAGAGTCCTTCGCTGTTCGCCTCGCAAAGCAGGTTATTGACTGCGGTGAATACCTTTCCGAGATCTCTGTCGGGTGTGGTATGGTCTTTGATCAACGTCTTACCGATCACCATAAAGAGTGCTGCGGGCACGCCCTTGCCCGAAACGTCTGCCATAACGATTGCGAGGTGTTGCTCGTCAACCATAAAGAAGTCGTAAAAGTCGCCTCCAACCTCTTTTGCAGGATCCATAGTTGCGTAAATATCAAATTCTTTTCTTTCGGGAAATGCCGGGAAGATACAAGGAAGCATAGATGCTTGGATATGCTTTGCAATATCCAGCTCCGCACCGATCCTTTCCTTTTCCGCAGTTACTCGGGAGAGATTTGCAATATAGTTTTCAAGCTCCGCGAGCATGAAGTTGAAGGATTCGCTCAGGGATTCAATTTCGTCTCCGGTTTTGATGTCAATGTGCTGATTTTCAAAGGTGCCGTTATCGGTGATCTCCTGAGTAAAAGCAGTCAGCTTTCCAACGGGTTTTGTAACCATCTTTCTCACAAAGAAGATATACAGAATGATGGTGATACCGATAATCGCAAAGGAGATCAGCAGCATATTGATAAGGAAGGAGTTAAGGTATGCTCTCACTTCACTCATATCGAGTATGTACTGAATTTCTGCGATTGCGGTTCCGCTCTCGTCAAGAATGACCGAAACACCGGTGTAGTTGTATCCGTAGTCGTTATCCGTTACGAGAGGAGTGTCAATTCCTTTATTATCTCTGTATCTTTCCCAAATGGTAATATATTTTTCCATATCAGTGGGATCGTCGGGGTTTGCCGCGTCTACGTACAGAATATCACTGCCGTAAGGAAGCTGATTGGCGGGATCATCACCCATTTCCTCCACCATTGCGTCAATATAGAAGCAAACACTGTCCTCGTCGGGAACGACAAGAGAGAGAAAGGTGATATCTCCGTCCTTTTTCAGTTGATTGAAGAGATCGTACATCTCCTTATATTCGGGAGTCCCGTCGCCACCTTCCGCAAGAATCGTTTTCACGTTCTCAACGTCAAGCATAGCAGCTATGGCGTTACTATTCGTCATAACTCTTTCCGCATACATCTCCTCAAGATAGGATTTCGAGGTTGCGTAGCTGAAGAGCGAAATGGCAATCGTAAGAACAAGTCCGACGATTCCAAGTGAAATAATAAATTTAGGCAAAAGTTTAAGTTTAAGCTTCATTGTTCGTCTCCCCGCCAAGTCGTTTATAGTAAACCTCCGCATCACACAGGCATCTGCCGTGACAGATCGGACAGATCAGCGCGGTATCGTCATACCAAACCTTTTTTGCTTCCGCTAAATAATCGAATTTACATTCCAAAAGAGCCTTGCCAAGCGGAACGATACCGTCGGGCTTCCAACAAACGATAAAAGTAATGTCTACGGAGATCTCTTTTAGCTTCTCCAAAATAAAGTTTATCATTTGTGCGGCAAGACCGATGCCGCGGTATTCTTCTTTGAGTCCCACCGACTGAATTTTTCCGACCTTTTTATCGGTGCGGGAATAAACTTTGCGAAACAGCTCTGCGTCAAGCTTTGCGTATTTCGCTATGTATTCCGGACTGGTAAGGTAGTAATATATATATCCAACGTTTTCTCCCGCCTCGCTTTTCAGAAGATAGAAAAATCTGTCCGTAGCACCAATCGTAGAGGCAATTTCTTTTGCCCCGTACAGATTCTCACCAACGCACTCGTCACATAAAAGACGGGATTCGTTGACTTCATCCTCTGAAAGCGATTTCAGGTAAAACATGCCTTTGTTTTCAAGATTAAATGAGTATTTCATTTTTTGCCTTTCGTACACGTCAAAATCTTCATTCCCATAGAAATGACCGATTTTTCCTTTAGGATCAAGCGTCTGAGGGCTTCATAGTTCCTGTCAAGCCAAGCCGACCACAATCTATATTCTTCGTTGTTCGGCTCTGACTCAAGAAGCAGTAACACATCCTCGCGTAAATAGGTAAAAAAGGTAGTAAAGATTGCTTTTTTCTTTTCCTTTTCGCCCTGCGCCGCAGAAACGGCATCGTGCCAAACAGAAATATTCTCATATCCGCAAGAGACGAGTGTTTCGCAAACAGTCGCTCCAACCTCGCGGTTGCCGGAGTATCTGTCCTTCTTCAGCATTTCCAAGAACTCACCGAGCAGTCCGTTTTGATCACCCGTCAAAGTAGAGGCGGCGTCGTTCGCTTCAATGATAAGCAACTTTCCGTCCGCTTTTAAGAATGGGCGAAGAGCCATAAGCAAGACTTTCACATCAAATAAGTGCATCAGGACGAAGGAAAGATAGATAACGTCAAATCCGTCGATCTGCTTTTCGTACATTATGTCACGAAGGCGCTCCGAGAAATATTCCGCTTCTACGTCAAGGCAATAGAATGAAAATCTCCCGTCACCGTATGTTTTTTGCGCTTTTGCAGCAAGCTCCTCGTTATATTCAAGTCCGATTACACGCGATACCGAATCCGAGGTGAAGCGCTCAAGCGTTTTCGCTCCGTCGTTGCATCCGATATCAAGGACCGCGAGATCCTGTCCTTCGGAGAAAATTTGTGCGAAAACGGGAGCTTCATAGCAGGCAAGCAGCTCGTTCTGCACACGAAGTCTTTCTATTTCATTTTTCTCCTGAAAAACGAATTGACTCTGCACGGTTAGATCTCCTTAGATAATCATATAAAGGTAGTTAAAAATCATTTTGCGTTGATAGTCGCAATACTTTGTTTTCTTTTGAATGAGCTTCAGCACACCTGAATCAATTTCGTCGCCCTCAGACTCAAACGGATTATACAAATTGACGTTATCACGAATACGGAGAACGTAATCTCCGCCCTTTTCCATCAGCTTGATTGAAATATAATACGCATTCTTCTTGCTTTCATCATCAAGGCCAAACTTAATTACGTTGAGCAAAAGCTCTTCACAAATAAAGTTAATAAAGAAAGACTGCTTTATACCGATTCCCCAATCCTCGCAAACAGCCTCAAGGTCACCGGAAATCTGAGCCATACTTTCCGCTTCAATGAGATAGGAGCGTTCAAAGCATTTTCCTGCCATACCGTATTTTTTTCTTACGTACTTCTTGGCGGAACGGAATACGAGCACTACTATGATCATCAGCGTACAAAGCATCTCGGTACAGACATGAGTGATTGAAAGACCGATAATACTTGCATTCGGGATAAACAGTGCTCCGAGCACCAGCATCAAAATACAGTCGCGTATAACAGTCATCGCTCCTGCAAATTTAGCCCTGCCTATAGATTGCCAAAAAGCAGTGATTACCATATTGACACCCATAAACACGATATTGATTGCAAAAATTCGTAATGCCACAGATGCCATCTCAATCGTCTCCGGATCACAGATTCCGAAAAACCATATGAAAGCATCCGAAAACACGGTACAGAAAAGCGCAATAATACCGCCACTTATGATTACTACGGAAAGCGCTTTCTTCAATACGGCATAAATGCCGTCTGTATCCGATTCTCCAACCAAAAATGCGGTCACGGACAACAGTGCATCGGATGCGCCGTCAAATACGCCTATGGGAATCGTACTGATCGTGTAAATCACGCCGTAGATAGCAACGTAAAGGGTACCTGAAGATCCTCCAAAACGAAGAAGCAGTGTATTAAAGACCAGCATCACGACTGCATCAAAAATATGCTCCGAGCCCATACCGAATCCGTTGAAAATAAACGAGCCTATATCGGACAGCTTAGGCAAAACAAGGCGAAGCTTCAGAAGTCTGTGTTTCTTCAAAAAATGTGCCAGAAGCACAAGCACTCCGAGTGCTTCTGAAATACAAAGTGAAGAGGATGCGCCGATGATGCCAAGGTTTAACACCTTCATAAAAAGCAGGTCAAGGGTAATGTTTGTAATGATTACAACAGTGGATGCGATTGCAGAAAGCTTTGGATTGCTGTCCGTGCGAACAGAAACCGAAAGAATGTGATACATCACGAATACGGGAGCCGACCACATAACAACGGTGAGGTACTGTTCTGCAAGAGGATATAGTTCCTCTGTTACTCCGAGGAAGGAAAAAAACGCATCCTTAAAAAGAAGAGGAGAAAGACTCAGAAAGCCGACAATAAGTCCAAAGCAAAGCTGAGAATGGAACACACGGTTTGCTCCGCACACGTCGGATGCTCCGAGCAATCTGCCGATATGTACGTTTGCACCGACGCCAATGGTAACACCAAGCAAAGCGTATAGCAAAAAGACAGGAGTAGCGATGTTGGCAACAGCCAAACCATCTGGCCCCACTAAATTGCCAACGATGGTTGCATCTACTATCGTACAAACGGTAAGCGCGAGAGAAGCGCAGATACCCCATATTAAAAAGTGTTTGTATGCGGCACCCGCAAACTTCGTATCCATCTATTTTTCTCCATTTCTTCGGTATTCCACGCAAAGCATCGTAATATCATCAAATTGCGGAGCTTCCCCGACAAAATCATCAATATCTGCCTTTACCGCTGAAAGCGTTTCCTTCGGATTTTGTTGTTTGTTCTCGTTCAGTACAAGCAACAGTCTTTCTTTACCGTAAAACATGTTATGAGTGTTCGTCGCTTCGGTTACACCATCGGTATAGTGGAAGAGCTTGTCTCCCTCACCAAGAGTAATTCTCCCCTCGGTGAACTTCGTCTCTTCCATACCCGCAAGCACAAATCCCGGCTTTACCGCAAGCTGCTCGTAGGAACCGCCCTTGCGACAGATAAACGGTGCATCGTGTCCTGCGTTAACGTAAACAAAATCTCCTGTATCTAAATCCAGCACACCCTCAAACGCCGTAATAAACAACCCCTCACTATTGGACTGACAAAGAAGCTCGTTGACCTTAGTGAATATTGCGCCGAGATCTCTGTCAGGAGTGGTGTGGTCTTTAATCAGTGTTTTACCGTTTACCATAAACAGTGCCGCAGGGATGCCCTTGCCCGATACGTCTGCAATAACGAGTGCAAGATGCCTTTCGTCCACCATAAAGAAGTCGTAGAAGTCGCCTCCAACCTCTTTTGCGGGAGTCATACTCGCGTAAATGTCAAATTCGCCGTGCTCGGGAAAAGCCGGAAAACTACTCGGAAGCATTGAGGTTTGGATATGGTGTGCAACGTTCAGCTCTGTGGAGATTCGCTCGGTCTCACGAGCTGCCTCGCCTTGCTTGATAAGAAGACCTCTCGTTCTCCTTGAAAGTGTGCTGCATATCAGATAAACAACACACAGGATACCCGCTCTCGGCAAATAATAGAACTCGAATGCATGAAGGTAAACACTGCGTCCTTCCCCGCTGAGATACTCAAGTCTTCCAGAAAGATTATCGTATTCCTCAATATAGTTTCCCAAAATATTCCTGTCCCATTCGCCAAACACGATGCC
>JAZNBZ010000035.1:0-2814 GCA_045587285.1 Candidatus Flemingiibacterium sp. | reverse complement strand
TCATATTTATAATGTGCTCGTTCATAACCGAGCCCTCAACGCAAACGCCGCGGTGCGTGTACGACGGCATTTCGTGAACGCTCACGCAAAGTGCCGACGCGTCAAGCTTCTTTTCGGGAATGATCTCGCCGTCAGCGCCGGGACGCACCCACGCACAGCCAAGCTCGCGAAGAAAACGGTAAGCGGCGATAAGCACGGCTCTGTTGTTAGCACCCGTGATTACGCCAACACCGTCTTTAACGTTGATCTTTATCTCGTCGTCACGCTCGGAGGGCGTAAGCGAGCCGTCCTTGCCAACCCAGATCACGCGCTCTACATCCGCGTCGTACTTATCGTACGTGCGCCGGTCGATAAGCAGGCTCTTGTCCATAGCCTTCAGGCAGCGCGCAAGCTCGTCCACTGCGTAGGAAACGGTCGGGTTAGTGCCGATCTTTGCGAGTGTAATGGTGGTCATAGTGGTGTCTCCTTATGTATTTTCAAATTCTGTGGGTGTACCTTTTAAAAATCAACTTCGACAGTGGGCTTATTGGAATAAACTCGCTTTATCCAACGCTGATATACCTCATCGAAGAACATATTATCGAATACGCTGTGTATCTCGGGCTCGATACCGAAATGGTAGCGCGTGAACGCGTCCGTTGCTGCGTCGATGACAGCCTGATCGTCGCTCTCGTATGCAAGAATAAGCTTTGCATACTCCTTGCAGAAATCCGCATGGTACCAAAGGTAGTTCCACGACGCGTTGGTGTCGCGCTTTGCGTCAATGTGCGACGCCTTAAACTCGTCGGTGAGCTTATTTATAGCAGCCATTCTTTCCTTCACGGTTCTGTGCGCCTCGGGATTATCGTTTCTCATAAACTTGGGATCAAACAGCTCGGATATCTTCGAGAGATACGCTTCGACAGCCGGCCCGTCTTTGCCGAACATAGCCGCGTGATACTCGCGCGAGATGTCCTCGAACTTCGAGTTCTTGCTCCAAAGACCCGCCGCCATAGCGTACATCGCGATACCCGTCGGGAACGCCACTCTGTGCTGCTGACAGCTTATATTTCCCATAAGTCCAAACAGCTCAAGCTCGCACATATCCTGATGCAGCACTCTCGCACAGCTCATAGCGCCGGGATCGAGGAAATGATCCCACATAAGGTGGTAGTCGTAAACAAATCCGTCGCCCGTGAAGTCCTTCTGCCACTCGGCAAGATGCGCGATATTGGGCGCGATCGCCTTGGGCATCGTAAGCTTGTTGCGCTCGTACGGCATAAGCTCGACCTTCTCGGTGTGATCGTAGTCCGAGAGTGCGTGCGAATATGTGCGAGATATAGGCGCGAACATTATAATAAATCTGTCGGGATTTTCGATTTTAAGCTTTTCAGGTGCCCAAAGAAGGTCAACATAAACAAGGAATACGATCTTGGTTTTTATTCCCTTTTCAGTCAGCTTTTTGTCAAGCTCGTTAAGCATCATAACATAGTAGTCGGACGGGCGCATCTTCTTACACTCGTCGCACTCACAGTGGTTGTTCATGCCGTCTGCAAGCCAAAAATGAACGATATCAACCTTCGGATGCTCAATGCAGTACTTTACAATACCGCTTGTAAGCACATCACGGGTTTCGGGATTTGAGTAGCAAAGCTGTGTCGCAACGAGATAATCGGCGCCGTTCGAGGTCTTGAAGATCTCGCGCTTGCCGTTTATCATAGCAACGTGCTTTAAAAATTCTGGAGAATTCTTCGCAGCATCTGACGAGTGAACGTCAAACAAATGATAGTTCCAGCCGTGACCGACCGCGTGGTATACGATACCGCGCTTAAAAAGCTCTTCCTCACAGTAGCTCCACATCGCAATCGCCGCGTCGTGTCCGATATTTTCGGGCGCCATAAAGGGGTTGTGACGGTGACTGTACCATAGGTTATAATAATCGGTAGGAACGAAATTCTGAATGAAGTACGAGTTAAGACCGATTCTCGGCATCCACTCTATCACGTTTAAAACGTGCTCGTTGGTAGTAGCACCCTCAATGCAGATTCCGCGGTGCGGATAGTCGGGCGTTTCGCGAACGCTTACGTTTATCGTGGAAGGCTCAAGGCTCTTTTCGGGTATGATCTCACCGTCAACACCGGGGCGCACCCAAGCGCATCCAAGCTCGCGAAGGAAGCGGTAAGCCGCGATAAGCACAGCGCGGTTATTGGCACCTGTGATAATGCCCTCTCCGCCCTTTACGTCGATCTTTATCTCGTCGTCGCGATCGGAAGGATTTACCGAGCCGTCGATACCTACCCAGATAACCCCCTTTGCGCTCGGATCGTATTCGCTGTAGTGGCGCTTGTCGATAATGCGGCGCTTGTCCATTAGCTTAAGACAGCGTGCAAGCTCGTCCACTGCGTAGTTTACGGTCGGATTTGTGCCGATTTTTGCAAGCGAGATGATGTTTTTGGTGAATAAGATGGAATTCATGTTTTTTCTCCTTTTAATTACATAAGAATGGTTATATCGTCGGGGTTTCTCTTGGCGTAGAGCTTCTTCGTCCAGCTTTTGTAAACGCCGTTAAAGTACGCGGCGTCGTGTACCGTGTGAAGCACGGGCTCGGTGCGGTAGGTAAAGTCGGTAAACGCCTTCATACTCGCATCCTTCTCCGCCTCATCGCCAAGCGCAAATGCACGCACGACAGCGGCATAAAGCTTACAGTGCTCGGCGTGGTACCAAAGGTATTTCCACGACGCGTCCTTGTCCTTGTTTTTGTCGATATGCGAAAGCTTGAAGCTGTCAACGAGCTTATCAACACCGTCCATACGCTGGGTTGCCGTAGAAAAGGCG
>JAZNBZ010000034.1:0-3621 GCA_045587285.1 Candidatus Flemingiibacterium sp. | reverse complement strand
TCAGCTTGTTTTTGCCGTTGGTATTATGGTAGGTGTATATGCCTCTATGTCCCTTGTCGGACCAACATCATCACCGTATTTTTGGATAGCAACGAGAGCAGCGGCAATCGGTATATTCTTACTTGGTGCAAGTTTGACCTTGCCAAAGACAGTCGCAAAGATCCCTGCTAAATATATTTCTGTTGCACTATCGATGATTTATACCGGATTGGCTTTTGCTGCTCCACTCACCAATATCGAAAAGTCTGACACCATCACACTTGCGTCTCAAATCACCGGTTCCGTTACAATTTTGATTATTCTTGCGTTTTCGGTTTTCGATATATTGCGAGGAAAAAGCATCGCACTTTATATCAATAACGCATTGTCGGCGGTGCTTGCAGTATATACCATGTTCTTGTTTAGCGAAAATTTGAATATGCTTTACAATCCATCAATGTGGTTGTCTTTAATGATGCTCTGTGTAATCCTCATAATAGGATTTCGCGAATTTATTCTGTCCGAACGCCGCAATCGTCAGCTTACCGCTAACCTTGCAGCCGAGGTGGAACTACAGACGAAAAATATGCAGACCATAATTGAAGAGCGCGAAAGAATATTGCAGTTCATTTCTCACGATATGAAGAAACCACTTTCGTCCGCACGGTCTTATCTGGCTGCATTACGTCAAAAGCAGGAGCGCGATGCACAGCTTAAAACCATTGATATTATCGAATCAAAGGTTTTGGGTCTTAATGAAAGCCTTTCCGCTGTTGCTGAATATGCCAAACGGAAGTACATTGCGGAAACGCCGATAAACGCCTCGATTGATGAAATTCTATATGCCGTGTACGCTGAACTTTCCCCCGATGCAGAGGCAAACGGTATAGTAATGAATATTTCTGCGAAGCATTCTCTTGCGTTTGTTAAACCTGATGCACTGAAATCTGTTCTTCAAAATCTCGTTTTGAACGCTATCGAGCACGCTGAGTGTAAGAACATATGGCTCAAGGTTCAACGTAAAATTGACAAATGCGTTATTACGGTTACAGACGATGGCAATGGATTTGGAGATAAAGATGTGTTCCATCCGTATTATTCAGGCAACGAAGGAGAAGAAAACATCGGTCTTGGCTTATATATTTGCAAAAGCCATATTGAAGCAATGAATGGAACACTTACGCACGAATATGTGAATCACAAACTTATTTTTACAATAACTCTTCCAATTGCTTAAATAGCAGTAGACAAAAGAACGGTGTATCAACTGACACACCGTTCTTTTGTTTTGGCTATCAGTTGCTTTCTATTCTACTGAGTATTTCGGCAACGATGCGATTCTTATATCCTTCATCATAGGTTATGCTGCTTTTTTTAATCATTATATAAACATCAAGCAGACTGGTCTTTCTGCTGTTGGTGATATCGAAGATATATTCCTCGTTTATAGTTCTTTTATCTTCATACTTTGCTTTGTAGCCACTTAGACCGCCCGTGGATATTTCTTCGATTTCGCCAATAAGAAGATACGAAAGCTGTCCTTTGAAGTAATGAGAAATTTCCCCATAAGCATTTCTACCAGTTTCCCTGAAATCAATTTGAACAATAAAGCTCCTATCAGGCGCACAAAGGTTAATATCGTTTTCACATGTTTCGTTATTGCTTGAATCGATGCACTTTATTTAAACGTTTCTCTTTTCATCCGAAAAGCCGTTGCTCAACTTTATCAAAATCTACCGTTAATATTTCCACGTCATCTCCTAAAAAGCTTCTCACAAAATCTTCTTGCCAATCGAAACAATATACACAAAGATTACCTTTCAATTCAGAAGCAGCCCACAGACGACGCAGATCACCATTCAACCATACCAAAGAATAAACACCGTCAGTATAATCATCGTGATCATAATATCCATACTTGGGAAGCTCATCTAACTCCAGAAGTAACTTTGTAAAATAATCATGCCACCCTATAACGGTGAAGAAGCGTAGATATCTCGCGCCATATTCGTTTAGTGGAATAAAATGAACCTTTTCGTAGATGCTGTGAAAATGATAATTGGAATTTCGTATTTTCTGAGTTGACAAAAATGTTTCCATCGCAATTTCTCCAGAGTCTGCAAACAACATAGAATAGCTGTAATCATGTACATAGGTGCCTTGAGAATTAAAATCTGTTGTTATCTTAATCTTATACTCGCCTGTGCCCGACCACTTCATTGGTGTATACCGAGTATTGTAAATATAGTAGTTTATATTTCCTACAAACAAGGCACCAACCACTCGTGTGAAATTGGTTTTGTTGGCTGCATCGTCTCCACCAAACCATTTTAACATTCTACTTGTCATAAAGAACGGTTGACGGAGGGGGATGATCGTGTCAAACTCGTCTCTTTGAAAATTGGGAAGATTGTGGGGGAAGATCTCGATGCCGGCATCTCTGCATACGGCGAGGACCTCGGCGACTCGATGGTTGCGGTCAAGGTGTTGGTCGTTCATCGGCATATTATGTCCGTTTGAAATGATGTCGTAGTACTCGCCCTCATCGATCCATTTTAAGATTGGGAGGGCGCCACTATATAGCCGAATGGATTTTAGTCTGCCTTTGCCGCAGAGGTTGAAGAGCCGCGGAAGCGAGATCGCTTCCGCGGTTTCGGGGTTGCGAACGGTGAGAGGTTGCATACACTCATCCACCAATTTTCGATACATACGCTTATTACCGAGCAGGTGTAAAGAGCGCACAGGGTATTCGCCACAGACAGATAATAGGCTGATGAGGCGGTAAAGTTGGCTGTCTTTTCTCATTGTTTTTGTCATTATTTGTTTATCTCCTTTCTTTAATGAACAGTAAACGTTGAAATGAAAAATCCGACGTCTTAGCTTGATACAACGTCGGATTTTTTCTCTTGAATATGCGAAAAAGTCTTGTATTACAAGGACTTTTTGGTTTTATAAAAAGGTGTAAAAATTTTTTGGCGAAAAAGCGCTGTTTTTACACCTGTTTTTGAGGTGGTGAATCGTACAATTTCAGCCCATCATCGGGGATAGAGGGTTGCATTTTACACCACACCAGGAACTCATTTTGCGGAACTACGTACACCTCGGTTTTGTCTTGATCTCCTTCGGCACTGCAATAGAAATGCTGACAAACGTGAGGCGAATCATCCTCCATCACGAACAGCGCAATCGCATCTATGACCGTCTTGATCTCAATATTGTCGTGATCGCGCCAAGCTCTTTTGGGATTATTTCTGTTGTAGACGTGGCGAAAGATGATCGTACATTTTCCAAACCTCCGTATCGGCTTGTCCATAAAAAAACGCTCTAACGAGGCATACATAATTTCCTTTATGTAGTTGGTAGAGCTTTTTCTCTTTTTGGGGAGCAGAGCGGGAATGACCGCGCAGAACCATCCTTCCTCTGTATAGCCGCATTTCGCGCAAGCAGCATCGGTCAATGCTTTCGTTATTTTCTCCCGCGTCAGAGGGTCGGGGGAGTAAATAGGAAGAGCACGGCATAGCAACGTTGACCTTTCTTTCTGCTCGTATGCCGTAAGTAATAGTTCCGGCGCAGATTGATCGTTCATTTCGATTGCCCGTCGTGCTCTTCTGAGTGTTAAGGTGAAATCTTCTGTTTGTCGTT
>JAZNBZ010000033.1:0-6129 GCA_045587285.1 Candidatus Flemingiibacterium sp. | reverse complement strand
AAACAAATAATTAAAGCCCTTAAAAAATAAAATATAAAGTTCACAGGTATTTACTACTTGTGAACTTTTGTATTTTCAGTATAAATCTCCTTTTTTTGCAGATACTAACAGCACAAATTTGCAAAACAAGGAGATTTTTATATATGAAAGCAACCGGAATTGTACGCCGCATCGACGACCTCGGACGTGTCGTAATACCCAAGGAGATACGCCGCACGATGCGCATTCGCGAGGGCGATCCTCTCGAAATTTTCACCGACCGCGAGGGCGAGGTCATTTTCAAAAAATATTCGCCGATAGGCGAGCTTAACTCGTTCGCCGCGCAGTACGCGGACACTCTTTACCGCATCGCGGGAATGGCGGTCGTTATCTGCGACCGCGACGCAGTTATCGCCTGCGCGGGACTTTCCAAAAAGGAATACCTTGACAAAAAGCTCTCACCCGAGCTTGAGGAGATAATGGAGGGGCGCGGCAATTACCGCTACCTCGAGGGCTCTGCGCCTATCGGCATAACAGCCGAGGCTACAAGCGCTGCCGTATCCTGCGCTATGCCGATAATCGCGGACGGCGACCTTATCGGATGCGTGGCATCCGTCCATCTGCCCGACACCGAGGGTGTCGAGGGCGACGTTGAAAACAAGCTTATCGGCACCGCTGCTGCTTTTTTGGCAAAGCAGATCGAGGCGTGAGCTATGAACAATAACAAGCCCAAAACGAGAATACTTCGCGCCCAAGACGAGAATTTCATCGGCGCGTACCCGTTTCCGTTTGACGCGCAGTTTCCCGAGAAATATCCGTGCGAGGATATGTTCCTTCACGGCTCCGTTGCGTCGGCGTCCGACTGCACGGGCATCGCTGTAGTCCAGCCTTACACCGACGAAGAGGCAGACTCGCTTCGAGCCATACGCGACGTGCCGATAACCAGCGTCGAGGGTGACGGCAAGATAGACTACGACCATATTTGACCAAAGCGCACACGCTTGTGTGCGTTTACATATGACAAAACCAAGGAGTTACATATCAATGAGGCTAACCTATAAGCACACGCTCGTGTCGTGCTACGTATGCTTTTTCGTTCAGGCGATAATCAACAACTTTTCGCCGCTTTTGTTCGTTACATATTCAAAGCAGTTCGATATCTCGCTTGACCAGATAACGGTACTTATTTCCTATAATTTCATCGTACAGATGCTCGTCGATATGATAGGCGTTAAGTACGCGCACCGCATCGGTCACCGACGCGGTATGATAATCGCGCATTTCACGTCGTTTATCGGTATGGCAGGTCTTGCCGTATTCACGGCGATAATGCCGCCGTACATCGGTCTTTTTCTTGCGACGACGTTTTGTGCGCTTGGAAGCGGATTTATCGAGGTTATCGCAAGCCCGACGGTCGAGGCTCTTCCGCTTGGTGAAAAGAGCTCTATGATGAGCCTTTTACACTCCGCGTACTGTTGGGGATGCCTTATTATAATTATCGCAACAACCGTATTTTTCGAGCTTGTCGGCGTTGAAAATTGGAAAATACTCGCTGTCATATGGTCGCTTATACCGCTTATCAACGGTATTATGTTCATCTTTGTGCCGATGGGCAAGCTTGAGGCTGACAGCTCGGCGCAGGGCTCTTTCTTTAGGCTCTTCAAGCTTAAGAATTTCCCGCTCTTTTTAGTGCTTATGATATGCGCAGGTGCTATGGAGCAGGGACTTGCACAGTGGTCCTCGCTCTTTGCCGAGGCAGGTCTTGGCGTTTCCAAAACGATGGGCGACCTGCTCGGACCTTGTATGTACGCCTTTATGATGGCTATAGCGCGCACGTTCTACGGCATTGTCGGCGAGAAGATCAACCTTATGAAGTTCCTAACGTACTGCTACGTCGGTATCTTTTTCGGATATATGCTTTGTGTGTTCGCGCCGCATCCCGTGCTCTCACTCGTCGGATGTGCCATCGCAGGACTTGGCGTTGGCGTGACGTGGCCGGGAACGCTCAGCTCCGCGTCAGGACGCGTACCGCTCGGCGGCACTACGATGTTCGCGGTGCTCGCGCTCGCTGGTGACGTCGGCTGCTCGTCAGGCCCCGGTCTTGTAGGCTCCGTGGCTGACCTTGCAGGCGGTGAGTCGGGTCTTAAGGTCGGCATACTTTCTGCTACCGTTTTCCCGATCGTTGCATTTATCGTTATAAACGTGCTTCGCCGCCGCGACAAGCGTGCAAAAATGTAAACTAAATGTAAACTCACGCGCTTTGTGGAACAAACGCGTGAGTTTTTTCGTCTAATGAGCAAAAGGCCTTGGAGGTGCGTTATGAAAAAGATTTTTGCTATTATTCTCGTATTTGTACTGATGCTTACTACAGCGTCCTGCTCGTGGTGGTTTGTAACGCCGATCGAGGATGATCGCTTGCCCGACCCGCTTGAAGGTGTGGGGGACGGCGGCACGGACACAAATTCCGACGAGGACACTACCGACAAAAAGGGGTTACCACTGCCCGATGACGTCGAGGGCTTTGCGTACCTTGGCGGCGGACTGCAGTTTTATCACGCAACCACGGGCGACTGCGTTGTGGTTTACAACGACACGGGTGCGTGGGTGTTTGACTATATGCTTCGCGAGGTAACGCCTCTCGTTGACTATGACGCTATGCTCGCCGTGGCAGACCCGACGGGAAGAGGCGCAGAGTATTTCGGGGACGTGACGCTCTCCGTGGGGTGCGAAACTATCGAGGATCGCGAGATACGCGTGGTGCTGACCGTAAAATCCAACACGCACGACGCCAAGTACGGCGTGGCGGTTTATTACACGCTGAACGAGCCGATATATATGTATTCGCGCGGCGACGTGCGCGGATACTATCGCGACTTTGCGATTTATTACCCCGGGTATGACGAGCCCGTCGTGATAGACGATATTGCGGATTGGGGCAGGCTTCACAGCTATACTGACGGCTCCGATTACAAGGAGCATTGGCTCTATCAGACCGTGAATTCATTTCTTACGCTTGACATAGAGTCGCTTGAAGCGGCTATGGGCGTCGCAAGCGGAACGCTGAAGTCGTGGGAGGATGCGGTTATTTCCGATTACAAGATAATCCGTTACGACGTGGACGCGCTTTATTTTTCGGAGGTATACGTTGAGTTCACGCTCGCCGAGGGCTCGCTCGGGCGCTGGCACAGCGATTGGAATGACGGCAGGTATCAGGTGACCGTCAACGACGGCCCCGGGCAGTTTATGAGAATTTTGCCCGTTGGCGAAGCCGAGCAGGAGCCCGATGCATTTGCCTCAAAAAGCTTTGTAGAAACGTGGGTATCCCACCGTGGCGGATGGTATCCTATAGAGGAGCAGGTCGTCGAGAACGGCGGATATATGCACCATCTCATTGACCTTTATCTCGGACTCAACAATTTTGAAAACGCAGACTACGAGGAGTTTATCGAGTTCTGTGAGAGCACGTTCGGGCTTGAAAACGTGGCGGATTTCGTAGCTCGCGACGAGGTGGAAAATCACGGCGGACACGGCGGCTCGACCGCGCTGTGCGACGGGGAGCTCGTGGCGTCGTCGGGGAACGATTACGTCTTCGAGGTGACGTTCTGGGCAGACGTTACCGAAACGGTAACGGCTAGGTATTACGAGATTCACCTAACCGACAGAGGCGACGGGGAATACACGGTAGAGCGTGTCGAGTGTACGCTTAACAACGGCTTTGAGGTTTACACGTGGAGTATGTAACGTATTTTGGGACGGCGTTTGCCGTCCCTTTTTTTATGCATTATTTTCGTCTAACCACTTGTAATTTCGATTTCTATGATGTATAATAATACTGTATAACTATGTCATTACGATATAAGGAGAATTTCTTATGATCAACAATATGCGCGTTATCGGACTCACGGGCGGTACGGGTGCCGGAAAGGGCGAGGTTTCGCTCTGCTTTATGACGCAGGGAATCAAGTGCCTTGACACTGATAAGGTTTCACGTGAAGTGTCAAAGCCCGGTAAGCCTTGCCTTCTTGAGCTCGTTGAATATTTCGGCGAGGGCATCTTAAATCCCGACGGTACGCTTGACAGAAAAGGTCTTGCCGCGCTTGTTTTCGGCGAGGAAAACGCCGAAAAGCGCGAGGTGAAGCAGGCGGCTCTTAACCGCATCACGCACAAGCACATCATCGACGCGATGAAGGCTTGGCTTGCAGAGCGTGAGCGTGAGGGCGCAACGCTTGCGGTAGTTGACGCCCCCCAGCTTTTCGAATCGGGCTTTGACCGTCACTGCGACTACACCATAGGCGTTATCGCCGACGAAAGGGTGCGCGTAAGACGCATCACGTCGCGCGATAATATCACCGTCGAGGCGGCAGAAAAGCGCATCAGAGCGCAGAAATCCGACGAGTTTTTTATCGACACCTGCGACTTCATCGTTTACAATAACGCAGGCGTAGATATGCTCGGTCATCAGGTGGAGAATATCCTTGAGAAGATCAATTATTTTGCGTAATGCGCTCACTGCGGTGAGCATTATCGCGGTAGCCGCGCTTTCCGTGTGGTATCTGTGGGATACGCTTGGAAAGGAGCAGCTTGAGCTTCAAAGGCATCCTATCGAGTACGGCGACATAGTTGCGGCGTGCTCAGCGGAGTTCGGAGTACCCGAGGAGATGATCTTCGCGGTGATACATACCGAGAGCAATTTTGATCCCGAGGCTGTCTCTCGCGCGGGTGCAAAGGGGCTTATGCAGATAGTCGAGCCGACTAATGAGTGGATAGCGTTCCGTATGGGTGAAGAGCCGATGAACGAGCGGCTGTTTGAGCCGGAGTTCAGCATACGCCGCGGTACGTGGTTGCTCGCATACACCTACGACAAATACGGCTCGTGGGAGGTTGCCCTCGCCGCGTACAACGCAGGCATAGGAAACGCAAACAAGTGGCTTCAAAACCCCGATTACAGCTCCGACGGCGTAACGCTCGACGTTATCCCGTTTGGCGAAACGCGCGAATACGTAAAGCGCGTCTTGGAGGCGGCAGAGAAGTACCGCCGGTTATATTTTGAAAATAATGAATAAGGAGATAAAAACTATGAGCGAAAAGACCAAGGGCGAGCTTCTTGCAGAAGAGCTCGTTTACAAAAACAAGAGCGGCTTTGACACCAAGAACGCCGACAAGGCAACCGTCGCAGAGTACTGCGAGGGCTACAAGAATTATCTTGACCACGCAAAGACCGAGCGCGAGGCTGTAACCACCTCTATCGCTATGATCGAGGCAAAGGGCTACAAGGCGTATAAGCTCGGCGACAAGCTTGAGCGCGGAGGGAAGTACTACCTCAACAACAGAAACAAGAGTATGTTTATGTTTAAGATAGGCACCGAGTCTATCGAAAACGGCATCCGCATCACCGCGTCGCATATCGACTCGCCGAGAGTTGATTTCAAGCCGCAGCCCGTATTCGAGGACAGCGAGCTTTGCTTCTTCAAGACGCATTATTACGGCGGTATCAAGAAGTATCAGTGGGTTGCAACGCCTCTTTCGCTTCACGGCGTTATCTGCAAGCCCGACGGCGACGTTACCGTTTGCGTGGGCGAGGACGAGAGCGATCCCGTATTCTACATCACCGACCTCGCACCGCACATCTCCCAGCTTCAGTACCAGAAGAACGTCGGCGACGCAATCGCGGGCGAACAGCTTAACGTGCTCGCGGCAAGCGAGCCCTTCGACGACGAAAAGGTTTCCGACAAGGTAAAGCTTACCGTTCTTTCGATGCTCAACGAAAAGTACGGCTGCACCGAGGCTGACCTCATCAGCTCCGAGCTTTGCGCCGTTCCTGCGATGAAGGCGCGCGACATCGGCTTCGACCGCTCGATGATCGGCTCGTACGGTCACGACGACCGCGTTTGCGCGTATCCGTCCATCACCGCTATGCTTGAGAGTGAGGACTCCGAGCACACGCTTCTTAACATTATCGCAGACAAGGAAGAGGTCGGCTCTGACGGCGTTTCGGGTATGCAGTGCGCACTGCTTGCAGACCTTATCGAGGAGATTGCAATCGCGCTCGGCGGTAACCCGAGAGTTGTTCGTCAGAACTCCAAGTGCCTCTCCGCTGACGTAAACGTCGCGTACGATCCGAATTTCCCCGAGGTGTTCGAGCGCCGCAAT
>JAZNBZ010000032.1:0-7191 GCA_045587285.1 Candidatus Flemingiibacterium sp. | reverse complement strand
ACATATATTTGAGCCGAGTAGGAGAGGGTTCAAAAGGGAGAGGGAGTCCCGGCGACTGAGGGACTCCCTCTCCCTTTTCGTCTCCCCGAGCGCGAAGCGCGAGGTCAAGCCGAGCGGTAGCCGTTCGCAGGCGGGACGTCGTGGGCGCCGTCCCCCTACAGTAAGGCGGTAGCGTTCGCGAGAAGCGCGAGGTCAACGCGAGCGGTACGCTGATAAAAACAAAAGGGAGGCAAAAGCCTCCCTCTTAGTATTTATCCCGATGAAACGCGTAGCCAAGCAAGCTGCCCATCAGGGCAAGTCCGCCGTATTCGAATATGTACGGTATGTCGCTCTGCGCGTAGTTTAAAACGAGCGTCGGCGCGAATATAAGCGCCACAACGATACAGTAATACCACACCCAGCCGTTTATTTTACCGAAGACTATTCCGCCGCAAAGGCAGAACGCAGGCGTGATTATCTTCAGCCCGAAATCCTCGAGTCCCGTACCCGCAAGCAGCGGCGGTACAAGGTAAAACAGCACTATCATCGCCGCGATAAACGGCAGCCATCTTAAAAACGATACCTTCTTCATTTGTTCACCCGATTCCTTTCGCGTGCCTCACGGCGAGCCTTCGCCGCCTCCCACTCTGCCCTCTCCTCGTCACTCGTAAGCGTGAGCGACGGCACGGGAGTCGGCTTGTCGTTCTCGTCAAGCGCCACGAGCGTCAGATACGCCGAATTTATAAGATGCCGTGTGCCGTCGAGCGTTTCCACGTACGACTGCACTCGCACGTCCATCGACGTGCGCCCCACGTACACTATCTTACCGCAAAGCACAACGAGGCTGTTTGCATACGCAGGCTCTTTAAACTCAAGCGTGTCAACAAGCACCGTCGTAACGTTCTTGTTAGCGTGACGGCGCGCGGCAACCGCGGCACATATGTCTATCCACTCCATAAGCTTGCCGCCGAAAAGACGGTTGTAGCCGTTCATCGTGGAAAGATTTAAAATCTGCACCGACTCGGTGTAGGACTCACTCGGTGTTTTGGATTGTAAATTCATATTTTCCTCAATTTCTGAATGTAATACCGCCGTCCTCGGCAAGCTCGACTATCGCGAGTGACTCAAGGCGTATGCCGCGCTCACGGATTATAGCGCCGCCCTCCTGGAAGCCCTTTTCGATGCAGATACCAACGCCCGCAAGCGTTGCTCCTGCTTGCGATATAATGTCGCAAAGACCGAACACAGCCTTGCCCTTTGCAAGAAAATCGTCGATTATCAGCACCTTATCCTCGGCGGTTATGTACTTATTTGAAACGCGTATGTCGTATTCCTTGCCCTTGGTGTAGGACACCACCTTCGAGGTGTAAACGTCGCCGTCGAGGTTCTTGGACTCCGACTTCTTGGCGAACACCACCGGCACGCCGAAATACTGTGCCGCAAGGCAGGCAATACCGATGCCCGACGCCTCGACGGTGAGTATCTTCGTGATGCCTTCGTTACCGAAAAGACGGTAGAATTCCTTACCTATCTCGTTTATCAGCTCAATATCCATCTGATGGTTAAGGAAGCTGTCAACCTTTACGATGCCGCCTTCCTTGATAACGCCGTCCTTTAAAATACGCTCTTCAAGTAACTTCATTTTTATTCTCCCAAAAGATATTTTACTAAAAAGCTCACACTCCGAGCCGTTTTTCCATAAAATAACGGTACAGAGGTGAATTTTATGACAAATTATAAACGCCGCGCACTGCTTGCCCGAATAGCCTTTGCCGCGCTGATACTCGCAATACTCGCGCTCTGCCTTGCCTGCTTTGCGGAATACAGCCTTCGCCCGATAATAAACGACGCCGCAAAAAGCCGTGCGCGCTCCTTTGCCACCGAAACGGTCAACACCGCCGTTATCGGCGCGCTCTCGGACACACCGCCGCTTGTTGAGGTAAGATCGGGCGCCGACGGGGTTTCAAGCGTCGAGGTCGATATTGGCGCGCTGTCAGCACTTCGCGCAAATGCAATTTCGTCGCTGACGAAAACGCTGTCCGACGAGAGCACGATGCGCTTTAGCGTACCGCTCGGCAACTTAACGGGCACTGCGCTCATCGCCGGCCGCGGTACGCCGATAGAAATACGCCTCGTGCGTATTGGCGACGTCACAGCGGACGTGTACTCCGAGTTCATCGAATCGGGCATCAATCAAACGCTGCACAGGATATTCCTTCGCACGCACGTTACACTGAACGTCCTCGTCGCGGGAAAAAGCATAGCGATCGAGCACTCGAGTGACGTGCCGCTTGCCGAAACGGTGATCGTCGGCAAGGTTCCCGACGCATACACGGCGATAAACCGCTACGAGATAGACGAGGAGGAGGAAAACGACCTCAACGATTACGCCGCCAGCCTGCCGTAATGCTATTTTTACGGATTTTCGTGTTAATCTCTCGCTACGCATATTCCAATATGATAGAATACGGGCTGTCGAAGGCGCCAGCCCCTACGGAAAAAGGCCACTTTCGTCGGTAGGGGACGGCGCCCTCGACGTCCCGCAGAAACGACCCTAATATCTCATAAGGTGACAAAGCCAAATCTATCTTGCTTATATTATTCTAATTATACCGCAAATATATACAAAAATCAATGGGGATATGAAATTTTTTGATTTTTCTCTTGCTAAATCGCGCGCTATGTGGTAAAATATAATAGATGTAATATTGCCGTTTGAAAGGAAACAAAATTATGTCAAAACAACACGCACCCGTATTTCGCACTGCGATAAGCGGATTTAACAAGACGGACGTTAATATGTACATAGCAAGGCTTGCGCGCGATTTCGGCGAGCAGAAGGCGGCGCTTGAAGAAAAGGCGGCTAAAACCGACGCCGTGCTTGCCGAGCTTGAGGCTGCAAATGCGGCACTCGCGGCAAAGAGCGAGGAGCTTGACGCGCTCAAGGCTGAAAACGAGCGCGCAGACGCTGAAAACGAGCGCATTAAGGCAGAGCTTGACGCTATGTCCGTACTGCTTTGCAGCGTGCAGAGCTCGCTCAAGTCGGTACTCGACGAGCTCGAAGCCAAGGAAAAATAATGAGCGCCAAAAAGGATAACGCGCTCTCGCTCGTTGGCGAGCGTATACGCGCGCTTCGCCAAAGCCGAGGTATGACGCAAAGCGAGCTTGCAGGCGACGACGTAACGCGCAATATGCTAAGCCGTATCGAAAACGGTGCGGCGCTTCCCTCCTTGCCGACGCTCGTTGCGATTGCCGCACGGCTCGACGTTCCCGTCGGCGCGCTTCTCGGCGACTTCGACTCGTACTCCGAGCAAAAGACGAGAGCCGAGATAGCGGCGCTTATAGACGACGGGAAATATGCCGAGGCGATAAGCCTGTGCGAGAATGCAAAAACGAACACCGACGGTATCGACACGCTCTTTTGTGAAGCGGCAGTATGCCGTGCGCACGAGCTTTACCGTGAGGGTAAGCTCACAGCGGCTTATACCCTTCTTTCGCGTGCGGACGCGGCAGGAGCCGACACCTCACGCACGTACGTGCTTCGCGAGCTTATACGCTCGTGCGGTGCGGTAGAAACCGAGTCGCCAAACGACGCTACCGAGCCACTTCGCACGCTTGTATTTGATAATAACGATGCCGCGATATATCTCTACGCACTCAAAAAGCTCGGAGATATCGCCGAGCGCCCGTATTCACAGCCGAGCGAGGAGGCGGCTCCTCTGCTTGCTGAATTGTCGCCAATCGTAGGCGCACTCTCAAGCGGCTTTTACAGGGCGCATATCGAGGCAAAGTTCGAGATGCTCCGCGCCGAATATTTAAGCGCAAAGACCAAGCTTTTAGGGCTTCTCTCGCCCGAGCCTCTGCCTGCGCTTTTGTGGGCGGTATACACCGACCTTGAGTTTTGCTGTAAATGCTGCGGCGATTTCGAGAACGCGTACAAATACTCGGGTATGCGCCTTGAGCTTATTAAACAGATAATATAGGAGATCAGTATGCTTCGTATTGGACAAGGCTACGACGTTCACCGCTTGGTGAGTGGCAGACGCCTTATACTCGGCGGCGTGGACGTGCCGCACACGGTGGGGCTTGACGGTCACTCCGACGCGGACGTGCTCGTGCACGCGATAATGGACGCGCTTCTCGGAGCGGCGGCGCTCGGCGACATCGGAAAAATGTTCCCCGACACCGACGAAAAGTGGCGCGGCGCGGACAGCTTAAAGCTCGCCGCGGCGGGTGCCGACCGCCTTCGCGAAAACGGCTATACTATCGTAAACGTAGACTCGACGATAGTGGCACAGCGCCCGAAGCTTGCGCCGCACGTTGACGCGATGCGCGAAAATATCGCGGCGGCGCTCGGCATTGACGTGTCGCTCGTCAGCGTTAAGGCGACGACCGAGGAGCGGCTCGGATTTACGGGCAGTGAGGATGGTATTTCCTCTATGGCTGTCGCGCTTATTGAGAAAAATTAGCATAACAAACGCCGCCACGGCTGTGGCGGCGAAAGTACGGAAAAGCGCGGCGAGCCGAGCTTAGTCCTTGGCTTTAAACTTCCAAGCCGCGTGTGACCGTACGAATTTTCGGCTCTCTAATATGATATGGTAAGCCCTCGCAGTTGGTGAAAACCGCCGACGCGGGAAAAATATATTAAAACAAGATTTCTTGAAAGGAATTAAGACTATTATGATAAAAATTTCACCCTCCCTTCTTGCCGCTGATTTCAGCGCACTCGCAAAGGACGTTGCACAGATCGAAAACGCCGCAGAGATGCTCCATCTCGACGTTATGGACGGCGTATTCGTGCCCAATATGAGCTTTGGACAGTGCGTAGTCAGCGCGCTCCGTCCGCACTCGAAGCTTATCTTCGACGTGCACCTTATGATAACTAACCCTATCCGCTACGTTGAGGATTTCGCCAAGGCAGGCGCGGACATCATCACTATCCACTACGAGAGCTGTGACAATCAGCTCGAAACGCTCAAGGCGATCCGCGAGCTTGGCGTGAAGTCGGCTATTTCCATAAAGCCCGCGACACCCGCGTTCGTGCTTGAGCCGCTTCTCCCCTACGTCGATATGGTGCTCGTAATGACCGTTGAGCCGGGCTTTGGCGGACAGTCGTTCATTCCCGAAACGCTCGACAGCATCCGCGCCGTAAAGGCGATGATCGACGCGTCGGGCCGCGATATCGACATCGAGGTTGACGGCGGTATCACCAAGGACACTATCCGCGCGGCGTACGACGCAGGCGCAAACGTGTTCGTTGCAGGCTCGTCCGTGTTCAGAGCGGCTGATATGCCTGCCGCTATCGCTGACCTTCGCGCCGCTTGCGAGTGAGAGTGTAGGCATTAGTAGGGAGTACGCGGCTTTCTTGAAAGAAAGCCTGACAAAGAACTTTATACAACGCATTCGCTAAACTTTGGTTTGCAAATGCAAAAACAAAATTTAGCGCTCTCGGTATGCACATCGACCACAGAGGCTTCGTGCACCGCGCCATTAGCAGCCGGGGACCTCGTCGGCACCCGTGCCGACACCCCGGCGACTGTTTAGCGGTACCGAGCAATAGCAATATCGCGTTAGGAGTGGGCACCCGGCGCGGACGCTTCGCTGCACGCCAAGTTAGATTTACGCGCGCGATGTTTGACCTTCGCCAAACCGTAGGGACCGGCGTCCTCGACGGTCCGCTCAAACGATTTCACGATCACAAAAATTTCAGGAGTAACAAATGACACAAACCTATGAATACGTCGCGACGTGTCTTTTCGGACTCGAGGCGCTTCTCGGCGAGGAGATAGACGCGCTCGGCTACGAGCGTATCGAAACTATCGACGGCAGAGTAACGTTCCGCGGCGATATGGCGGCTATCGCGAGATGCAACATAAATCTGCGCTTTGCCGAGCGGCTTTATTTGAAGCTCGGAAGCTTCAAGGCGGCGACCTTCGCCGAGCTTTTCGACGGCACGAACGCTCTGCCGTGGGAGGAGTGGATAGGCAAGGATGACGCATTCCCCGTCAAGGGACACAGCATAAAAAGCGCGCTGACGAGCATCCCCGACTGTCAGAGCATCGTCAAAAAGGCGGTTGTCGAGCGGCTTTCGGGCGAATACGGCATATCGTGGTTCAAGGAAGAGGGCGTCAAGTATCAGATAGAATTTTTTATTCTGAAGGATATCGCAACGCTTATGATAGACACCTCGGGCGTCGCGCTTCACAAGCGCGGCTACCGTCCTGCGGCAGGCGTCGCACCGCTTCGCGAAACGCTCGCGGCGGCGATGGTCAAGCTATCGCGCCCGCGTGAGGAGGTGCTTTTGTGGGATCCCTTCTGCGGCTCGGGCACTATCGCCATCGAGGCGGCTATGATGATGACGGGCACAGCGCCCGGACTCGGACGCAGCTTTGCGGCAGAGGAATTTTACGACGTTCCCGAGAAGATATGGACTGACGCACGCGAGGAGGCGGCAAGCCTTCGCCACGCGAGCGAATTTGAGGTGTACGCGAGCGACATTGATCCGAAAATGGTGGACCTCGCGCGCGGCAACATCAAGCGTGCCGATATGGGCGCGCACATAAAATGCTTCGTACGCGACGCGACGGAGATAGTCAAGGCAGACCGCCGTGCGACTATCGTGTGTAATCCGCCCTACGGCGAGCGACTTTCGGATATGCGTGAGGTGGAGGAGCTTTACCGCGCTATGGGACGCTGCTTCTCGCGTCTTGCGCCGTGGCAGATATACGTGCTCACGTCCGTGCCCGATTTCGAGCGTCTGTACGGCAAGCGCGCCGACAAGGTCCGCACGCTCTACAACGGTATGATAAAATGCGGATATTTTCAGTATTTTAAGAATGAGGAAAAGCGTGGCTTTTCCTCGAAGCAGGCTTATAAAAAGTTTTAATATTAGACAAGCGCTCTCGAAAGAGAGCGCTTGTTTGTCCTTGCGCGCCTTGCAAACGGCTACCGCTACCTCGGTAGGGGACGGCGCCCACGACGTCCCGCCTACGAGCGCGTACCGCTCGCTTTGTCCTCGCGCGCTCTGCGCGCTCGGGGAGACGAAAAGGGGGAGAGAGTCCCTCAAACGCCGGGACTCCCTCCCCCTTTTGAACCCTCTCCTACTCGGCTCAAATATATGTAAAAGGGAGCCTTATCACCTCGCCCCAGCTCGGAACTTCGTACTTCCGTAAGCTTCGTACCACAGAGTGTTCGTTTAACGGCGCCAATTTC
>JAZNBZ010000031.1:0-6697 GCA_045587285.1 Candidatus Flemingiibacterium sp. | reverse complement strand
GCCGAGTGCGGACATTTTATCGACGAAATTGGTGAAGGGAATCTTCAGCGTGTCAATGTCAACGAGCATTATCATTGCAAAATAGTCGCTAAGAACGCTCTGCGAGATGTCAACGATGTTTGCGCCGTCCTCGGCACAGCTCGTTGCTACCTTCGCGATAATTCCCATTGCGTCTTTTCCTGTTACGGTTATAACTGCTTTCATTTTGTGTGTCCTTTCGTTAAATAAATATTTACTCATATATATAATACACTATTTCGACGGATTTTTCAAGATGTTTGAGAGATAAAATACGAATGTTTTTATGTTTTTCTCGTGTTCAAAATAAATGTTACTTCATAATTATTGACAGACACAAAAAATAGTGATACAATATTGTGGAAGTACAACAAAATATAAAGCAAACAAGCGAAAATGCTTTATTTTGAAAGGGTGGATTTAGCTGTGAAGAGTGCTAAATTTGATATGCTTTCCGGATCGATTCCTAAAGGCATTCTTTCTATGACGATCCCGATATTGATAATGAACGTTATGCAGGCGATCTTCTCGATCGTTGATATGTCCGTTCTTAAGGTGTTTTCATCTGGACCGTCGGATACAGCTGTTGGTGCAGTAGGCGTGTGTACCGCGCTTATAGTTCTGATTACGGGACTCGTAATCGGAACCTCTGTCGGCGTAAACGTAGTTGTTGCCAAAAACGTCGGTGCAGGAGATAAAGAGCGCGCAGAGAGGGCAGTCGGTACGTCGATGCTGTTCGCGCTTGTAAGCGGTTTTGCGCTTCTCTTGATCGGTGTGGTGTTTGCAAGAATATTTCTCACTTGGAACAAGTGCGACGAAACTATACTCCCTCAGGCGACTACATATTTCAGACTCTATTTCGTCGGTGCTCCAATCTTACTCATCTTAAACTTCAGTGCAGCTATCCTTCGCTCTGTCGGTGAAACAAGACGAACGATGTATTATATACTCGCCGGCGGTGTCGTTAAGCTGGTGCTTAACTTTATCTTCATCAAATATTTGAACCTTGGCGTCGTTGGCGTTGCGCTTGCAACTATCATTTCCAATGCCGTTGCAGGCGGACTTTGTATGTCAGTTATGATGAGAAATAAATGTGCTGTAAGCTTTGTTTGGCGTCATTTCAGATTTTACCGCGAGGAGCTTGGCGAGATCCTTAAGGTAGGCATTCCCGCGGGACTTCAGCAGGGACTTTATTCGCTCGCAAACGTAGTTATATCCACCGCAGTCAATACCTTCGGTCCCGATGCGACTACGGGTCTTTCCATCGCGAACTCCTTTGACGGTATTTTGTATCAGGTGGCGCTTGCAACTCCGTATGCCGCAACTCCGTACATCGCGCAAAATATAGGTGCAGGAAACATTAAGCGTGCAAAGAAGGCGCTTCTCAGTTCTATGCTAATAACCACCGCGCTCGGCGCGACCCTCGGCTCGCTCTCGGCGATATTCTCGCCCGAGCTTTCGTCGATAATGTCCTCGACACCTGCAGTTATAGAATTCTCCTGTCAGAAAATGATAATTATTTCGAGCACGTATTTCATCTGCGGTATGAACGAGGTTATGGCAGGCGCACTCCGCGGTATTGGTAAGCCTATGGTGCCTACCGTAACGACGTTTGTGTTTATGTGCGCGCTTCGCTTTGTTTGGGTGTGGTTCATATTCCCGCTTTGTCCCAATCTTACGTTCCTCTATCTCGTATGGCCCGTAGGATGGACGCTCTCCATTATCGTGCACCTTATCGTTTATTTCCCGGCAATGTCGAAGCTACAGAAAAAAGCTGTTTGAGGTTAAATAATGAACGATTATAAAAACTTTACCGAATACGTCGTGCGTTTCCTGTGAATGCATGCCGCATTTTCAGGGTGCCAAATTGCATTTATTTCGTTGAATTCTCCATTTTATTCGTTGAATAATACATTGCAATTTTCTTGACTGTATGCTATAATATAACTGCGTCAAAGCAGAAAAGCTAAATAAATAGACGGCGCATAATCATTTGTCTTTGAGTTGGAGGAATTAGTAATGCTCAGAATAGGAATTGTAGGCTGCGGCAATATTTTCACAATGCACGCAACGAGCGCACATCATCTTGAAAATTCACAGATCGTTGGTGTCTGCGATATTAAGAAGGACCGCGCAGACAAGGCTGCAAAAAAATACAACTGTAAAGCGTATTATGATTACAAGGAACTGATAAACAAAGAGAATATCGACGTGGTGCACGTATGCGTACCGCATTATCTGCATCCGATCATTTCAAAGTATGCAATCGAGGCAGGCGTACACGTGCTTTGCGAAAAGCCGATGAGCATAAAATATGAGGACGCGCTCGAAAACGTTGCCCTTGCAGAGAAAAACGGCGTAAAGTACGGTATCATTTTCCAGTGCAGATACAACAATTCGTCCCAGCTCGTGAAGGAAAAAATTGAGGACGGTACGCTTGGCAGGATTATTTCCGCGAGAGTCGTGCTTACTTGGTGCAAGCCCGACGAGTATTACAGCCTGTCTGATTGGAAGGGCACTTGGGATAAAGAGGGCGGCGGAGTTTTAATAGACCAGGCTATTCACTCTATCGACCTTGCGAACTGGTTTATAAACGACGAGGTCGAGAGCGTTCAGGCTCATATGGCGAACCGCGGTCACGCTATTATGGAGGTAGACGATACCGCCGAGGGCTTTATAAGGTATAAGGGCGGCGCGACGCTTGGATTTTGGGCGATGAATAACTACGGCTGCGACGATCCGATAGAGATAAGACTTTGCTGTGAAAACGGAAAGGTTACGATGGACTACGACAACGCGGAGATCGTGCTTAACGACGGTCAGCGCTTCTCAACCAAAACCACCGTGGAGCCCGACGTGGTATACGAGGGCGGCAAGGATTATTGGGGATTTCAGCACATTCGTGAGATCAAGGATTTTTACGATGCGGTTGAGAATGACAGAGAGCCTACAATAAGCGGCAGAGAAGCGCTGAAAATCCAAAAGCTGATCTGCGACATTTACGAAAAGGGAACGAAAAATTTCGAAAGAAATTCGACGAACTAAACGTAGTATGAACGATTACAAAAACTTTACCGAATACGTCGTGCGCCCCGAGGACACGCCAAGGACGAAGCTTTTGCGTGTGTTTCTCATCTGCGCGTACACGGTGTTTTCGGCTGTGTATCTCTTTATATTTTGGGCGTTGCTTCAAGGGCTCGCGCTCGTTTTGCTCCTGCCGTTTTTGCTGTTTGCGATATACAAGCTGACGTGGCGGTTCACGCGAGCCGAGTACGAGTACGCAATCGAAGCCGGCGAGCTTACCGTTGCCGTAATATACGGCGGCGCGACGAGGCGAGTCAAATGCCGCGTGTATCTTCCCGAAGCGACGCTTATCGCGCCGTATGACGGCGAGCGTGAGCGTATGCTCGTGAAGGGCGACGTTGCGGACGTGAAGATATATGCAGACGAGGGCAGCGAGAGCGCGTACGTTTGCGTGTACCCCGACCAAAAGCACGGCAAAAAATACGCGCTTATATTTGAAACCACCGCCGAGGCACAGCGTATCCTTCGCATTTGTAATCCCGTTGCGTTTGTATCCCGATAACAGCTTATGAATAATTTACCGCCTTCGATAACCGTTATATCGAAGGCGGTATTTTGTATTAAGCTGTGACTTGCTCGGCTGTTTTTATTCGTTCGGCTTCCTCAATAGCTTTTCTGTTGCGTTTTGCGGCGGAAAGCACGAACTGCATCGATACGGTGACGAAAATCAGCATAGCGCCAAAGACGCCAAAGGCGAGATTATAGCTGCCAAGCAGGTCGTAGCAAACGTTACCGAACGGCGAGCCGATTGCAAAGCCTGCCGTGCTGGCGGCGGCGAAAACACCCACGAATCTTTCAAATTCCCTTTCACCGAACAGCTCCATCGCAAAAAGCGGCAGCATAACGGTTTCGAGCGGAAGTGCAAAAGAAGCGAATATAGCTCTTATAAATGCAATGGCGTGACCGACAGGCGTATTGGTAATAAGAATGAGTCCGGTTACTGAAACAAATGCACAAAAGAAAGATATGTTCATAGAAAGACGCATACCGAGTCTGTCATACATAAATCCCGAGGCGAACTTGGATACGGTCAGCAAAATACTGCTGATACTTGAGATGGTGGCAACGAGACCTACGTCAAGACCGAGATCGTACATATGCGGAAGGGCGATGCCGCCAAGTCCCTGCAGAGCCATACCGATAAAAAACATACAGAGAAGTGCAAGGTAAAAATACGGCTTTTTGAGGGCGGAGTCAAAGTCCATTCCAACCCATCCCCGGCCTCTTGCCTTGCGCTTCTTTTTACCAACTACGGTTTTAGCGCCCTCGCCCTTGGGATTTTCTCGAAAGAGTATTATAACGAGCGCTAAAACAATTGCTAAAACTATTGCGACGAGATGATAAGACGTGCGGTAGCCGAAGGGCTTGCCTTCCTCAAAGATAATAGGAGTTATAATCTGCACGGCAATCGCGCCGCCGATACCGTTAGCAGCCAAAATAGCGCCGGTTACGGTACCTTTGCTTGATTTGCACCATTTGTTGACAACGGCGCTCATCATCGTCGTACCCGTACAGGAAAGACCTATTCCGAGGAAGACGCTGCCTATGTAAAACACAAACAGATTGTTTGCAAGGGCGTTTATTAAAGCGAAGCAGATAAGGCATATAAATCCCGAGCAAATGAGCTTTTTGGTTCCGAATCGGTAGACAAGCTTACCGAAAAACAAATTGAACACGGTGGTTGTAAAAAATCTTATAGTGTTCGTAAGTGAAAATGCGCCTCGGGGGATGTTGAGTGCATCGGTGATAGCCGTCAGGTATAGGTTTCGGCCGCTGCTGCAAAGTCCGAGACTGACTGCGACTATTAAGAAGCAGAGTCCGACGATTATCCAAGTGTAATCGAATTTTAGCTTCTTTTTTGTTTGCTCTTCCATATCCGCATACCTCTTTCTAAAGCCTTACCTATACATTATAGCAGAATAAGGATTATTGTAAATAGAAAAAAACAACCGATATGGAATTTTTGAAACAAAAGTTTTCATAGTTCTTGTAATTTATATGACGATGTGTTATAATTAGTATGCGATTAAAATTGTACGAAGCGGAGAACGTATATGTTTAACAATATAGAAAATTTGAAAATTATATCGGTGCTGCATCAGACGAGCAAGCCCTACGGCAAGGTTGAATCGCGAAAGGCATACAGCTTCAGTATTCGCGCGCGCGGCTCTGTGCAATATACTTTTGATGACAGGACTATAACCGTAAACGAAGGAGAAATGCTATTTTTTCCAAAGGGAAGCCGTTATGAATATAAAAAGCTGTCCGAGGAGGACACCGTTGGCACGATTATAAATATAGACGGCGACTTCGGTGAGACGAGTCCGTCGTGGTATTCAATCAAGGATTTTTACGGCGCCGATTACATAATGTATCATTTTGCGGATCTGTGGAAATTTGGCACTCAAAGCCAAAAATACGAGTGCCTTTCGTTGATGTACGGTCTGCTTGCTTACGTTTCAAATATCGAGGCACAAATGTATCAGGACAAAAAGAAATCAGACGTAATCGAGCCGGCTGCTGTGTATTTGCAAAGTCACATTTATGACTGTGATTTGAAAATAGACGAGCTTCACCGTTTGTGCGGCGTTTCCGATACGTATTTCAGAAAGCTGTTTATAGCACGTTTCGGCACACCCCCCAAAAGCTACGTGCTCGGCAAGCGCATCTCCTATGCTAAATCCATCATCGACAGCGGCGAATTTAATACCGTAAAGGAGCTTGCGCTGACTGTAGGGTATAAGGATCCGCTATACTTCGGAAAGGTGTTTAAGCAACACTTTGGTGTTTCTCCCGCAGAGATGAACGGATGAGGCCAGATGTATTTTTATGAATAGTTTACCGCCTTCGATAATATAATGTATCAAACGTTATATCGGAGGTCCTTATGCGTTATTTTATCGCGTGCGTGATGCTCGCACTTGCGCTATTTCTACCCTCGTGCGAGGGTATGCAGAGCGGCGACAGGCTCGCATATCAAAGCTCAAAGCTGTACGTCGAGGCGACGTTCACGCTCGATAACGAGGAAATTCCCGTCACGCTCACGCTCGAAGCGCCCGAACACGATGAAAACGGGCGTATGCTCGCGCGCGACGCAGTGCTCACGCTCGGCGAAAACAGCATAATTTCGGGAGTTAAATTTGAAATAACGGACGGGGCGTTATATATTTCCTCGGGGACGTTGAAGATACCGATAACGGATGACTCGGCGGTGTCGGGAGTGTCGGATATTATTTCGCTCTTTTGCATATCGGGTGAGCATTACCACTCGTCGGAGCACGTCAAGGTGGGCGGCATAAAATGCGAGCGTGCGCTGTACGTAAACGGCGAAAACCGAGTTGAGGTGACGCTCGATACGTCGTGTATGCTCCCGACGGATATAGTCGCCGAGATAGACGGACACGTTATCGCGGCGGATATTTCCTATATCAAAACAGAATAAATTTACAATAACGGACGGGGCGTTATATATTTCCTCGGGGACGTAGAAGATACCGATATCGGATGACTCGGCGGAGTCGGGAGTGTCGGATATTTTTTCGCTCTTTTGCATATCGGGTGAGCATTACCACTCGTCGGAGCAGGTCAAGGTGGG
>JAZNBZ010000030.1:0-2976 GCA_045587285.1 Candidatus Flemingiibacterium sp. | reverse complement strand
CGCTCTCGCGAGCAGAGAAGGCGCTTGAAGCACTCCTTGGCGGCGAGGATTTTGCCGAGGTTATGCGCGATTATTCTGACTATAACGCTTCGCAGATGCCGCCCGAGCACGGATACTATACGACGGAGTACGAGATGCCCGTGTATATATGGGAAGCGGCGACGGATATCGTGGAGGGCGAGCACAGCGCAATTATCGAATCGCCGTACGGCTACCATATCGTAATGCGCGCCGAGAAGGACGCGGCGTATATGGAACAGATACGCGAGGATATAACCGAGAGATATATTTCCGCGATGTACACCAAGGAGCTTTACGCGACGATAGATACGCTTGAGGTGGAATATACCGACTACGGTACCTCACTTGATATAGCGTCAATTTCGTAAACGAAAAGAAAAGGGGCTTTTTGCAAATTCGCGTGATTTTTGCAAAAAGCCCTTGACAAATATCGCGGGGTGTGGTATAATTTTTAAGTCGTCGGAAACGGCGAGTACAAATATGCGGGTATGGCGGAATTGGCAGCTTCGAGAACGAGCGCGCCCGGCGGGCGATGAAGCGAGCTCGAGAAGGCGCAGAAACAAGGAGAATTGCGAGCGAGCAGCGAGCAAGGCGACTATGTTTCAAGCCGTCGCGCGTGGGCGTGGCTGCCCAAACAAAACTAAATATGCGGGTATGGCGGAATTGGCAGACGCGCTAGATTCAGGTTCTAGTGGGGGCAACTTCGTGAAGGTTCAAGTCCTTTTACCCGCACCAAAAAAGTGAAGTAAACGGCTTGCCGTTTGCTTCGCTTTTTTCTTGTTGAATGATGAGGGGACTTGTAGGGTCGGTAGTGGATGACTGCCGGTGGCAGTCAGAGCCGACCACCGCTCTGCCCGCAGGCAGGCAAGTCCTTTTACCCGCACCATTAAAAATCAGCATCGGGCTTGCCCCGGTGCTGATTTTCTGTTACAATCCGCCAAATGTCACAAAGAGGGAAACGCATACGTTTGGAAAAAGTATATTTTCCGTACTTTAATCCACTTTTTTGGTACAATATTGCATATTAAATTTTCTAAACCTATTGCAAAATTCTGCGGTATATGGTAAAATAAATATAATGCTTTAACAGTATCACGTCTATTTGGGATAAAGGTGATTTTATGAATAAGATCAAGGTTGCAATAATCGGCTACGGCGGTATCGCTCGTCAGCACAATACCTCGTACCATACGCTCGTAGGACTCGACGTTCCCGTGGAGCTAGTCGCCGTTTGCGATAAAAACACGGAGCGCCTTACCGCGAAGCTCGACTTCAACCTCGGCGGCGGCGAAACTCCGCTTCCCGAGGGTATACATATCTACAGCGACGTTGACGACCTTCTCGCAAAGGAGGATTTCGACGTTGCCGACATCTGTCTGCCAACCTTCCTTCATAAGGATTTCGTCATCAAGTGCCTGCGCGCAGGCAAGCACGTGCTTTGCGAAAAGCCGATGGCGTTGACGCTTGCCGACTGCGAGGAGATGATCGCGGCAGAGAAGGAGTCGGGCAAGAGCCTGATGATAGCGCACGTTCTCCGCTTCTCCCAGCCGTACCGCTATTTAAAGGAGCACGCGGAGAAGGGTACTTTCGGCAAGCTCTTGGAGCTTCGCCTCAACCGCTACAGCGTCTATCCGTCGTGGGGCGTCGGCGACTACTTTAACAACGTAAACAAGTGCGGCGGCGTTTCGCTCGACACGCACGTTCACGATATCGACTTCGTTGCGACTATGCTCGGCGAGCCTAAGTCCGTAAGCGCACTTGAGCACACGAACATCCCGTACATTCAGTCGGTCAACTCGCGCCTTTATTACGAGGACGCGGTCGTTATAGCAAACTGCGCTTGGGACGTAACCTTCGAGGTGCCGTTCAAGGCTAATTACCGCGCGAGGTTCGAAAGAGCCACCGTGTTCTACGATAACGATGAATTGAAGGTGTACCCGTACGGCGAGGAGGCGTTCACGCCCGCAATCGCGCACACGGACGCTTGCACCGACCAGATACGCTACTTCCTCGAAACTCTGCTTTACGCGGAAAAGAACAACGACGCCTGCACGCCCGAAAGCACGGCGAAGGGCGTCAAGATAATCGAGGCTATAAGAAAGAGCGCGTCACTCGGCGGCGAGCAAGTAGCCCTCTGACAGAGCGCTCGCATAAAACAGTAATTCTTTAGTTCGAAAGGAGAACTATAATGTATACAGTACTTGCAATCACAACGCATCCCGACGATATGGAGATAAACTGTGCGGGAACACTTCTCAAGTGTAAGGAGCGCGGCGACAGAGTCGTCGTTTGCCACCTCTGCAACGGCAATATGGGCCACGAGATCATTATGCCCGACGAGCTTGCAGAGATGCGTGCAAACGAAGCAAAGACGAGCGGCGCTATGGCAGGCTTCGAGGTGTTCTGGGGCGGCTTTGACGACGTTGCTATCTACGCTGACAACAAGGAAGCGCGCGACAAGGTCGTTGACGTTATCCGCGCGGTCGATCCCGACTTCATCATAACCCACGATCCTAACGACTATATGCCCGACCACGTTGCAACGAGCAAGCTCGTATTCGACGCTTCCTTTACCGCAACCGTTCCGCACTATAAGACCAAGGTTGACAAGGTTGCCCGCCTGACTCCTATCTACTATATGGACAATCTTGCAGGTGCGGGCTTTGAGCCCACCGAGTATGTTGACGTAACCGACCACATCGACAAGAAGCTCGAAATGCTCGAGTGCCATGCTTCACAGGTGGTATGGATGCGCGACCACGATAACATCGACTTTCCCGATATGGTTAAGACTTGCTCGCGTTACCGCGGCTATCAGTGCGGAGCTGACTACGCTGAAGCGTTCCGTATGTGCAAGGTCTACCTTCGCGGTACAACCAAGCGTTACCTGCCGTAAGAGGGAAGCGTATGTACACAGTTCTCGCATTTTGCGCACACCCCGACGATATCGAGGAG
>JAZNBZ010000029.1:0-2949 GCA_045587285.1 Candidatus Flemingiibacterium sp. | reverse complement strand
GTATTTTGTCTGATGATGTATTGGCGCATTTCAACGCAGAGAGAAACCCTAAGGGACATTATACTGGAAAGGTACTGTTCCAACCTCGTAGCAAAACCATATCAGGCCGTGATTTGCTTGTAAATGCGCTTGTAGATGTTGTGTCAAACGACATCGAGCGTCAGCGCCTTGCCGAATACAAGGCGAAGCTTGCCGATATGGAAGCGGCAGAGGAGCGACTTTACGAGGTGAACTCCGAGATAAAGGAGCTTTCCTTTGCAAAGGGCAAGCGCGATGCACAGCGTATTCGTACGCTTATGGACGAGAAGCGCGTGCTCGAAACCAACATCAACACCTATGACAAGATGTTACTCCGTCTTGAAAACGCGAGGGCTTTGCAGGGCGTAGTCGAGCGCGAAAAGGCGAAGGTGCAGGCAAGAGCCAAGGCGCGCGAAAAGGCGGCTGTAAAGGCACAGCGCGAGCGTGACGAGGCGAGGTACAAAGCAAAGCTTGAGGCGCAGAAGGAGCACTTCAAAGAGGTGCGCGAAAACGAGCGCGAGCGCCGCGCCGAGGCGAAGCTTCGCGAGAAGATAAAAGCCTTTAAGGCGAAACTCGAAAAGTCGCTTCTGTCGCCCACGGAAAGTCAGTACGTTCCGCAGGGGCTTGCTGATGCGATGATAGAGGTGTGCGGTCTTATCGACACCGACACCGAGCTTTACAAGCCGGACGGCAGTATCAACAAGGCGCAGGAGAAGCGCGAGCAGACAAAGGCGGCGCTTCAGGCTCTCAAGGATGAGTACGAGAGGCTCCGTAATTCTCCTGATCCGATGTACAGCGGCGAGTTTGACGAGAGCGTATACGAGTATCTCGGGGAGATACGCGACGCTTTTGCCGGTAAGAGTCTGTCTGATATGACGCTTTCCGAGCTTGAGGAGTTTTACGACAGCCTTATTGCCATTGGAGAAACGCTCGCAGATGCGCGCAAGCTTATCGGATACGGTGATGCGGTTACCGCGTACGAGGTAGGCGACGGTATTATAGCCGAGCAGAGGGAGATTACCGCGAAGCGCAGGGACGGTAAGCGCAGCGCGCTGCAAAAAGGCGTTGACGCGATCAACGTACAAAGTCTTTCTCCCGTTCGTGCGGTAGAGCGTATGTCGGGATATACGAAGAGTGCGTATCTCACGACGTTGTTCAACCGATTCGTCGATGGTGTGCGTAAGAAGAACAAGTTTGTTATGGACTCCTATTCGATGTTCGAGAAGCTCACCACCGACAAGAATGCGAAGGCGTACGATGAGGCTATGCACAAGCCGACCGGGAAGATTTACACCGACAAGGACGGGCGCGAGTTTAGTGTCACCAAGATGCAGATGATGCAGGCTATACTTTCAAGGGAAAGAGAGATTTCCAACAAAAAGACAGCGCACATCGAAAACGGCGGCATAAAGTTCGCTGACGTGAAGATGCTCCAAAAGGGGGACATTAGCAAGGCGATTTCTGCCGAGTATGCACACACGATCAGCGGCGAGTCTGCTATAAAGCTAATAGAGAGCTTTAAGTTGGAGCTTGCCGCGGACGAGTGGGCGCAGGCGTATATGGCGGCGTCGCGTGAGTACTTCAACGGTATGGCGAAGGACGCTATTAACGAGACCACGCTCGTGGTCAAGCATCGCATTGTGGCGAAGGAGAAGGCGTACATACCTTTCGAGGTAGACCAAAACTTCGTCTCGAAGGAAATAAGCTCTACGAACGATATTCAGCAAACGGTCAACTCTTACGGTATGCTCAAGGAGCTACAGCAGAACGCCGGACAGCCGCTCGTTATGACCGGACTCAACAACGTGCTCGACAGACACATCAACGAGGTTGGCACCATATATGGCATTGCGATCCCGGCGCGCGACTTCAACAAGGTGTGGAACGTTAAATCTTCGGCAGAGCAGTCGTCCGTCAAGGAGTCGATTCAACGCAATTGGGGTGCTGATGGCGTGAAGCTCGTCGAGCAGGCCATCAAAGACGTACAAGGTCCGAGAGTAAACAAACAATCGGCGGTTTACAGGAAGATTAAGAGCAATTATATTACATCCACCTTCGTGCTTAATCTTTCGGTAGTTTCCAAGCAGATAGGCTCGATGTTCGCGTCGACGTCGATGCTCCGCTTCCGTGATCCCGTATCTATGATGGCTAATCTCGCGTACACGATGGCGCACAGCGAGAAAATAGCGGCGGAGGTCAACAAGTACACCGCGACCGCTTGGATGCGCGGACAGGGACTGTCTGATGCCGAGCTGCGTACGCTCGCTACCGAGGCGCAAAAGGGTGCGATAGCAAAATTCGCAGACAAGCTTCCTACGGCGCTCAATTCGCAAAAGTGGATCACCGCAATGGACTATTCTGTGGCACTCTCGCTTTGGAAATACGCCAAGGAGGACGTTGCGGCAAGGACCGGGCTTGAGGGCGAGGCACTTCTTCGCGCTACTGCGGAGTTTTACGACGAGGTAGTTGAAAACACGCAGAGTATGTCGGACGTGTTGCACCGTCCCGAAATCCAAAAGAGCCACAACGTTTTTGCGGAAAGCTTTGCGATGTTCAAGACCGACCTTTATCAGATGGCAGGGCAGCTCCAAAATGCCGCGGGCAGATATGCAGCGAACAAGAGCAAGGAAAACGGAGTGGCACTCGGGCGCACGGTTTATTCCGTTATCGCCTCCGCCGCTTGGGGTCAGCTTATGACTGCGCTCTTTGCAGCGATACGCTACCAAGTGAAGCGATACCGCGACGACGAGGACGAGCTTACCGCGGAGAGCTGGCTCAAGCGAATGGGCTTTGGTCTCGCAGGCGATTTCGCTGGGTACATTATGCCGATACTTGGCAGCGAGCTTGTGGGCGGTATAGAGGCTCTCTATTACGGTGAGAGCAACGACTTCGCAAACAGTATTGTGCTTGATGCGGTCAATGGTGCTATAT
>JAZNBZ010000028.1:0-3074 GCA_045587285.1 Candidatus Flemingiibacterium sp. | reverse complement strand
CGCCCATTGCCCAATATTCCCCACTGCTGCCTCCCGTAGGAGTCTGGACCGTATCTCAGTTCCAATGTGGCCGTTCAACCTCTCAGTCCGGCTACCGATCGTCGACTTGGTGGGCCGTTACCCCGCCAACTATCTAATCGGACGCAAGCTCATCTCCCAGCAATTTATTCTTTGATGGTTGCACCATGCGATGCTGCCATTTCATGAGGTATTAGCAACTGTTTCCGGTTGTTATTCCCCACTGGGAGGTAGATTGCTCACGCGTTACTCACCCGTCCGCCACTAAGAGAAGTACCGAAGCACCTCTCTCCGTTCGACTTGAATGTGTTATGCACGCCGCCAGCGTTAATCCTGAGCCAGGATCAAACTCTCTAAAAAATTGTATCCTTATCCCCAACCTCACGGTCAGGATAAAAACCTTTTTCAGAGCTATTAATCTAGCTTCTTCTTACTTTTTGAGTTTCTTCTTTCAAAGTGTTTTAACGAGAATCTTTCGCACTAAATCAGTTCTTTCTTCTACCAATTTAAGTGTACAAAAATTTTCAATGTTGTTCAATTTTCAAGGAGCAAGTGCGCGTAACAGAGCTTGACCTTCGCTGCCTCTTTTTGCGCGCTTTGATATTATAACCCATTCATAACAAAATGTCAAGCCCTTTTTGCAAAAAAATCAAAAATTTCAGGCATAATAACCGTTAACACTCTCGCAAAAATGCAAAAAAAGAGCGCTGCCCCAAAAAGCGGACAGCGCGGGATTTTATTACCAATCAGGAAATAAGAACCAAAACCATCGGAAAAGCAACCGTGGCAAGTATGTAAATTCCGTTCAGGACCGTGGAAATAATGCCAAACACTCTTTCTCTGCCCAAGCGGTAACGCCACACCGTTATCGAGAGAATAATGCTCACAAGCGAGAGAGCGGCAGCAATCACGCCGAAAACGAGCATAAATACAAGCGCAAAGCCTTGACCAAGACCGTTTGAAAGCTGCTCACCGTTTGTCGTGACGTTTGAGCTCTCGGCGCGGAGGGTGAGATATTCTATTCCAAACGACATCGTGATAACAACTCCCAGCGTAGCCAATACCAAGAACACTATCGCAGCGGTAAGATGCACTATTCTGCCTGCGGTCACCTTCTGCTTTGGATTTTTTTCCTCGACTTCAACTGTTACAATTTGTTCTTCCATAGCAAGCTCCTTTCGGTTCGTTTGTAAGAAAATGATACCATATTTCCGCAAGAATGTCAATAACAAATGCATAGGAACCTTTTTCCACACGCGCAATAACATTATAAGGAAGCAAATTCCCTATTTATAAATTGATATTGACAAGGATTTTTGCCTATGCTATACTTATGACACAAGCTTTACCGAGGAGCATTCTATGACACTTTACGACGAGGTTTATTTTGAAATTACCCTGTCGGGTAAAAAAATTGAGATTAAAAAATTCCTTTCCTTCTTGAAGGACGGCGGCCTTGACGATTTCTTCGAGGTAGAGGAGGATTACGTTGATTACGATGACGATTTTGACACCGTGGGTGATGAGGAAGCCACGGTTATCACCTTCTCAAACGACGACCTCGGTATTGAGATAGATGAACTCGATACCGATGAATTTCTTGAAGTGCTTTGTCGCGCGGCGAGAAACCTCGATGCAAGAGGTGAGCTATATGATGCCGACGATGACGAGTACCGTTTCGTTTCCACGGAGGGAAATTCCTATTACCTGAATGCAAAAAGCATAAACGCATTCAACGACGACCTCGACACGCAAGCACGCGAGGAGGACGAGGACGGCGAGGAGGACGAGGATTAATATATCGGTCCTCACAGCAAAAAAGAGAGAGCTTTTCGGTGAATGCCGTATTTGCTCTCTCTTTTCTTTTCCGAACTAAAAGTCTTGCTTTCTAGACTATCAGGGCTTCAATTTTAGCGAACAAAACGTCGTGCAGCTTCTCATCCTCAACGAGAGTGAGCACCAGAGCACCGTCCGATTGGTCAACCCGATAATGATTAAGCGTGCGACGGATACGCATATCATCTAGCAGGATAAGCTCCACGTACATAGCTTTGCCGTACGTAATCTGACCGCTTTTACGAAAGCGAATTGTCTCACCCATTCCGTTTGTAAGCTCTACGTCCAAGGTGTCCGCATTATCCGACCTGTCAAGCGACAACTCCGTGACTGTCGGAAAAAGAACCCTTATCCTGAAAAGAGCATCCATCATCTCAACCTCGTCCGCGAAGAAGCGTATTCCTCGCTCGCGCTCAACCGTAACAATTCTCTTTTTCTCCTCATATATGATACATTCCGCCATATCCCTTCCAAGCTCGCGGTGCATCATTTTCTCCATATCCTCATAGCTTGCAATTGCAAGTATAACGTCAACGTTATTCATCACACCGTCATCCCACCGATGTGTAGCTCCGTAAGCAGAAAGCTCTTGCTTCATAGCCGCAAGGGTGTTCAGCATATGCAGAAGCTCGCTGTCACCGTTCACTGCAAGCTCTGCGCCGCGCTTCAATTTTCCGCTACTTCCGTCTATGAGGTCCTCTGCGTTTCCCGTGATTGCATCAAGGGCGCAAAGGCGGGCGTTTATCTCGGCTTTAAGGCTTTCGTATTCCGCTTGTCTTGCGATAAATTTGCCGTTAAGCTCAACAATATCAAGGCATTTTTCAAGCCTGCTGTAATATTCTTCTCTGTACGCTAATGGAAGTGACATAAAACACTCCTTCTGTTTTTTCAAGCATTTAACCCTGAGTACATCAAATTTTCGCAAGAAAAAATAGAATGTGAGCAAATATATTAAGGGGCGATAAATATTGACAATGATTGGAATAATATGATAAAATCAAACAGGGAAAAGCAACCCATCAGGAGGTAAAAATGCTAGAAAAAATAAAAAATTTCAGCTGGGGATATATAGTAATCGGTGCCATTCTTTCTGCTATTGGTATAGCCTTCATTGCTATTCGCGACGCTTACACCGCGCTTGCTATTACGATGGGAATAATTCTTGCCCTCGTAGGCATAGGATTTCTTGTAAATGCACTTACGGATAAAAGACGGGGAGT
>JAZNBZ010000027.1:0-3513 GCA_045587285.1 Candidatus Flemingiibacterium sp. | reverse complement strand
TGCATTTGTGGCGAGAGCTTGCAGAAATAGTCGCTGTAGCCGCCGATGCGTACCACTAAATCGCGGTACGAGTCGGGATCCTTTTGCGCCGCGAGAAGCGTTTCGCGGTCTACGACGTTTATCTGCATCTCAAATGCGTCGCATTTTCTCATAAAACGCCCGAATTTCGCACTGCGCCAATATTGACATCAGTATAATAATGTGGTATACTTATAAAACAGCCATATATTACTCTAACCGTGAATTCAAAGGAGAAAAATATGAAGTCAAGCTTCGATATACACGCGCTTCTTGATAGGATGACGACCGAAGAAAAGGTCGGTCAGCTCGTTCAGCTCAACGCGATAGTTTTAGGCAAGTCTACCGCCGCTATCACCGGCCCGCGTCAAAGGCTCGGCATCAGCAATTCTATGCTTCAAAAGGTCGGAAGCACGCTTAACATCCACAATTCCGACGAGATGCGCGACATTCAGGCAAGGCATCTAGCGGAAGACCGCAACAAAATTCCGCTCATGTTTATGATGGACGTTATACACGGCTACAAAACAATATATCCCATTCCGCTCGGGCTTGGCGCATCGTTTGATCCCGAGCTTGTTAAGGTCTGCTCGAAAATGGCGGCAAGAGAGGCAAGCGCAAGCGGCGTTCAGGTAACGTTTACGCCCATGGTAGACTACGTGCGCGACGCACGTTGGGGACGCGTTATGGAAACGTGCGGCGAGGACGTGCTTCTCAACTCCGTAATGGGTGCGGCACAGGTCGAGGCGTTCCAAGGCAACGATCTTTCGGATCCCGACACGCTCGCCACCTGTGTAAAGCATTTCGCAGGCTACGGCGGTGCGGAGGCAGGTCGCGACTATACCCCGGCTGAAATATCCGAATGGTCGATGCGAGAATACTACCTTCCCGCGTATAAGGCTTGTATAGACGCCGGCGTGCGTATGATCATGCCGTCCTTCAACTCGTTAAACGGCGTTCCGTCCATCGCTAACGAATGGTTACTTAAGGATATACTCAAGGACGAGTGGAAATTTAACGGCATCGTAATAAGCGACTTTAACGCTATCGGCGAGCTTTTACGCCACGGAATTACCGACGACATTAAAGCAGCCACAAAAATGGCATTCGACTGCGGCTGTGACATTGATATGTCCTCCTCCGGATACTGCACCACGCTTTGCGAGCTTATAGAAGAGGGCTCCGTTGACATTAAAAAAGTTGACGAGGCGGTTCTTAAGGTACTCGAGCTCAAGCGTGATCTCGGTCTTTTCGATGATCCTTATCGAGGAACAAACACCGAAAAGGAGGAACGTATTTGCCTCTGTCCCGAGCACAGAGCGATAGCCCGTACCGCCGCAGAACAGTGCGCGGTGCTTCTCAAGAACGACGGTGTACTTCCCTTTTCAAAGAATATCAAAAAGCTCGCGCTCATCGGTCCATTTGCAAAAAGCCAGGCTATCAAGGGCTGGTGGTCCTGCATAAGCGACGACGCGTACTGCGTCAGCGTGGCAGACGGAATTTCGGCAATCCTTCCAGATTGCGAGATAACCGTATGCGAGGGATGCTCCGCTATTTTTAACGAGCTGTCAACAGACGGATTTGCCGAAGCAATCGCCGCGGCAAAGGATGCCGACGCCGTAGTTCTCTGCCTCGGAGAGCCGCAGAGCTATAGCGGCGAGAGCAACTGCCGCGCCACCTTAACGCTTCCCGGCGTTCAGGAGGAGCTTGCGCGCGAGGTGATTGCCGTCAATAAAAACACCGCCGCACTCATCTTCAACGGCAGACCCCTCGCCTTGACCGAGCTTGACGCTATCGCGCCCGCAATACTTGATATGTGGTTCCCCGGAACCGAGGGCGGACCTGCGGCGGCAAATCTCCTGTTCGGTAACGCCAACCCGTCGGGCAAGGTTACGATGACCTTCCCCAAAACGGTCGGACAGTGCCCAATATACTACAATCACCCCTCAACGGGACGCCCCAAGACAAAGCCCGACAACGAGCATCAGCTCTATGCGACGAGCTACGTCGACTGCGGAAATCTTCCGCTTTACTCGTTCGGTCACGGACTTTCGTACTCAAATTTCGTTTACGAATCGCTAACACTCGACACCGATACAATGACAAAGGATTCGGAAATAGCGGTAAGCATAACACTTCGCAACGATAGCGACGTTCCGGGCAAGGAGGTCGTTCAGCTTTATATGCACGATCTTTTCGCATCTACCGTTCGCCCGATACAACAGCTTATCGGCTTTGAAAAAATCGAACTTGGCGCGAATGAAGCCAAAACCGTCACTTTCAAAATCTCCGAGAAGATGCTCCGATTCCATAACAATAAGTGCGAATTTGTCAGCGAGCCGGGAGAATTTGAGGTTTCTACCGGATATGCGGATCACTTGATACTTACAAAGAAATTTACGCTAAAATAAAAAATCGCCCACTTTCGTGGGGTATTTTTCATTATATATCGTGCGAGGTGCGAAGCAGGACCTCTGCCTGCATTTGTGGCGAGAGCTTGCAGAAATAGTCGCTGTAGCCGCCGATGCGTACCACTAAATCGCGGTACGAGTCGGGATCCTTTTGCGCCGCGAGAAGCGTTTCGCGGTCTACGACGTTAATCTGCATCTCAAAGCCGCCGCGCTCGATAAACGTATTTATAAGTGCCGCGATATTGTGGCAAGAATCGGACGTGAACGACTTTTTGGTGAACTTCATATTCACCGCAACACCGCCGATGAACTCCTTTTGCGACCATTTAGTACTCGAGAGCACGGATGCAGTGGGACCGCATATTTCGCGTCCCTGACACGGTCCCGAGCCGTCGCCAAGCGGAAATCCCGCAACGCGGCCGTCGGGTGTTGCACCCGTTTCGCGTCCCATCGTTTCGTGACGGATAAAGCAGAAAACGCTCGGTATAACCTTGCCGTTCGTAAACGGCGCGCTGTGCTTTTTGCACTCGTCAACTATAAACTTGCTAATGTCAACGTAGATTGAATCTACCTCGTCGTTGTCGTTTCCGTATTTGGCGACACGCGAGGATAATTTCTTGTGAAGCTCCTCGTGACCGACGAAATTGTCGGCAAGAGCCGCACGAAGCTCGGCGAGCGTAAGCTCACCTTGCTCGAAGATAAGCGTTTTCATCGCAAAGAGCGAGTCAACGACGTTTGCCATACCGACGAAGCTCGGCATTATCCAGTTGTATACGGCACCGCCTCGGTCAATATCAAGACCACGCTCAAGACAGTCGGCAACAAAAGAGGAAAGAAGCGGATCCATACCCGACTGCTGACGAAGCGTACGCGCCTCTATAAGCAGCTCGGCAGCCGCCTTTATTTTCGACGCAAGCGCTGCAGTGAAACCGTTATACAGCGCCTCATACGAATCGTAATCGTCCTTTAGCACGTCAAGGAGCATCTGCGCGAGGTTATTGTACGGGCTCGCCACCCACGCATTGGACGCACCGATAGGCGTTATCTCAACGCAGGTGCTGTGGATATACTCGCGTGCGTCGGA
>JAZNBZ010000026.1:0-4769 GCA_045587285.1 Candidatus Flemingiibacterium sp. | reverse complement strand
AATATTGTTGATTCAAAAATTGAATACTGACACAATTTTACATGGAGATGTATTCTATGATGTATTGGAAAAATGCGATGCCTTAAAGCACAATTATTCCGAATACATGACTACTGCTCCTATTGATTGCGAGGAAGAATTACTTCGTCTGCCGACAGCAGACTATGAGTTGTGTTGTGCATTGGTTACGATGTTGCTTCGTGAAGATCACTTCGACAATGGAAGTTTAGTTAGACGGCAACGGCAAGGACAGGTAAAACCAATAATCGAAAGAATTCTCCATTTGCTTAAAAACATGAATTCTCAAGGGGTCAAAGCATTTTCAGAAAAAGCACTTGAGGCTTTAGATGAATTTTATGTTTATGCACTTGTTGATCCAAGAAATAACAGCGTTTTTTATATCGGCAAGGGTACGGGAAACAGAGTTTTCTCACACGAAATAGAAAGCGGAAAATCGAAAGAATCCGAGAAGAATAAACTCAAGAAAATTCGTGAAATTGAGGATAGCGGTTTTTCCGTAAAAAGACTGATTATAAATTGGGGTTTGACCGAAAACGAGGCATTTGTTGCCGAGGCTACGCTTATCAACTTGCTGAATCGTATGCCTGATATCCAACTCACGAATGAAGTATCGGGACATCATGTGCATGAAAGTCTTACAACCGAGGAATTTGAACTTCGGTACGGTGCCGTTCCTCTAAAAATAGAAGATATAAAACACAGTATTCTTGTTATTAAGATAAACAAGCTATACCGCAGAGGAATGGGCGAAGCGGAACTGTACGATTCTGTGAGAGGCTTTTGGGCAGCATCTTTGAGATCAATCAAAACGAGAAATGTAAAATATGTTTTCGGCGTATACAACGGACTTATCGTCGGTGTTTATAAACCCGATGAATGGCATTATGGATACGAAATGATTGATGTTCCACAGAGAGATATATTGGATGCCGAGAGTTATGAAAGACTTAAAAACCGAGTTTATTTTGTCTGTCACGATTATCGCGATCTCGATGAAGAAGGCAAATCTTATTTACACAAGTCCATCGTGGATTTGAAAGTAAATCAATCTGCGCAAAATCCAATTACATATTTAGCACCAAATACCGATGTAGATGCACAGATTATCAATCATGGAACTGCAGAAACTTAATGATGAACCAATACCTAAAAAACCTAAACAAGATCGAGTTCGTCGTGACATACGCCTGCACGGGGCGGTGCAAGCACTGTTCCGAGGGGGAACACACGTCTTGCGGCGAGCGGATCGTTCCGCACATTGCCGCGGATGCGGTGCGCAAGATAGCGGCGGAATATGCTATACAAACCGTGATGACATTCGGCGGTGAGCCTCTTTTGTATACGGACGCGGTCTATGCGATAATGACCGACGCCAAAGAACTGAACATTCCCAAGCGCCAAGTCATCACCAACGGCTATTTTTCAAAGAATGCCGATAAGATTCGTGAGGTTGCGGAGCAGCTTGCAGCGTGCGGTGTGAACGATCTGCTCTTGTCGGTGGATGCCTTCCATCAGGAAACGATACCATTTGACGTGGTGAAGAAGTTTGCCACAGAAGCAAAGAACTGCGGCATACCGCTCCGCCTTCAGCCTGCGTGGCTGGTGAGCACGACGGATGACAATCCGTACAACCGAAAGACAAGAGAAATTCTCGGCAGCTTTGCCGATATGGGGATTCCCGCGGGAAAGGGGAATGTCATTTTCCCCGAGGGAAACGCGCTGAATTATCTCGCAGAGTATTTCACGGACGAGCTTCCCGAAAATCCCTACGTGGAAGATCCGCGCGACGTACGTTGTGTGTCGTTCTCGCCGAACGGCTATGTTCTCGGCGGAAACGTGTATGAGCGCGATATTATGGAGATTATAAAGGATTATGCTCCGCAAGAGAGCAATTTGATTTTGGAGTCATATTATGAAGACAATAGATGCAGGATATATAAATAAAAACAATCAAAAGAATCTTGGGTACAGAGGTGTGTCCGAAACGCATATCAGCGCAAAAAGCTATGAAATGGAATGCCTTGACTGTGGTCATAAATATCTTGCAAACGGTTGCGACATATGGTTGAGGAAATGTCCTATTTGTGGAATGACAAAATCAAGAAAATCGACTGTTCCTGTGCAGACAAAAAGAAACACCCGTGTAATTTCTGACAAGTTACGATATCAGGTGCTAAAAAGAGATAATTTCAAGTGTTGCGCTTGCGGAGCTTCGCCGGCAAAAGATCCCGCGGTGGAATTACATATTGATCATATCATTCCTTGGTCAAAAGGTGGAGAAACAACGCTTGAGAATTTGCAGACATTATGTTCAAGATGTAATATCGGAAAAAGTGATTCGGACTAAAAATTAGATAATAAAGAAGGAGAACGATTATGAAAAGAGTACTTGATTTTCTGAAAAAAGCGTCAGTTTATTATCTTGCAACCGTAGAAGGCGATCAGCCCAGAGTGCGCCCTTTCGGCACGGTCAACGAGTTTGAGGGCAAGCTCTACATACAGACGGGCAAGGTCAAGCCCACAAGCCACCAGCTCGCGGCAAATTCCAAGGCAGAGATCTGCGCCTTCTGTGACGGCGCGTGGATCCGCGTAGCGTGCGAGCTTGTCGAGGATGACCGCTTTGAAGCCAAGAAATCTATGCTCGATGCCTACCCAAATTTGCGCGGTATGTACGACGAAAACGACGGCAACACCCAGGTGTTCTATATGAAGAACGCAACGGCTACTTTCTGCGCATTTGGCAAGGCGCCCGAGGTTGTGGAATTTTAATTATAGTCAAAGAAATAATACCCCCACACAACTCCCCCGCAGGAAAGTCGGAAATCGCAACATCCGAGGTGTAATATGCTAAAAAAGCTATACGATAAAAGCAAAATATGGTTTGCTGTCGCGTGGATCATCGCCTATTGCGTGCTGATGTCCGCAGGAGATTCCCTCTCCGCAATTGTAGGAATGGAAAAGTCGGTCACGCTTGCGGTGGGGCTTCTGTTGTCCGCCGCGTTGCTACTGTTTTTGCGAAAGTACGCTCTTTTTGAAGCCTACGGACTTTGTCCGTCCAAAGTCCCGGCACGTTCTATGCTGTTTTATCTGCCCGTGCTTCTTATGCTGACTGCCAATTTGTGGTACGGCGTAACTGTTAATTATGATGCTGTCGAAACCGTGCTGTACATACTGTCTATGCTTTGTGTCGGATTTTTGGAGGAGGTCATCTTCCGCGGTCTGCTCTTTAACGCGATGCGAAAAGACAGCCTCAAGGCTGCTGTAATTGTTTCAAGCGTGACCTTCGGCATCGGACATATCATCAACCTCGTAAACGGCTCGGGCGCCCAGCGTCTGCCGAATCTGTTGCAGGTTGTGTACGCCACCGCCGCTGGATTTATGTTTGTGATGATTTATCTTAAAACCGATAGCCTCATCGGCTGTATTGCCGCGCACGGACTGTTCAACGCGATCAGCGTATTTGCCGATGGGTCGAACGTAACAACAGAAATGCGGATACTTACCTGTGTTATGCTCGCGGTGATCACGGGAGCGTACGCGGCGTACCTTGCATGGACGATGAAAGGACGGAACAATGATTAAAGAACTGATGCACGATCCGATATTTCTTGCAGGAAAGTCGGAGGTCGCAGCGAAAGAGGATTTGCAAGTCGCACAGGACTTGCTTGACACGCTGATGGCGCACAGAGAAAGCTGTGTCGGCATGGCAGCAAATATGATTGGTGTACGTAAGCGCATCATCGCCTTTCTCGACGAGAGCGGACGAGCTCCTACATATATGGTGATGCTCAATCCCGAGATCATCAAAAAGGACGGCGCGTACGACACTGAGGAAGGCTGTCTGTCGCTTCTCGGTGGTCCACGCAAATGCAAGCGCTATAAGACCATCAAGGTGCAGTATCAGACCCCCGAGATGCAAACGCGCGTGAAAACCTTCATCGGCTGGACGGCGCAGATCATTCAGCATGAAGTGGATCATTGTAATGGGGTTTTGATATAAAAATATTATTAAATTCCAATAACAAAAATTCTCTTTTAATCAAACATAAGGAGAGGATATTATGTGCAAAAAAACACATGTGCCTGACAAATTAGAAGGTTATATGTTACAGGTAAGGCACGCCTTATATAACTTGATTTCTACAGATGATGTTATTGTTAGTGTAGAAGGTTATGACGATGTTGCTGTAGAATCCGATAAAACGGTTATCGCAGAGCAAACAAAAAGTGTTTTATCTTCTAACAATCCAGTAACCGATAAAGCTGTTCCTTTCTGGAAAGCCGTATATAACTGGAGTCAATATATAGAAAATGTTGAATTCCCTTTAAAACGTTTAGTTTTAAGATATGTGATTGTTGCGGCGCATAAGTTGTCGGTTGGTTCGATCCCACAGGCTTTTTTTGATGCCAAAGATAAAAGACAGGCAAAACAAGCGTTAGAAGCGGCGAAAAAAGTGTTGTTTAATGAAGACAAAAAATCATTAAATGTGTCTTCAGAATGTTTACCATATGTTTCGCATTGTTTTTCTTCAAAAAACGAGGATTTTGTATTAGAGACCATTGTTGCAATGGAACTTGATTTGCATGAAGAAACATATGATGAGGATTTAAAGGCTAAATTCAATAGGCAACCTATTCCACCTGAATACAGCGCAGAATTGCTAATCTATATGTTGGGTTGGGTTCAAGAAAAAGTACATCAATATACGAAAACCAATAATTCCGCTTATATTAAGTCAACCGAATAT
>JAZNBZ010000025.1:0-10468 GCA_045587285.1 Candidatus Flemingiibacterium sp. | reverse complement strand
ATTTGCCTTTCCGACATTCCAAATCTACAGAAAAAAAAAAATTTCCCCGCTCTCGAAGGGGGGGCGAGGATTTTGATTATTTAATCAACAGCAATACGGGATCGAGTATCTCGACTCGCTTGTCGATAGCGTACACGCCGTCGCCGAGCGCCTCAAACTCTACGGGCACCTCGTCGCCGTCGGGCGTGAGCGCCTTGATCTCGGTAGGCGCCTTTTCGAGATAAAGCGTAGCCTTCTCGATCGGGTCCATTCCGAGCGAGTAGATCGCCGCTAGGAGTCTGCCGTCCTCAACGTAGCCTGCACGCAGACATATCTCCTCGTCGCCTACCGCGTATATCGGCAGTGCGCCGGCACGCGAGAGAATGTCCACGAACTGCTTCTTTCGCGTTTCGTTAAGGAACGCGAAGCCTTCAACGTAGTTGAACGCGGCCGTGGGCGAGCCGCAAAAGACTACGGAAAGCGCACCGTTGTCACGCGACAGCAAGGTCGTTGCAGGCGCAAGCACCTGCTGATATCCGTCGGCGCGTCTTACGTTGCTTGAAAGCACCTCCGCGCACTCGTTTGTAAGCGTGAGCTTCTTGTGATTTTTCTGCTTGGTGCAGTTCATATGACGCTCAACGTCAAAGCTTTCGTTGTGACACATTCCGAGATCCCAATCAGTGACGTCAACACCAAGATATTCTCCGTATCCGCGCTCGCACAGAGCCTTCGCGGACGCGCCGTCCACGATAACGGTGTTTTCGAAAAGCGCCTCTATCTGCTCGTCGGTCATATCGCCGACCATATTGTGCTCGATGACGTTCGCCTTTTCGCTGTTTTCAGAGAAGTAGAACGGGAGTCCCATTCTCTCAAGATTGAGCGTTACCCAATCGCTGTCGTGGTAGTTTACGGGCTTCTGCGCGGTGAAATCAAAATCAATCTGCTCGAGGAAATACGCGTTAAGCCCTACCCAGCGAATGTTTTTCGAGAGCTCGCGGAGCTTTTCGTAAAGCCCTGCGTGGCGCGCAAGAATATCGCGGTATGCCTTGCCTGACGCCGGCTCAAATATAGAGGTTCGGGTAAGCCAATGCTTTGCGCCGCTCGCGCCCTCCATAATAGACGCTATATAGTGAGCGTTAAGATAGCGCGCGCTCTTTGCGTATCTGTTAAAGGGAACGGTATCGGTTTCCGCGAGAATCACGTCAACTCCGCGCTTTTTAAGTCTTGCACCGCATATCGCCATATTGCGCATTTGGTTGCTGAACTCTCTTGCGGAGGTCGGCGTGTACTTGCCGTTCGGCACGCGGACGATACTCGGGTTTCCCTTGCCTGCGAACGCCTTGCTCGTGAGGTCAACCGCCTCGCAAATGTGTCCGGACGTGCAGTTCGCGCCCTGAATAGTGGGATCAATCTCATCGATTGCCGCTCTGAACACCTTTGCCGCGTGAACGAGAGAGTCGATCTGTGTGTCAACGAAAATTCTCGTCAGCTTATCACTCTTGTCGTGGGTGGTAACGTACTGCCAAAGCTCCTCACGAGTCATCGATGTGCCGGCACGGCGGTTAAATTCCGCCATATGTAAGGGGCATCCGCATCCGCGACCGGGACGAAGCATAAGTCTGAAGTCGTCGTCAAGCATCATAACCGCAGGCTTTTCCTTTGCAAGCGTGCGAAGAGCATCCGAGAAATGCGCGAGGAAATCCTTGTCCATAGGACAGCAAGTGTGCTTTTCGTCGCCGTCATTAAGGCTCACAAGAGGCTGGAAGGGGTTTTTGGTGATCGGATAACCGTGACCGATGGACGCCTGAATGAGTATACCGCTCTGAACACCCTTTTTTGCGAGTGCGTCGCGGTAGCGTGCATAAAGCTTTGCCATCTTGCCGGCTTTATCCCAAACGGGATTCCCCTCGGGCGTAAGCGTCATTATGAAAAGCGGCATTTGCACCGCTTGACGCTTGACCTGATCAACGATGTCGGCTACCCTTGCCTCAAACTCGTTTTCGACGAGCGGCATCATAGAAAAACCGTACAGCATAATGTTAAATCTCCTTTTAACATAACAAAATTTTCAGGTGATCGGCAACCCGCCAATCGCCTTAACTACAGTGTATCACGCTATACGGAAATAGTCAAGCGGGTTTTATGTAAAATATTAAAATTCGTAAGGTTACTCAAAATGTGCAAATCAGGCGTCTATCTTAAGCGTTTGTCCCGGAGCGATGCTGTACGTCACACCGTCAACGTCAAACCAAAGCGTGTAGAGCGTTGGGTTATAGACAGTTCTTCCGTCGGCGCTGTAAACGAGTCTGCCGTACGCCTCGACGTATTCGTATATCTCGATATTGGTCGCGTACCAAATATCAGAGTTGTTTGCGAGCTTTTCGCAGATTGCTTCGATATGATCCCAGTTGCCCTTACGCTCAAACTCATAGCTGTGTCCCCATACGTAGAAAAGCCTGGGGTGTCTTGATGCGCGGTAAGCCGCGGGCGAGGTATCAATAGCAAGAAACCTTTCGATGTATTCCATAATCTTGGGGTTGTCGTGATGTGCGCTCGGCATCCACGCGCTCATCCGTGGGAAGCAGAAAAAACTTGTTAAAACTAAAAAAGTATGCTATAATATATCCGATATATCTTCGCACAGAATGTCGGGATTTTTAGAACGCTTTCTGATAAAATATAGGCAGACGGGAGGGATGAATAATGGATTGGATTACCGGAATGCAAAAAGCAATTGATTATATCGAGGCGAATCTGACCGAAGAAATCGATTACGAAAAGGTGGCAGCTGAAAGTTTTTCTTCAAGCTACCATTTTCAAAGAGTATTCAGTATTCTTTGCGGATACACACTTGGCGAATATATCAGGCTTCGCCGTCTATCCTTGGCAGGCGCAGAGCTTGCAAACGATAAAGAAAAAGTAATCGATATCGCTCTGAAATACGGTTATGACAGCCCCGATAGCTTTGCTAAAGCATTTCAAAAATTCCACGGCATTACTCCGTCGCAGGCTCGCGCAGACGGCAGTATGCTCAAATCCTTTTCTCGCTTGTCAATCAAAATTTCATTGGAAGGCGGTAGCATTATGAATTACAGAATTGAAGAAAAAGATGAAATGATCTTGACGGGTTATAAGCGTCATTTCTCCGGCATTCCTGGAGAACGCCTGGAACAAGAAAAAGAAATGTATGTAAAGACCAGACCTTTACAATATATTCTAAAAGGACTTTCGGGCGATGTTGTCAATAATTTCGATATTATTACGAATATTGACGACGAAGGTTATGATTTCTATATCGCAAGTCAGCTGAACGAATACTGTCGCAACAATCTTAACAAAGACGGAATCTTGGGCGAGGAGTTCGCAAAATATTATGAGAACGTTACAATTCCCAAATGCACCTACGCAATATTCGAGACCGATCGATGTGCATACCCGACAATGACCTTTCTTGATTTGAGACGAAAAATTGCAAGTGAGTGGCTTCCTACTTCTGGATATCAGCTAAAGAATGCCCCCGAACTTGTCGTAACTCATTGGTTTGAAGGAGAAAAGCGTAACCAGAGATATCGAGAGCTTTGGATTCCTATCGAAAAGAAATGATTTGTTTGCCCCGCCTCGCGTGGGGCTTTTCTTTGCTTTCTGCGTATGAAAAAGCCATCACGAAACCGTGATGGCTAAATTCAATTTTACCGCTAATTTTGCAGACTCTCCCGCAAGTTCTTTTTACATATACGAACGATTTCCCTTTTGTTTCTAAAAAATTATGCTTTAGGGTACTGACTGTTATAAATTTTTGAATACAGTCCGTTTTGACATAGGAGCTCGGCGTGCTTTCCCTGCTCGACTATATGACCGTTGTCCACCACCAAAATAACGTCAGCGTTTTCGACGGTTGAAAGTCGGTGCGCAATAACGAAAGCAGTTCGTCCCTTCATAAGCTCATCCATAGTTTGCTGTATCAAAAGCTCGGTACGGGTATCAACGTTGCTTGTTGCCTCATCAAGAATGAGAATAGGTCTGTCGGAAAGATATGCTCTTGCAATTGTCAAAAGCTGCTTTTGTCCCGCACTGATATTGGTGCTATCCTCGTTTATCTCGGTATCATAGCCGTTGGGGAGAGCATCAATAAAGCTATCTATGTGCGCCTTTCTTGCAGCCTCCATAACCTCATCTCGGGTTGCGCCTTCCTTTCCGTAAGCAATATTATCGTATACGCTGCCCGAAAACAGCATAGTATCCTGCAATACCATACCGAACATTTCCCTGACGTCGGTACGGCTCATAGCGGTGATGTCCTTACCGTCAACAAGAACTTGTCCCGATTTTGAATCATAAAAGCGCATCAATATGTTAACGATAGTCGTCTTTCCGCCGCCCGTAGGTCCTACGATCGCCACCTTTTCGCCGGGGCTTACGTGCAGATTTAAGTTTTCGATGAGAGGTTTGTCATCGGTATAAGAGAAGCAAACGTCAACGAAATCAACCGCGCCTTTGACTGTCACGTTTCCTTCGGGCTCTATTTCTTCCATTTCCTCACCGTCGAGGTATTCGTACACTCTCCTTGCCGAGGCAATAGTTGACTGTATCATAGACATACCGTTTGCGATAGATTCAAGAGGGCCGGAAAAAAGCTTAGTATACATAATAAAAGCGACGAGCGCGCCAACGTTTACTTTTGCGTTTATAACGAGATACGCGCCGATAACACAAATGGCAACGTACGACAGGTTATTTATAAGTCCGACGATAGGACTTACAAGTCCCGAAACGAAATAGCCTTTTGCAGAATAATCGGCGTACCGTTTGGTAACGTCCCTGTATTTTTCGTTTTGTGCCTTTTCAATAGAAAATATCTTGACCGCATCAAAGCAAGCCAAATTCTCCTCGCAAATGCTGTATAGCTTCCCCGACTCGGTACGAGAATCGTTAAAGTGCTTTTCACTTTTCGATGCAAGAATGGCAGAAAGAACAAGCGAGAGCGGTACAAATACTATTACGGCTACCGCCATAATCGGCTCCTCGGTGAAAATAATGACCGAAATCATCACAAGCTGAATTACGCCGTTAATGATAACGCCGAAAATGTCGTGTATCGAGCCACCCATAATCGAAACGTCGTTAGTCATTCGCGATATAAATTCTCCGTTAGGAGTGCTGTCAACTGCCTTGATAGGAATTCTTGCTATTTTTTCGCTCATTTTGATTCTTATCTTACAGGTGAAGAAGCTGCTGACGGAGTAATTCATAACCGCTTTGGTGAGTGCACCGAGAAGTGCTGACAAAAGAGATACCGCCGCGAGAGTTATAATGCGGCTGTTAAATAATGAAGTGTCGATAGGCGTACCGATATCGAGCAGATCGTATATCTGATTCGTCAGATTTCCGAGAATTTCGGGTGCCGTCATAGCAAGATACGCCGAGCCAATGCTCAAAACGGTGGCAAGGGAGAGCCAATGAATAATCCCAAGCGAATCCTTAATAATTCTAAGGATCACCTTTGCAGAGCTGAGTCCTTTGCTCTTTTTATTCTTCTTCATACGCACCCTCCTTTCTGCCGCCAAGCTGTGAATCGGCAATTTCACGGTATATGGGACAGGATGCGAGAAGCTCCCTATGCGTTCCGACGCCTATTATGCGTCCCTTGTCAAGCACGTATATACGATCGGCACTCATTGCCGTGCTGATGCGTTGGGTTGCAACGATTCGGCTCTTACCCTGAAGGCGCGTGGCATAGTTTTCTTTGATCTCACTTTCGGTCAGAAAATCGAGTGCGCTGAAGCTGTCGTCAAAGATGTATATATCTGCCTCTTTGATTACGGTTCTCGCCATATTCAGTCTTTGCCGCTGACCGCCGCTTACGTTTTGACCGCTGCCCACCAAAACGTAGTCAAGCCCTTTCTCGTGCGACTCCACGAAATCTGACATTTTGGAAAGCCTTAAAGCCTCGTATATTTCATCATCGGTTGCAGTAGGTTTACCCATTTTGACGTTGTCTCTTACGGTTCCTTCAAATATCTGCGCTTTTTGAAGGGCTACCGAATAGTGCGAGCGCACATCCACCTTGCGCATATCCGTATAGGAAACGCCGCCGATAACGATATCTCCCTCGCTCGGCTCAAAAAGCCCTGCGAGGAGCTTTATCAGCGTGCTTTTTCCGCTTCCCGTGCCTCCGATAAGCGCGATATGCTCGCCCTCCTTAATGGAAAGCGATACGTTTTCTATAACGCTTTTGGCAGAGTCGGGATACGCAAAGGAAAGGCTTCGTATTTCTATATCAAAGCCGCTTGGAATTTCTCCTTCGCCCTCCGGTATTTTTTCCTCATCCGCGCTCGAATGAATTTCATCAAGGCGGCGCATAGATACCTTTACCTTAGGGAGCCACGCAAGCGTCCAAGAAATGCTGATAAGGGCATTTGAAATCATACCTATGTACTGAAGCACGGCAATAACTCCGCCCGTGCTGATTCCCGAGCCTGCCTGCGCTCTGATACCGCCGAAGTAAATTACCGCGACGGTAGCAAGGTTTAAGAGAAGCATAGCGAACGGATCGACCATACCTCCGCGAGTGTTGGCGCGGATCATATATTTCGCCATTTCCTCGGTGGCGAATTTTGCCCTGCCGTGCTCTCGCTTTTCGTTGTTAAACGCTCTGACAACACGAAGCCCCGACAATCTCTCGCGGACGATTTTATTCTGCATATCTACGTACTTATCCGATTTGTCCCACATATCGTAAAGAGGACGCATAAGTATAAGCACTAAAATAAGAATCGGCGGGATAGACAGCATAAATACCGCGGACAATACGGGATCGGCTAAGAATGCGAGCACGGCTGAACCGATGAACATAACAGGAACTGTGAAAAGAGTATAGGGAAGGCTCGTAATAGTTCCCTCAACGTTCCATATATCGTCGGTTGCTCTCGTTAAAAGTCCCGAAGGGCCTATTTTCGTATAATCGGTATATGACAGCGAATTGATCTTTTCAAAGGTGCTGCGGCAAAGATCGGACGAGTATCCGGCAGATATGCTCGTGTTAAGCTTGGCGGAAATTACGTTGGCTACGACCGACACAAGCGCCAAAAGCACCATTATCACGGCGTATTTCCATACGAGCGCTATATTTTGCTCAGAGATGCCCTTTTCCACGATCTCGCTCATAACGAAAGGCATCAAAATCGCACATATCATACCGATACCGTCAATCAAAGCAACGCCTACAAGCTTTTTTCGATACGGTTTTAGTAATTCAAGTAGTTTTTTCATTTTATGTGTTCGTCTTTGTTCTTTGAGGTGTGTTAATGTGTAAAATTTTCACCTTCCGAGAAAAAAGCATAAAGCACCCGTGAGCCGCCACGGGTGCTTTATAAACAAAAAATGCCCGAGGCGTAACTCTACGCACCGGGAGCAATTAAGTAATGGATACCCAATTACGCTTTTATATCCTCGGAGGCGAGTACGATGAAATTGATAAAACGATCGTTGTAATTGATATTGGTCATTGTATTCTCCTCCTTTCTTAAAAATTTTCAAGTGATATTGTAGCACAGTTTTCCGGATTTGTCAATAGAAAAGTAAAAAGATTTTGTTAAGCCGTGCTTGAATATGAACTTTTAATACCAAATAATTACGACAACAGCCCAATCAAACAGCGGAGCTTTTCTATCAAATAAAAACGAACCGTGATGTCTAAACAAAACGGTTCGAAAGTTGATATCATTTTTATGTTGCATGCCAATTTTTGAATTTTTGCAAAATCGTGTCCAATAAGCGAAACCGGAAAAAGCCTACATTTATCAATAAAAAATAGGAGTCATTTTCTCACAGTTAAGTTAAACCGTTCAGAGCTTGACTCCTATTCAGTTGGCAAGTCAGACCAAAAAAGATATCATCCGAAAATGCTGAAAAAATCCAGTTCCTACCGACCTTTCTTGAATTTTAGGTCGTTTTTTTATTGGTAAATTTCAAAGATCCCGGCTGACTAATGTCAGACCCAAAAAGATATCGTAAACAACTCTATTCACAAGTTGAGGATTCTGTCTTATATCACTATCTATACAAAGATCCGCAAGAGTTAGATGCAGTAGTCAGAGAGTACATGCATTTTTACAACGAAGAACGACCACATAGAAAACTGAAAATGAAAACTCCGCTTCAATTCGAAACGGAGTTCTTTACGAATGCTGAAAAATAATGAAAATACCCACTTTTGACTCCGATTAAACCGGGGTTCTAAAGTGGGACCTATTCACCTTGACTTCTACTCAGTATTAGTGTATAATGGAATCGATGGTACAGTATTGATGTAACGATAAAATAGGGAGAATTCTTATGATTAGTAAAAGGTCTGTTTTGTTTGCGGTGCTTACATGTGCGGTACTGCTTGTTTCATGCTCACAGGAAGAAAATAATACAGCGGTTACGACCGGGGACACAGACGAGATTCTTGACACAGCATATGACACTACCAGAATCAATAATGACACAACCACAGTCGAAACGCCCCCAACCCAATCCAACAACCAAACTGTAGACGATAGTGCCGAAAGCAATATAACAATACACCCTACGCCATCTTTACCAACAGAAAATGCCGCAGAAAATCCTACATATAAGATATTTATTAATCCGGATGGAACAGAGTTTGCATATGAACTTCAAGCCCATTATAACGACTTTAAAGAACCAATAGTACAATATTGGGACACCGGAGAGATTTTGGCTACATTTGAACTGCATCCCGACAGCGGTAATGGTAAAATATTCAAAATAAATGGTCATGTCATTAATTGCTTATATGTTTCTACTATTAGACAAATTCTTGTGGAGAATGAATATATTGTAGTTATCTATAGCTTAATGGAACCTAATCGTTACCCTATTTATATCTACGATCACGACGGTAATATACTGTTCAAAACATATTATCTCAGCAATACCGGAATGGTAACTAGCGGAGCCGTTACCGTAACGGATAATAAAATCAAGATTAACGGATCCAGATGGACTCACGGTCCATCCATCACTTTAGGCATCAATAGCTCTCGGTGGGATGACTTTTTAGAATATTCGGATTATCTTTATGAAGATGCCGTATATGATTATGGGGATAATTTCAGCTTGCCGTATGAAGTATATCTGGATGATTCCAATGCTGAGCAAATAAAAATCCTTAATCCCAATGAAAAGACAGATGCTGTTTTTGAGATGGAATACCTTGGGTGGGGAAAATTCAGTAAGCTTAATATGGTATCTTGCAGAACGCTCGGAGATTTTTACTCATATTGGGACTAAAATACAACGCTTAATAGCCAGAAAATGCCCTCAAAAAGCAATCCGCTTTTTGAGGGCATATCTATTTAATAACTCTCTATTACCTCATAGTAACTCAAGCTTGAAAAATCATCCGGTTTTATATTGTTTGCAGCATATCTACCTCTTGAGATTCTTTATCCTTCAGAGCCACTCACAGAAGAGGAGCTTTCAAAACGTGTACGGGCAATTAAGGAGAGGGCTGATCGAGAACAATGAAATAAAAAAGGAGCGAATCTTACAGAATCACTCTGCTGAAATTCGCCCCAATAAGGTTCTTTTTCTATTAGTTTTGCAAGACATAAAGATTTAACAATTATTTTCTCCGTTTTCTGTCCTTTTTATCCTCAAAAATCATTGAAAACTATGCGAAAAAGGGGAGGTCGGTAGTTCAAATCCCTCCGGATAGCTAGTTTCGTCAAATGATATCTTTTTATTTTGATTGTTTTGCAAAATTTGAAAAATCAAAATAAACTGCGAAAAATAAAGAAAACCCGAGAAAATCTCGGGTTTTTCGTGCGATATCTTTTTTGGTCGCACATGTTGGCTGGGGATGAGGGATTTGAACCCCCACAAACAGAGTCAGAGTCTGTCGTGCTGCCATTACACAAATCCCCAACGGATTTATTCAACGTACGATATTATATCACAACGAAAACTGTTTGTCAATAGGTTTTGAGAAAAATATTTTCTTTTTTATTGGAGCTTATCATATGCAGATCGGTGCAATTTATCCGCGATGCAAATTATTTTCAAACTTTTTGAGGCGATATTGTTGACTTCTCGCTTTTTGCGTGATATAATATGTGTAATAATGCAAATCTATCACAAGGAGATTATAAAAATGAAACATATCACTACTCTTTCCACTAAGAGCCTTTGCGACAGCGCGAAGAACGGCGGCTGCGGCGAGTGCCAGACCTCTTGCCAGTCCGCTTGCAAGACCAGCTGCGGCATCGCCAACCAGCAGTGTGAGAACACCAACGGAAAGTAATTGCAGCAATTAAAATGCCGCCTTATGGCGGCTTTTTTTGTGTATATAACAAGGAGTTAGTATAATGATCCATCAGTATCAGCTTGGCGGCTACAATATTGTGCTTGATGTGTGCTCCGGCGCAGTCCACGTGGTGGACGAGCTGGCCTAAAGTCGGAGGCCAAGCGGTCTTAGGAAGAC
>JAZNBZ010000024.1:0-14831 GCA_045587285.1 Candidatus Flemingiibacterium sp. | reverse complement strand
ACGATCTTCTTCGCGTCCATCGGAGCGATAGCAAAGGATACGAGCGTCGGCGGAACGTCGATATTCTCGAACGTACCCGACATAGAGTCCTTGCCGCCGATAGCCGCGATGTTAAGTTCAAGCTGTGCCTTAAGCGAGCCGAGGAGTGCCGCCATAGGCTTACCCCAACGCTCGGGCTTACCGTTAGTGCGCTCGAAATATTCCTGGAAGGTGAGGTAAATAGTCTTGTAGTCAATACCTGCCGCAACGAGCTTTGCTACCGACTCAACGACAGCGTACGCCGCGCCGTGGTAGGGGCTCTTCTCGGAGAGGAAGGGATCGTAGCCGTACGCCATTACGGATGTGGTATCGGTCTCGCCCTCAAGTACGGGGATCTTCGCCGCCATATACTGCGGCTGGGTGAGCTGATACTTACCGCCGTAGGGCATTACAACTGTACCCGCGCCGATAGAGCTGTCGAACTTCTCAACAAGGCCTCTCTGCGAGCAGATATTGAGGTCAGCGATAAGCTCACGCATAGCCGCCTCGGTGTTTGCGGTGTCAAGTGTTGCCGCATAGCCGTCGAGCAGACCGTCCTCGTTTACGGGAGTGATCTCGATGGTAGTGTGCTTCTCTGCGCCGTTGGAGTTAAGAAACTCACGGGAGAGGTCAATGATATATTTTCCGTTCCAGAGCATTTTAAGGCGAGGAGCCTCGGTAACCGTTGCAACAACGGTGGACTCGAGATTCTCGCGCGAAGCGTACTCGCGGAACTTGTCTACGTTTTCAGCGGCAACAACGACAGCCATACGCTCCTGCGACTCGGAGATCGCAAGCTCGGTGCCGTCAAGGCCCTCATACTTCTTGGGCACGCGGGAAAGGTCGATTTCAAGACCGTCCGCAAGCTCACCGATAGCAACGGATACGCCGCCTGCGCCAAAGTCGTTACAACGCTTGATAAGACGGGTAACGTCGCCGTTTCTGAACAGACGCTGGATCTTACGCTCCTCGGGGGGATTACCCTTCTGAACCTCTGCGCCGCAAGTGGTGAGGGACTCTGCGGTATGCGCCTTAGAAGAACCGGTTGCACCGCCGCAGCCGTCGCGGCCGGTCTTACCGCCGAGCAGGACGATAACGTCGCCTGCCGCAGGACGCTCGCGAACGACGTTGCACTCGGGTGCCGCGCCGACTACCGCACCGATCTCAAGGTGCTTTGCAACGTAGTTGGGGTGATAAAGCTCGTAAACCGCACCGGTAGCAAGACCGATCTGGTTACCGTAGGACGAGTAACCTGCGGATGCACCGTGGGTGATCTTACTCTGCGGAAGCTTACCGGGGATAGTATCTTGAACGGATACGCGAGGATCGGCACAGCCGGTCACACGCATTGCCTGATAAACGTATGCACGTCCCGAAAGCGGGTCGCGGATAGCACCGCCAAGGCAGGTCGCCGCGCCGCCGAAGGGCTCGATCTCGGTGGGGTGGTTATGGGTTTCGTTCTTGAACATAAGCAGCCAATCCTGAAGCTCGCCGTGTACCTGGACCTTTATCTTGATCGAGCAAGCGTTGATCTCCTCGGACTCGTCCATATTCTTTAGCACGCCGCGCTTTTTGAGATACTTCGCCGCGATGGTGCCCATATCCATAAGGGAGATATTCTTCTTGCGCTCGCCGTAAACGAACTTGCGCTTTTCGAGGTAATCGTTGTAGGTGTCCTCTATGTACTTCTCGCCGATCTTAACCTCGTCAATAGCGGTGAGGAACGTGGTATGACGGCAGTGGTCAGACCAATAGGAGTCGATAAGGCGAATCTCGGAGATAGTGGGATCGCGCTTTTCTTCATTCTTAAAGTAACTCTGGCAGAACTTGACGTCGTCAAGATCCATTGCGAGCGCATACTTTTTGAGGAACGCTTTAAGCTCGTCCTCGCCGTACGCGATAAATCCGTCGATAGTTTCAACGGTGGTAGGGATGTCGAAATTTTCAGCAAGAGTTGCAGGCTTGTCGAGCGATGCCTCGCGGCTCTCGACGGGGTTGATAACGTAAGCCTTTATCTTTGCAAGCTCCGCGTCGGTAACGTCGCCCGTAAGCACGTAAACTCGCGCGGTGCGTACGGCAGGTCTGTCCTCGTAGGTAATGAGCTGAACGCACTGTGCGCAGGAATCGGCACGCTGGTCAAACTGACCGGGCAGATATTCAACGGCGAAAACCTTTTCGCCCGAAGCCACGCCAAGCTCGTCGAAAACGATGTCGCTCTGCGGCTCCGAGAAAATCGTGTTCTTCGCCTTGTTAAAGATGTCCTCGGAGATTCCCTCGATGTCGTAGCGGTTGAGCACGCGAAGCGACGTAAGCGAGGTGATCATAAGATTTTCGCGGATGTCCGCAAAAAGCGATCTCGCTTCAACTGCGTGCGCAGGCTGCTTTTCAACAAATATTCTGTAAACCATATTCCGACTCCTTATGTTAATATTTTCTATGTTAAGGGGGGACGCGGTCGCTTTTTGAAAAAAGCTCCGCAAAAGCTTTATATAACGCTTTCGCTGACAGCGTGTTTGGCTAAACTGTAATCCGCGCTCTTGGTAGTTGGGGACCTCGCCGACACCCGTGTCGGCACCTGGGCGACCGTTTAGCGGCAAACGTCAGATTGCCATATCTTTGGCGTTTGCGTAGATAATGTGCCACCTTCTGTAGGGACCGGCGTCCTCGACGGTCCGCTCTCCGGCTTAATACCTCATCAGCTTGTACGCCTTCGCGTTCACACAATAAATCCCGTGAAAACGCCGTTCTCGTAACCGTTCAGTTTAACGGTTCTGACCTCGTTATGTAAATCGTCGCCCGTTATTACTGCGACCTCTAAAAACTCGGGCGTGTGCCCGACGGCACGTCCGTCCTCGCAAAGCTCGAACAAAACCTCTTTGTGCGTGCCGATGTATTCCTTCGCGCGCTCGTATGCGCATTCGCGCTGGAGTGCATCAAGCCTTGACGCACGCTCCGCCTTTATAACGTCGGGCACCTGACCGTCCATTTCGGCGGCAACGGTTCCCGCGCGCTTTGAATACGGGAAAATATGCAAATGGGTAAAGCCTATGCGCTTTACGAAATCCGCAGTTTCAAGGTAATCCTTCTCGGTTTCCGTCGGGAAGCCCTCGATAAAGTCTGCACAGAAGGTAACTCCCGGCATCTTCTCGCGAAGGTCCTTTACGTATCTCTCAACCATAGAGGTATTATATTTACGCTTCATCAGCGAGAGTATACGGTCACAGCCCGACTGCATCGAAATGTGGAAGTTGGGCGCGAAATTTTTAAGCCTTGAAATGCGCTCCACGAACTCGGGGCGAAGTATCGACGGATCGAGCGAGCCGAGTCTGATACGCAGAGCGCCCGAAAGCTTATCAACCTCCTCAAGAAGGTCAATAAGACGGTAACCGTCCTCGAAATCCTTGCCGTAGGAAGCCGTTTCAATACCCGTCAGAACGATCTCCTTATAGCCGTTTCGAATGAGTCCGCGCACCTCTGCGAGCACGTCCTCGGGAAGCTTGGAGCGAATCCTTCCGCGCGCAGACGGCACGATGCAATAGGTACAGTGATTGTCACAGCCGTCCTCTATCTTAACGAATGCGCGCGTACGCTCCGAGGAATGTATAGTCATCGGCTCAAACGGAGCCGTCGCAACGTCGTCAACCTTGATATCCGCGCTGATATTCTTCTCGCCCGAAGCGATAAGACCGAGCGCCGCGTCTACAAGACGCGTTTTGTTACTGTTGCCGCAGATGAAGTCAACGCCGTCGATGCCTGCCGCCTTGGCAGCGTTTAGCTGCGCATAGCAGCCCGTAACGAGGACGTACGCCTCGGGGTTGTGTCTTGCGGCACGCCGTATCATCTGACGTGTTTTTCTGTCACTTTCAGCGGTGACGGTGCAGGAATTTATAATATAAACGCCACACTTTTCGGAAAACTTACCGATAGTGAAGCCGTGCTTCTCAAACTCTTCGGCTATAGCCGTGCTTTCGTACTGGTTAACCTTACAGCCAAGCGTCATAATGCCGACGCGTCGCTTTATTTTGCTATCCACTTTGAACACCTCTGGATCTCACTGAAGAAAAAATGCCGACGTAATGAGTATAAAAATACACATTACATATATTGTACCATTTTTCTTTAGTTTAGTAAATGACGAATGTGCCAAACTTTGCGTCCAGAGCGAAAAATATAATGATGAATTTGAACAACATCAACAATTTTGTTATTTGATTTTGGTTATACTATCAAAACGGTGTGTCAAAGTCACCCAAAAACATACAAAACCCACCATATATATTATAAGTCCCCGACGCGCTTTTGTCAAGACAAGTCGGGGATTTATATACGTATTTATTTTGCTTTTTCGATAGCCGCGTTTATACGCTCGCGCATACCGAGCATATACTCTACGTTTCTCGGATATTTTTTGAACGTCATCGGCTCATCACAGTCCTCTTCAATGATGGCAACTACGGCGTCGTGACCGAGCTTTGTTTCAAGCAGTTCCATCGCACGAACATCCTGGAACGCCTCGTTCGTGTGCTCGCCGTGAAGCGTGTAGAGAGCCTTTCCGTCGGGGCCGGGATAAACCATAAAGTGGTCGCCCGCCTGACCGAAATAGTCGCAACAGGGGTCGATAAACGGATTGTTCGGACGTGAGTCCTTGGCGTACCAATAGTTGAATCCCCACTGTAAGAATCCGACTATGTTAAACTTAAAGAGCTGTGCACCGAGCATACGGGTGCGCTGACCGGGCATAGCGAGATAGCGGTTGGAAACGTCCGTGTGCTGTCCCTGACAGATGTACGTCCAGAGGGGCGACACCTTGTTTTCGATAAACGGCTCGATATTGTGGCTCTCGGATACGGGAGTGTGTATCTCTGCCTTCTTATAGGAATCGTACGTAGCTACCGCGTCTATGACGGTATAGCCCTCAAGCAGGTCAGCTATCATATTCTTTGCCGTGCGATATCCCTCAAGGTCATCGGCCTTTGGCTCGTCGAGCAGGTGGAAGAAGCAGTTCTTCTCATCGACGCCGAGTGTCTTGAGATGCGCAAGAAGGTCGGTAATAAACGCGCGAAGGAAGCGCTTGTATTCGCCCTCAAGCGCATTCGGCGACGAGCCGAATATCTTCTTGTATTCGCCCTCGACCGTCGCCATAACCTTAACCGGCCAATTCGAGCCCCACTGCGAGAAGAAATGCGACATCTCAAAGCTGTTGAAGCCGCGCTCGCGTGCCATTCCTATATAGCGGTCGAGGCGCTCGTAACCAAAGGAATATTCGCCGTTGTTAAGATATACGTCAACAAGCTGCGTCGTGGGACGCTCCGTGCCAAATCTCGTGTCCGTTGCTGGAGTGAACATAGAAACGAACGAAACGTTTATGCCGCATTTTTTCTCCGCGTCCATAAAGTTGCCGATAAGCTCCCAGTGACGCTCGGAAAAATTTTCGCACTGATAGTAAGCGGCAATACAGTCGGCGTAAAACCATTCGGTATGCAAGAGCTTCATCTCGGGAAGAAATGCGTCGATAACCTTGATTTTTACGGTGCTTCTGATCTCCTCATCCTCCCACGTGAGCACGAGAGTAACGTCGTATTCGCCGGGCACAAGACCGTTCTCGTCCTCGATAGAGATATAGTGCGTGCGAAGCTGTCCCACGACTACGGTAACGGTATCCTCCTCAAGATTCATCGGAAGAAGTAAATCGGGGTAAAGCCCCGGCTCACGGCGAAGATAATCGTCATCCACCGTCCAATACCACGAGGTAAGCGTTACGGGAACCTGCTCCACTCTCGACACCTTTATCTTGTCAGCAAGTGGGCCCTCGACGGCAAGCGTCCATCTGCGAGCAGGCACTCTTAAATCCGAAACAACCTCGTATGCAAGCTGAAAGGAAAGTCGCTCGTTACGGAGCATCGACAGCTCCTTGATCTCAAGCTTACTGTCAAGCTTTTCATCAAGAAAGCACTTTTCAAGAGAAGAAATGATTTTTGCTCTCACTTCAAACATTTGCTTGTCCTCCAAAACAAATTTTCCTGCCCCAATTGTAGCATATCTCTGCGTACAAATCAATGGAGTATTTTGTTCAACAAATGGAGTATTTCGCTAATTAGCGGCTTCGCCACGTCGAGGGAGCAAGCATCATTATCATAGGGAATATTTCAAGTCTGCCTGCAAGCATATCGAAGGACAGAAGCAGCTTCACAAACGGCGTGAACGCCGCGAAGTTGCCGCTCGGACCTACCTCGCCAAGTCCGGGGCCGATATTGTTGATACATGCCGACACTGCCGTAAAGCCCGTCACAAGGTCACATTCCTCGGCAAACGTAAGTGCGAAGAAGGATACGACAAAAAGCATCATATAAACTATGATGAAGGACGATGCGCTTCGTATAACGTCCGCTTCCGCGGGCTTACCCTCTATCTTTACCGCAACGACTGCACGCGGATGGAGCATATACTTTATCTCGCGAAGTCCCGTTTTTATAAGGAGCAGCACACGGCTGACCTTAATACCGCCGCCGGTCGAGCCTGCGCACGCGCCGCAGAACATAAGCAGCACGAGTATTGCCTTTGACAAAACAGGCCACGTATCAAAGTCGGCAGTAGCAAACCCCGTCGTCGTGATGATGGACGAAACCTGAAAAAGCGCGTAGCGTATCGACTCTCCAACACTACCGTAGACGCGGAAGATATCCCACGCGATAAGCGCCGTCGAGCTTGCAACTATAATGCCGTACCAACGGAGCTCCTCGCTCTTCAGCGCCTGCACTCCCTGGCCGATTATGAGAAGATAGTAGAGGTTGAAGTTAACACCGAAAAGCAGCATAAAAATGCTTATCACGTAATCGACGTACATACTGTCATACGCCGCGATGCTTGCATTTTTAATAGCGAATCCACCCGTACCTGCCGTGCCGAAGGAATTCACGAGGCTGTCAAACAGCGGCATACCGCCAAAAAGCAATAAGGCTACCTCCGCAAGTGTTAAAACCATATATATGCCATACATAATGCGAGCGGTGCGGCTTATTTTGGAAACGAGCTTACCAACCTTCGGACCGGGCACCTCGGCACGCATAACGTGCATTAATTTTACCGAGCGCGTATCCGCCTGCGGCAGTATCGCAAGCACGAAGACAAGCACGCCCATACCGCCTATCCAATGTGTAAAGCTGCGCCAGAAAAGTATACTGCGGTCGAGTGCCTCGATATCTGTCAATATGCTCGCACCTGTCGTGGTAAATCCCGAAACCGTTTCAAAGAGTGCATCAACAAACGATTTTGTATAGCCGCCGATAACAAAGGGCAAAGCGCCGATGAGCGACATAATTATCCAGGAAAGCGCAACGGAAACGAAGCCCTCCTTGGCATATATGGATGAGTTTTCAGGCCTTTTTATCGTGAATACAGTGCCTAAAGCAAGAGCAACTATTATCGGGATCAGAAATCCGAGCTGTAAGCCCTCGCCGTATATAAGGCCGCATATAAGCGGCAGCGTCATAAGGATTCCCTCGACGCGTACGATCTGCCCGATAATGTAGGCAATCATTCTATAATTCATTTAAATCACCATCAGTTCCCGAGCAGAATATCGTCAAGGTCGTGTACCGCAGCCTCGCTCTTTGCAACGACGATGACGGTGTCTCCGAGCTCGATAGTATCATCGCCGTGAGGATAGATTATCTTACTGCCGCGGATAATGCACGCGAGGAGAATATTCTTCTTTATCTTCATTTCCTTTATCGGCACGCCGAGCGCATCAAAGCCCTCCGCCGCAACGAATTCTATAGCCTCCGCCTGATCGTCAACTATCTTGTAAAGCGTCTGTATAATACTGTTGTCGGAATGCTCAAGTCCGCGCAGGTAGCGCAGAATATTGTTCGCAGTAAGCGATTTTGGCGACACTATGCATTCAAGTCCGATGCTTGACAAAAGCTTCGTAACGCTTGGACGGCTCACCTTCGTGATAACCTTATTCACGTTTCGCTTGGAGGCGAACATAGAAATTATGATATTCTCCTCGTCAATTCCCGTGAGCGAAGCAAGCGCGTCCACGCCGTCGAGACCTTCCTCTAAAAGAAGGTCGCTGTCCGTGCCGTCGCCGTTTATTATCATCGCCTTAGGAAGTAGCTCGGCAAGCTGCGTTGCGCGCTCGGTGTCGCGCTCTACAAGCTTCACGTCTATGCCTGCGCTCTCGAGCATTTTTGCCGTGTGGTACGCGAGATTTCCGCCGCCGATAAGCATTACGCTGCGAATACGCTTGTCCATCACGCCAAGCTTTTTGAAAAAGCTTACAAGGTCGTTGTGCGACGCCGTTATGTGAATGGTGTCGCCCGCAAGGGGGGTGAAATCACCGGACGGGATAGTTACGGCATCACCGCGCTTGACCGCGCAAACGAGCACGTTTACGCCAAGGCAGGAAGCAAGCTCGCGCAGAGGTCTCCCGCAAAGCGGATGATTTTCGTCTATCTTCACCTCAACAAGGTCAACTCTGCCCTTGCAGAAGGTGTCAACCTTAAGCGCCGCAGGAAAACGCAGAATTCTTACTATCTCCTTTGCCGCGTCGTATTCGGGATTTACCGCCATAGAAAGTCCGAACTCGCCGCGCATAAACTGTATCTGATCTGAATATTCAGGGTTGCGAACGCGTGCGATAGCGTGTCGCGTACCGAGCTTGCGTGCCACAAGGCAACACATCAAGTTAAGCTCGTCCGAGGCGGTTACGGCAATAAGCAAATTTGCCTTGTCAGCGCCTGCCTCAAGCTGTACGGCGCGCGACGCGCCGTTGCCGACAACGCCCATAACGTCGTATTCGTTTACTATATCTTCAATAAGCGCTTGATCGGTATCTACGACAACAACGTCGTGCCCCTCCTTCGAAATGTAGGAGGTCAGAAGGTCACCGACCTTTCCGCAGCCTACGATAATGATCCGCATAAACTCATCTCCTAAAAAGTTTGTATTTTATTATATTGTAATATATTGTGAGAAATAATTCAAGAGGTAGAACGCATTTTTTAACAATTTGTGTATTTTTACAAATCCGCTTGACAAAATATGGCGTATATGCTATAATTCAAGTGTACTAACACACATAGTACACCCAACACACCGCAAAGGAGGTCAGTGAATGAGCGTCATAAGCGTTGACACGAGGGAGCGCAAGCCGATATACGAGCAGCTCACGGACAACATAAAAAGCCTTGTCCTTCGCGGCATTTTAAAGCCCGACGAGCAGCTCCCCGGCGTACGCACGCTGGCAGTTGAGCTTGCAATCAACCCTAACACTATTCAAAAGGCATACGCCGAGCTTGAGCGTCAGGGCATCATATATTCGATGCAGGGACGCGGCAGCTTCGTGACAAACAACGTTGAGAGCCTTCGCGCGCTTGAGCGCGAGGCCATTCTTTCCGAGATAGAAAAGGCGTTTTCAGGCGCAAAGCAGGCAGGCATTGACAAGGCTGATATAGCCGTGCTTGCCGACAAGATTTGGAGGGATAACAATTGATTGAAATAAAAAACGCAAGTATGAGCTACGGCAAGGTGCGCTCGCTCGAAAACGTGAGTGCAACCGTCAAGGACGGCTCTATTTTCGGACTTATCGGCTCGAACGGCTCGGGTAAGTCCACCCTGCTTCGCATTCTCTGCGGAGTTATAAAGCCCGAGGAGGGCGAGATACTCTACGACGGCGTAGAGGTTTGGGAAAACGACCTTGTAAAGCAGGATATCGTATATCTGTCCGACGAGCAGTTTTTCCTGCCGCACTGCACGATTAACGATATGCGAAAGCTCTACAAGACCGTTTACACGGGCTTCTCCGACGAAACGTTTAAAAAGCTTCAGAGTATCTTCACGCTCGACTGCGACCGCAAGATAAACACCTTCTCAAAGGGTATGAAAAAGCAGGCGTCGGTTATGCTCGGCGTTTCCGCAAAGCCGAAATATCTGCTTTGTGACGAAACCTTCGACGGTCTTGATCCCGTAGTACGCCAGCTTGTGAAGCGTATTTTAGCCGAGGAAGCGGCAGAGGGCGGTATGACGACGATAATCGCCTCGCACAACCTTCGCGAAATGGAGGATATATGCGACACCGTCGGACTTTTGCACAAGGGCGACCTTTTATTCGTGCGCGAGCTTGACGATATGAAATCGGAATTTCACAAGGTTCAGGCGGTATTTAGCGAGGATTTTGATGCAAGCGCACTCGTTCCTATGAAGATACTCGCGTATCAGAAGCGCGGAAGCATCGTGTCCTTTATCGCACGCGGCACGCTCGACGAGATAAACGCGGCGATGACCGAGCGAAAGCCTACCTTCTATGAAACGGTAGCGCTCACCCTTGAGGAAATATTCATAAGCGAAATGGAGGAAAGAGGCTATGACTTCTCAAAGCTTGAATACTAATAAGAAGCGCGCAGGCTTCGCTTCTCTCTTCGGCTTTACCGCGCGCCAATTCTGGACGACGGCACTGCTCTTTACGATAATACTGTTCTTTATACTGCCCGTTCCCGTTATGATGACAATATCCGACCGCACGCCGCTTGACGCAGACGATATTGTAAGACTCAAAAATATGTTCGCGGAGGATTGGATATTCACTATCCGTTATTTCGTTATAATCGCCGCCTCGATATTCGGTGTGGTCGTATCCTGCTCACGCTTCGCTTACCTTAAAAATAAGGTGTCCATCGACTTTTATCACAGCCTTCCCGTAAAGCGCGGACGCCTTTTCGCAACACAGCTTGCAGTTGCGGCACTGTCCATCGTTATACCGTATGTGACCAATATACTATTCACTGTTATAGTTTTTGCCTCAAATGGACTGATCAGCGAAATCCTTCTTATAAATATACTCCTGATGAGCGCACAAGCATTTGTTTATTCGGTATTTTTCTTCTCGCTCTCGACGCTCATCGGAATGGTAAGCGGCCTTACCGCCGTTCAGTTAACGCTCACGATCGTGGCGACGTTTATCGTCCCCGTAGCTTACCTGCTCTCTGTCGCCTTCATTTCAATCTTCAACGAAAATATGTGGACCGCTTACTATATAAACGAACGCTTCTTCGAGGTAAGCACGCCTGCCCTGCGTCTTGCGTTAAATGAAGCTCCTCTCAGTGCACTTGAGGCGGCAACGCTCTTGCTCGTATCTGCCGCAATGCTCTTCGGCTCGTACGTCGTGTATATGAAGAGAAAGAGTGAGCGCGCAGGCACGCCCGTTGTATTCACCCCTCTCGGCGAGGTTATAAAATACGTTCTCGTATTTCTCGGCACACTCGGCGGTGGACTTCTGTTCTACTTCATTATGGAAAGTCTCTTCTGGACGGTATTCGGTATGATATGCGGCGCTGTGCTCGTGTTTATGCTCGCTAACACCATACTCCAAAAGACCGCACGCTCTATGTTCAAGGGCTGGAAGGGACTTTGCATATTCGGCGTGTGCGCGGCTACTGCATTTATTATCCTCGTAACAAATGCGTTCGGCATCAACACAAACGTCCCCTCTACCGCATTTACCTCGCGTATCGAGATAAGCTTCGACGGTGCAGGCGGCACTATGGAGTTTACCGATAAAGAGGTCATAGATGCTATGCGTACGGTCTACACCGAAGGCACGCACGGCTATAGCTACAACTCACTAAACAACTATTTCCTTTCGAGCGCAGTTCCTGACGATCCCTACTACTATTCAAGTGCCAAGCGCATTCAGATAGTATTTTACCCGAAAATCGGCGTTCCCGTTGCAAAGTTCGTGCGCATTTACAATTCGAGTGATTTTATCGACGAGTTCAAAACGCTTCTTAACAGCGAGCAATTCAAGGCGCAGTACGCCACCGCGCTTGATAAGATCGACGACGCCGGTCATATGATGATATACGTCCCGAACCTTATGGCAGCGAACGACGGCGCGGTATACGACCACTACACAGGCAATAGGAGCTGGGACTTCGACACGCTTACAGCTACCGCTCCTCGTGCATTGGATCTTGGCCTTGACCTTCTTCTCGAGGAGAACAAAAACGTCGACTTCGATTTCTTCCAGCAGCAGACCTTCGGAAGCCTTTACGTGTACGAGTATGGCACGAGCACCGACGTGACGTTCCCCCTATTCACCTCGATGACCGAGCTTCAGGAGCGCTACGTTGAAAACGGCTTCATACCGATGACGCAGGATAAGACGATCGAGAATCTCGCCCGCGCTATTAAATCTATGAAGGTCACCAAGTACGAAAGCGGAGAAGCCAAAACGCTTTTTGTGACTGACACGGACAAAATCCTCGAGATTTTGAAGGCGGCCGACAATCCTCACGGCAGCGATTACTCGCCGTTTACCTTCACCGAATCCGATTACAGCGTGTCGTATGAGCTCGAGGTAAAGGACTCCTACAACGTAGAGTATTACTACGACGAAAACGGCACGTATACGACCGAAGTAAAGGAAAAGGCGCCCGAGGACGTATACACCTATACAAACAATTACACCTTCCGCTTCCTCATCGGCAGAGTTCCCGATTTCGTAATCGAATATTTTGCAAAGTAATACGAACGGCATCGCTTTTGGCGATGCCGTTTTTATTTGCTGAAATTTTAATTTTGTTCACTCATTAACGCAAATTTGTGGTATAATAGATGTATAACTACTACCGCGAAAGGAGTGCCGCACTATGAAAATATCGGCCAAAGAGATCGCCTCACTTGTACGGACGCTCTCGAAAACGGCGAACACGCCGCATTTCACCTCTGCGATAATCGTCGCCGCCGGCAAAGGCACGCGTATGCAGGATGCGTCGGGCAAGACCAAACAGCATCTCACGCTTTGCGGCATACCCGTCGTTGCGAGAACGCTTATTGCATTTGAAAAATGCGATAAGATAAACGAGATAATCGTGGTCGCACGCGAGGAGGAAATGGGCGAGTACGAGCGTTACGCGCGCGAGTACGGCATCACCAAAATATCAGCCGTTGTAAAGGGCGGTGACACGCGTCAGGACTCCGTGCTTTGCGGCTTTGAAGCGATAGACGACCAAAGCGAGTTCGTCGCTATACACGACGGCGCGCGCTGTCTTATCACAGAGGAGAATATCGACGCCGTGCTTCACGACGCATACGCGTACGGCGCGGCTACGGCGGCGACTATGGCAACCGACAGCATAAAGCGCGCGGACAAACACGGCTTTATCACCGAAACCGTCGAGCGCGAGAACTTGTGGGCAGTGCAAACTCCGCAGGTGTTCAAAACCGAGCTTTACCGCGCGGCGGCGTACGTTTGCAAGGAAGAAGGCTTTACCGCCACCGACGATAACGCGCTCGCCGAGCACGTTGGCTTTAGCGTAAAGCTCACGGACGTTGGCAGAGAAAACGTCAAAATCACTACGCCGACGGATATTACCGTCGCACAGGCGATACTCGCAAGCCGAGAAAAATAAAAGCACACGGCGCGTGTTCGCGCCGTGTACTCAAGGTCAGTAGTAGAACTTAAAATCGCTTGTCCGCAGGCTTGTTGTTCTTGCAGTCGGACGACTTGTTCTGAGCGGACTTATTTTCGGTCTTGTTTTCGCTCTTGTTCTTGTTCTGAGTCTGATTCTTGGTCTGGTTCATACCGTTATTTTCGGCGCGGTTCTTTTCGTTGTTCATTGTAATCTCCTTTGGGCTTTAGTTCGCCACGTTTTTCGAAATCTCACCGTATGTGAAATTTACACTTAAAGTATTTGCAAACAAAAAACAATTATACATCATCATTATTGGAGGCACGTTATGAATCTCTATCCCTTAAAACTTACACCTGCCGTTAAGGAAATCATCTGGGGCGGCGACAAATTAAAGCGCGCGTACGGCAAATCCGCGCCATTCGACAAGCTCGCGGAAAGCTGGGAGTTGACCGTTCGCGACGACGGTATGAACGTTATCGAAAACGGCGAATACGCAGGCAAAACGCTCGGAGAGTACATCGACGAGGCAGGCTACGGCGTTATCGGCGAGGGCTATAACGGCGACCGCTTCCCGCTCCTCATCAAATTTATCGATGCGTGCGACCGCCTTTCTATTCAGGTACATCCCTCTGACGAATATTCGCTTAAAAACGAGGGCGAGTTCGGCAAGACCGAGGTTTGGTACATAGTCGAGGCAGACGAGGGCGCAGAGCTCGTATACGGTCTGTCGGAGGATTACACTAAGGAAGCGTTTGACAAGGCGGTAGCCGAAAACTCCGTTGAAGCCCTTCTTCACCGCGTAAAGGTGAAGGCAGGCGACGTATATTTTATCCCGTCGGGCCTCGTTCACGCTATCGGTTCGGGCATTCTCATCTGCGAGATTCAGCAGAACTCCAACGTCACCTACCGTGTTTACGACTACGGCAGACTCGGCAAGGACGGTAAGCCGCGTGAAACGCACGTTGAAAAAGCAAAGGACGTTATCGTAAACTACACCGAGGCTGAAATCGACGCGCTTCGCTTTGCAAACGCGAGCGAGCGCACACCCTCGCTTCTCTGCTCGTGCGACAAGTTCACTGTAAACAAATACGAATTTACTGACCTCACTCTTACAGCAGACGCGTCAAGCTTTTTGTCCGTCACCTTCATTGAGGGCGAGGGCGAGATAATCTACGGCGGCGAGAAATTCGCGTTCACAAAGGGCGACACTTACTATATTCCCGCAGGAATGGGTGAGCTTCTAATGCACTCTACGGGTGCCGTCGCAGTCGTTGCAAGCATATAAAAAGCAAACCCGAGAGCACGCTCTCGGCTTTTTTTACAGAAAAAGGACCGCGCTATCGAGCGGTCCTTTCGTTTGTGTTATGCTATTATTCCTGTGCCGCGGCTATCAGCTTT
>JAZNBZ010000023.1:0-1548 GCA_045587285.1 Candidatus Flemingiibacterium sp. | reverse complement strand
GTTATCGGGCGCACGGTGACGCTCGCACGCTTCGTTGCAACGTTGCCGTCCGAGTCGGTCGCGGTGTACGTTACCGTGTAAACGCCTGCGACGCTTGCGTTGACCTGCGACGTATCGACGCTCACCGTAACCGTGCCGTCGTTGTCGTCCACGGCGTACACGCCGCTTCTGTAGGAAATGGACGCGCCCTCGTACGCGACGATATTCTTAACGCCGTGGATAACGGGCGGTATGCAGTCCTTTGACACGCGAAGCGTCGCGCTTTCTTCGGTCGCGTTGCCCGAGGAGTCGGTCGCGATGACTGTTACGGTGTACGTGCCCTCGACGCTCGTGTCGGGAAGGCTTGCAAATTCAAGCTTGAAGGGGGAAACGTCAGTACAGTCTGTCACGATATCTGCGATGCGCGGCAAATTGCCGGTGAGCACCGAGAAATTTTTAAGCGTAAGCGACGGTGCCGTCGTATCCACAACGGTAAGTCCGAGCGTTATAGGGCTATACTCTCCGATGATCTCGAGCGAGGCGTTTCCAAGAAGAAGTGATTCAATCGCCAAATCGGCAGGCACCTTCGGGAACTCCGCGCCGCCGACAAGCGCCTTTATTTGCGCGTCGAGCGCCGATGCGTCCGAGCCTGCCTCAACGGTGAGGGCGGACGGAATCGGGAGCACGTTTGCCTGCGTCGTATATTCTGCGCGGTTTTCGTACCTATCCTCGGCGACGAGGGTTACGTCGTAAAGCCCCGAAATATCAAATTCGCGCTTTTCGGCGAAGCTTACGCGCGCGTCGGAAACGTCGGTAATATCGGTAACGAACGCCTCGGGCGTCGGTGACTGACCGATGAGCAGATCTATCGGGTGCGCCGTAACGAGCGGTGCCGTCGTGTCAACGACGCGCAGTGCAAACAGCATATCCATACCGTTGTAGCGGCAGCCAAGCTTATAAACGCCGCACTCGCTCGTATCTATAACGGGAAGCTTTGAGAATGCAAGTCCGCCCGTTGCGGCGAGCATATCCGCGACCTCGCTCATAGGGGTGCCTGCCTCGATATCGTCAAAGCGCACCTCGTCAACGTACGTCACGCTGTAGCGTACGGTGGCGGTGTTGCCGCCCTCGTCCTTTGCGCGGATCTTCGAGCCGTCGATAAACTCGTAGCTTACCCTCGTCATATCGTTTTCCGATACCACGAAATCCTCGGGCACGATCGGCGTTCCCGCCGCCACGGCAAGTGCGCGCGTGGTAAATGACGGCGCGACCGTATCACGGACGGTGATATGCGACTTCACGCTGAAGGCGCCGAAAAAGCTTACCGTTATCTCGTATTTGCCGAGCTCGTTTATATTTATTCGTTCCATACCGTCAACACGGCAGAAGGAAATGGCGCTCGCGGGGTGAGATATCTCGTTGCCGATCTCACTTGAATACGGGCTTGCCGCGTACGCGAACACGCCAAGACAAGCCGTAAATGCAACGCCGAGCGCCGCAAGCAACGCCGTACCCACCGTGCCGAGCACGCGGCGCGCTTTTGACGGCGCCTTTACGGGCACTTCCTCG
>JAZNBZ010000022.1:0-4289 GCA_045587285.1 Candidatus Flemingiibacterium sp. | reverse complement strand
TATTTTTTCTATTTTGCGAATTGCGGCGCGGACGTCAGATGTGTTATAATAAGCTGAAAAACTTATGAAAGAGAAGTTAAAATGAAGAATAAAACGGCACTTGCTACTCTTGGGGCTATCGGGGCACAGATTATATTCGGCTTCAGCTTTATGTTTACCAAGATTGCGCTCGGCTTTGCCTCGCCGATGACGGTGATCGCCAATCGGTATATGGTTGCATTTCTCGCTATGACCGTTGCTATCCTCATTAGCAAAGCAAAGCTTCACTTTGGCAAAAATATATGGAAGCTTGCGCTCATGTCGCTCTTCCAGCCGGTGCTCTATTTCCTCTTTGAAAGCTATGGAATACTTCTTACCACAAGCTCGTTTTCATCGGTGATGATCTCCCTCATTCCGATCTTTTCTATGATAAGCGGCATCTTTATTCTGAAGGAGCTGCCTACGTGGCTTCAGTATCTGTTCGGCGCGATCTCCGTAGTCGGTGTTATTATGATGGCTATGGTTGGAAACACAGCCGGCACAGTTAGTCCTGTCGGCGTACTTCTTTTACTCGGCGCTGTTATATCGTCGGTTGCCTACAACGTCGCAAGCCGCAAAATTTCCGCTGAATTCAGCGCCATTGAGCGAACCTATGCAATGATGCTCATTGGTCTTATCGTTTTTTTCACGATTGCCTTGGTTGAGAACATACACGCGCCGTTGGAGCTTATAATACACTTTGCAAGCCCCTCGTATCTGGCAGCGGTGCTGTACCTCGGCGTTTTATCCTCTGTCGCGGCATTTTTGATGCTCAATTTTGCTAACACGCATTTGCCCGTTGCCAAAACCACGGTGTTCGCTAATTTTACGACCGTCGTATCCGTAATAGCCGGCGCGGTATTCCTTGACGAAGGATTGACGCCCGTATCCGCGCTCGGTGCGATCATGATAATCGTTGGCGTGTGGGGCGTTCAGTCACAGCACGTTAAGAAAAAGCAGTAATTTATTCAAACGAAAGAAGGCGCAAGCATTTTATGCCGTATACACACGAGTTTTTGTTTCCCGAATACTACTCCGACTTTGCCTGCAAATGCGGCGACTGCCGTGCTACCTGCTGTCACGGCTGGGGAATCGCGCTCTCGCAGGACGAGTATTTCCGCATAACGGGCGGTGAGTACTCTCCCGAGCTTCGCCGCCGCGTTGACGTCGCCTTTAAGCCTGCGACGAACCCTGCGCCGACGCCTGAGCGATACGCGCTTATCTCGTATAATTGGCTCGGCAAGTGTCCCTTGCAGACGGACGAGGGGCTTTGCGCTATGCACCGCGAGCTCGGCGAGGGGGCTATACCGACGATATGCCGCCGCTATCCGCGATGCGTACGCGTCGCGCCCGTGCACGAGGCTTGCACGTCCACGAGCTGTGAATACACGCTCGAGCTTCTTTACCGCGACGACGAGCCCGTGCGCTTCGTACGCCGCGAGATAGAGGTGTACGACGAGGAGTACGATGCGCCTGCCGCGGCCTCGCTTGACGCAGACGAATACACCGCCGTACGCGAGCGCGCGTTTTCGACAATTTTCGACAGAACGTTCACAATTGACGGGCGCATAAAGCGGCTCGCCGAGGAGCTTGGCGTGAGTTTGCCTTATTACGCGATGCCGCAGGATAAGGCGGCGGAGCTTTACTCGCGCCTACTCAAAACGAGCGGCTCGCTTATGGAGCTTGACGGCGACGTTTCGGCGTACTATGCCGACGGCTCGACGGCACCGCGCTTTAGTCTTGACAGCGCTCCCAAAATGGATATTTACCTTGAAAAAATGCTCGTAAATCACGTTTTCTACAAGGCGTTTCCGCGTTCGTTCGAGGGCTCGACGCTTGCCGACGAGATTGCCGCGCTCGTTGCCGTGCTTGGACTTCACCGCTACGTTTGCGAGGCGTATCTTGGCGTACACGGCTGGTCGCTTCAAAATTTCGTTGACGTGACGGCGAAGCTTTTCCGTATGATCGAGCATTCGCGCTTTGACGAGATCGCCGCCAAATTCGTCGGAAAATAAAATCCGCACGGCACTTGACAAATATGATTTTTCGGTGTATAATCATCGTATATTGACAGTTCGCTTGTACCATCCTGTCATTAAACAAAACCAGGACTGCTGTTACACGATAGCTACGGCGGCTTTGCGTTTTGCAAAGCCGCCTTTGTTTGGCAGCCCGTATTTTGGGGCTGCTATATTTTTTTTGAGGTGAAAAATGGGTAATTTCTTTGAGCGCACTAAAGCAAGACTAAAAAAAGAGCGAAGGGAAGCGGGCATACTCCTCCGCTCTATTCCCGCAACGGTGGTGACGCTTTTCGTCGTCAGCGTTATCTCGATGAATCTGCTTGCCAACAAGACGCTCGTTCAAACGCCGATAATAGCGCTTGACGGCGGTATTCTCGTGTCGTGGCTGTCGTTTATGTGTATGGATATAATAACGAAGTATTTCGGTCCGAAGGCGTCGAACACCGTTGCGCTCCTCGCCTGCGGCATCAATCTTCTGACCTGCCTTATCTTTTACATCGCGAGCATAATCCCCTCAAACGCGGCGGATTACTCGGCGCTTGACGGCATACTCGGTGGCACTTGGTTTATTCTCTTGGGAAGCACTGTCGCGTTTTTAGCGTCCGCGATGATCAACAATTTCCTGAACTTTACGGTTGGAAGGGCATTCAAAAAAAATCCCGACGGAAAGCTTGCATACGCCGCACGCGCGTACGTTTCGACCTTCTTCGGACAGTTTTTCGACAACTTTATTTTTTCGGTAACAGTTTTCGTAATCTTTGCGCCTATATTCTGGGACGGATTTTCTTGGACGGTGCTACAATGCGCCGTTTGCGCTCTGACGGGCGCGGTCGCGGAGCTGATAATGGAAGTGATTTTTTCGCCGATCGGGTACAAAATAACCGCCAAATGGAAGTCGCGGCTTGTCGGGCGCGAATATCTTGAATACGTAAATGGGAGGACTGAGCTATGAAAATACTGATAACGGGAACGTCGCGTGGAATAGGCAAGGCTATCGCAGAGATCTTTTTGGGAAACGGTCACGAGGTTATCGGAATAGACCGCGCTCCCTCGAGCATCGCGGACGAGCGATATACCCACTTTGAGTGTGATGTGCGCGAATACGATAAGCTGCCGGAGATTTCAGACGTCGAAATCCTTATAAACAATGCGGGAACTCAAAACGAGGACGACATAGAGATAAACCTGAAGGCGCTTATTAAGATCACCGAAAAATACGGTGTACAGAAAAGCATACGCTCGATACTGAATATCGGCTCTGCAAGCGGACACACGGGCTCGGAGTTTCCCGAGTACTGTGCGAGCAAGGGCGGAGTTCTCGCGTACACGAAAAACGTGGCTATGCGCGTGGCGAAGTACGGCGCGACCTGCAACAGCCTTGATCCGGGCGGTGTTCTGACCGAGCTTAACGAGTGCGTGATAAACGACAGTACGCTTTGGGAGCAGATAATGGAGCTGACTCCTCTGAGACGTTGGGCAACGCCCGAGGAAATCGCCGAGTGGGCGTATTTTCTGACGGTACAAAACCGCTTTTGTACGGGACAGTGCATCGTGGTTGACGGCGGTGAGTCGGTGGACCGCAAGTTTATTTGGAAGGACTAAATACATCACCTCCGGCATATAATATGTCGGAGGTGAGCGCTTTGCGTATATGCAGCTTGTGCGAGCTTAAAAATAAAGAGGTCGTTAATATTTGCGACGGGTGCCGGCTCGGGTTCGTGTCGGACGTCGAGATAGACCTCGACTGCGGGCGGGTAGTGTCCCTCATCGTGCCGTCGGAGTCGAAGCTGTTTTCGTTTGGCAAGTGTGCGCCCGTGCGCATACTTTGGTGCGACATTGAAAAAATAGGCGCGGATATAATCCTCGTGCGCCGCGCCGAGGCGATACCGCCGCACTGCGACGATAAAAAGTGCGAATGTTAGAAAAAGTCCGCGAGAGAACATTCTCGCGGGTTTTCCTTATTTAGAGTATTTTTTTATAAGGGCTTTTGCGTCTGAGAGCAGCTCTATATCATTTGTTGAGAGTGCCTCGAATTCGTCAAGCTCAAGCAAATATCGCGGATCAATCTTCAAAAGCTGGCATATCCTGCGAAGCTGTTCGATATTCGGCTCTTGGAAACCGCGCTCAATCTTTGAGTAGTTTGACTGATTCATAGGAATGAGTGCTGCCATATCCCGTTGAGAAAGGTCGAGATCCTCACGGGCATTTCGTATTTTTTGACCTATTTTCATTCCAATGCTCCTTTTAAAT
>JAZNBZ010000021.1:0-10971 GCA_045587285.1 Candidatus Flemingiibacterium sp. | reverse complement strand
GGCAGAACGATGATATTCTCGGCGTCGCACGCCCCAAACGCGTCGATAAAATCCTCGATCGAGGGATTTGCGCTCTGTCCGCCGGCGACTATCGCGTCAGCGCCCATCTGCGAAAACAGCGCCGATATGCCCTCGCCCGTTGCCACTGCCACGACGGCGAATTTTTTCTTTTTCTTTGGCTTTGCCGACTCCGTTTCCGAGTGACCAAGGCTCATATTTTCAATCTTTACTGTCAAAAACTCGCCAAAGCGCTGAAGGCTTGTCATCATCGCGCCGGGCGTGAAGGTATGCACGTGCACCTTCACGATGTCGTCCTGCTTGTACGCAACGACGCTCTCGCCGCCAAGCTCGTTGAGAGCCTCGAGAATCGTGCTAATATCGAAATTATCGGGATCTACCTTCGCGCTTGTAAGTCGAATAAGCACCTCTGTGCAATAACCGAATTCGAGCACGCTGTCTCTCGTGAAGGCATCTATATTAACGCTATTTTTCTCGCGGTGCGTTGACACCGTGTATTCGAGTGCCTCGCCACCGAGTGCCTTATACATTCCCTCGGCAATGTATAAATATCCTGCCGCGCCCGAGTCTACAACGTCTGCCTCTGCGAGAACGTGTAGCAGGTCTTTCGTTGCCTCAAGCGACTTTCTCGCCTGCTCGATGTGGAGCTTAAAGAAGTCCTCTATCGTAGCTCCCTCGGTAAGATTGGCCTTGGCATACTCGGTGCTTTCGCGGAACACGGTCAGAATAGTTCCCTCGGTGGGATTTTGAACCGCTGCGTAGGATTTTTCGATTCCGTTTTTGTAAGCGTCTGCGAGCTGTACGGCATTTACGCTGTCGTACGCCGCGAGTCCGTCGTTTATGCCTGCGAATATCTGTGAGAGTATCACGCCCGAATTGCCGCGTGCGGAGAGCAAAATTCCGCGTGCAAAAACGCGCGATGCCTCGCCAATGCTAACCTCGCTCGCCTCACTCGCCTCGGCAAGTCCGCCCTCTATCGTCATAAGCATATTCGTGCCGGTGTCGCCGTCCGCCACGGGAAACACGTTAAGCGCATTAAGCTCATCTCTGTGCTGTGCGAGCATCGCCGCACCGCCGAGAAGCATCCGAGCGTAGCACTTGCCGTCAATCATTTGCGTGTTCATACTGACCTCCTGAGTTGCTATAATTAAAAATCATCGCAATCTGATATGCAAATTTTCTACATTTTTCGACAAAATTATACAAAAGAAAAATAAACTGAAACGAAACAAAAACGGACGGTCGTATGACCGTCCGAGTGGGAGAGTGGGGGAAAGTTATCAAAATAATCAATCTTCTTCAAATTCAATAATGTTTTTCAAGCACCCTCGCATCCAAATCACGCCGAAGGCGTGTATATCGTCAATGCGAAGCATTGTATGTTATCAACACGAAGTGTTGCATCTCATCAAGCTGCAGGTGGATACACGCTGGCGCGTGATGAGATGCAAAGGCGGCGTGCCGCCTTTGATGATATACGCCGCACTTCGTGCGTCGATGATATACCAAGCCTGCGGCTTGGTATAAAAAAATCCGCATTCTTTCGAATGCGGATTTTTTGTGAAAGGCGGACAAAAAAGATATTTCGGGGAGTTTTCGTATAGACTTGAACCCTTGTGCGTTATAATTCTTTGAACCGCGCTTCCGACATTACGTTTATATAATTCTCATCATACTTATGAATCGAACGAAAATTGCCTTCATCAAGACCGGTGATGCTGTTCGGCTTACCAAGAATAACGATGATTCTAACGCATTCTTTTGTTGGAGCAATACTTATAATCGGCTCTTGTATTCCATATCTTCTGCCGGCTATACGAGGCAAAATCGGAAACTGCTCCCATCCAATAGTATTGTTTTTACAACGAATAATGGAATATTTGTTTGCACGCTTGCGAGTAAAATATATCTCGTATTTTTTGTTATCATCTTCAAATTTTACAAGCCCTATTTTATCCATAAACCAATTTTTGGGAGATTCCTTTTTTAATTCTTTAAAACGCGCATAAATTTTACCCATTATTTTTCTCCTTGGCGGTGTTGAGAGAAGCAATCAACATTCTGCGGATTGAACCGCAATCGTGCAACACACTTTTTGCCTTTTCTTCTGAAATGATATTTGCCTTTTGCGCAATCTCAATCCAATATTCTGTTTCATAACACTCTTTGAGGGATATCTGCAGTTTGGCAACGAAATCCGCTTTGCTGTGGGCATATTTCGCCTCTCTGATGTTTGCGCCGATGCTTGTACCGCTTCTTTCAAGTTGGTTGGCTAAAGAGTAGTGTCCTTTGATACCGTCAGTTAAATTCAAGATCTTTACCGCAAATTCGGTTGACATATCTGCAAGCTTGTTTTCTGCCATAGTTATCACCTCCTTCGATTATTATATCATGAAATCTCAAAATAGTCAATGAAATCGTGCTGCGCACGATGAAATCTTCAGCCTTCGGCTTCAGATGAAATTAAATCCGCCTCATTCTCCTGCCGCAAGGCAGATTTCATCGCGAAGCGATTTCATCCACCGAAGGTGGATTTCTTCCGCCGCAGGCGGATTTAACTGAAAAAAGCCATCCGCTTACGCGAATGGCTTTTTCTTGGCAGGGGCGCAAGGACTCGAACCCTGGACACCCAGTTTTGGAGACTGGTGTTCTACCGACTGAACTACACCCCTAGACAACAGATATATAATATCATATTTTTCTCTTTCTGTCAAGTGTTTTTAGAAAAAATCCGCAAAAAGCCAAAAGGCGAGCCTTGCGGCTCGCCTTCCTTGTATTCACTTAATCTCTCTCAAACGTGAACTTGAGCGTTTGACGTCTCACCTCACCGGGCTTGATGAACGAGAGTATACCGTCGCGGCGTGCGCGGTCACGCGGATACGGACGCGAGATACCGGGCTCTATACCGAGAACGTACTCGCTCTCGCCCATAACCTTCCACTCGCAGAAGTACGGAAGCTCTGCGGTGTTGTAGGACATAGTAAGCTTCTTGCCGAGCTTCTTGTTGTACGCGGTAATGTCAACGTTACCCTTGAGGGTGTGGTAATAGCACATTTCCTGATAGCCTGCCTGCGGCTTTTCCATAGTCTGATGCATATCAAGACCGCTCGCCGCGTGCTCGCCCGTGGGAAGAACCTCAACCGATGGAATGTTGATCTCGGTGTTTTCCGAAAGGAGCGGATAGCCGAGGTTGCAGTGATAAAGCATCGCAAGCGGCACTTCCTCACAGCCGATGTTCTTTATCGTATCGTTTATGTAAAGCTCGTTCTTTCCAAGAGGCGCAACGTACTCGCGCTCGAGAACGAGTTTGCGTCCGAAAAGCTGGGTGTCGCGGATGGTCGCCTTGATGTGTATCTCCTCGTTTTCGACGTAGTAATATGCGTGAGATGCAGGGGTGTTGTGAATAGTACCGTGCTGGGGAACCTCCTCTTCGTTATCTACGCAAGAACCGCCCGTGCCTTCAAGACCGCAGGTGGTGATGAAGCCTGCCGTAAAGGAGCGAAGGAAGTTTTCGCCCTCCTTTTCGTAATAAGCAGGCGCAACGTAGCCGCAGGGCGAGAAATAACCGCAGTTTACGCCGTCAAAGGTGAGTCTTGAAATATCAGCCGCACGGTCAAGCGATACGGTGAACTCAAGTCCCGCACCGTTTCTTACCTGATAAAGGCGCATACCGTCGCCCTTGCCGCCGACGAGTCTTACCTCCTCAACGCCGTAAAACTGATTTTCGTGTCCAATGTATTTGTTATCCATAACAAACCTCCAAAAAGTTTTTATGTTACCATTATTTTAGCACATTGCAATCGGTATGTCAATATGTTTTAGCCAAAGCAAAATAAAAAGCCCCGAGAAAAATCTCGGGGTTGGTGGACCATCTAGGACTCGAACCTAGGACCGACCGGTTATGAGCCGGTAGCTCTAACCAACTGAGCTAATGGTCCGTTTGACTAACAGTAGTATTATAGCACACGCGCACACTTTTGTCAAGGGTGTAGGTGAAAAATCTTCAAATTTTATTTCGACAAAATAAGCGAAATAACTGCTGCTACTCAACGGTTGAAAACTTTAATGTTCAACGGAGATATTGGTCCCTTAACTAAAACTTCAGGAGAAAACAACTGACCTTCTTTATACTCTCTCAGCAAAATCGCCGTTGCTTCATACAATTTTACACACAAGTCAGAAGCTTGTTCATTTATCGGTATATTCATACCACCGTATTTCGCACCACCATATTTATACATCATAGCCAAGCTGATATAGTCCATGCTTGCAACTATACAATCGCTTTCATCCACAGTAACTTCAAGGCATATAGCATCATCCGAAAATATTTTATTATCCGACGGAGAAAGCCAACAAAATACTACGTCTTCACGAAGATTTGTAAATAGCTCGTATCTTGAAGTCGGTTTAAGTCCGTTTTTTAAGATACTATCAAGATTTGATTTATCTGTGAAATGATATACTACCATTATTTATTCTCCGTATTTTTAGCAGTTCTGCATATAACATTGAACTCTCGCGATATAATGAAATCCTTGCTGACGCAAGGATGAAATCAGCTATCGCTGATGAAATCTTCACTTCGTTCAGATGAAATTAAATCCACCCATCCGCCGTTGAGGCGGATTTCATCCCTGGAGGGGATTTCATCGTCGAAGACGATTTGTTCCACCCAAAGGGTGGATTTAATTGAAAACGACAGATTCCTGTCGGAATCTGTCGTTTTCCTGGCGGAGAAGCAGAGATTCGAACTCTGGAGACCCGTTAAGGCCTACACGATTTCCAATCGTGCGCCCTCGACCAACTAGGCGACTTCTCCACACGGTACCCAAGTATTATAGCACACATTTGCGCCTTTGTCAATAGCATTTTAAAAATATTTTTGTTACCACACAAAAAAATGCCGTTCGCGCGTTATGCGCGAACGGCAAGCTTTTACGATAATTTCTGCAAGCGAATATCCTTGCCCGCGAATTTCATAACCATAAAATCGCCAAACAGTCGGCTGGTAATACGGTCGGCATATCGCTCGCGGATCTCATTCTGCGCGAGATTTGTACTAATTATCATCGACTTCGAATGGTTGATACGTGTGTTGATGATATTATAGAGGCAGGAAACGGTAAACTGGTTCGCCATTTCCGTGCCGAGGTCGTCGATTATAAGCATATCGCAATCAAAATATTTGTCCGTGCGCGAGTCGGAGTTGTCACCGTAGCCGCGTCCGAAGCGCTCGTACTCAAAATCGGAAATAATATTCTGCGCGCTGTCGTATACTACGTCAAATCCGCGCTCAATCAGCACCTTTGCAATCGACGTGGAAAGATGAGTCTTGCCAAGTCCCGTTGTACCACAGAAGAACAAGCTCTCTCCGTTTCCTTCCGAGAAACGCTCTGCGTACGCCTTGCAGGTGTCAAATATCATCTGCATATTGCTAAATTCATTTGACGTACGCTTATAATAGTCAAGACTAAAGGATTCAAAGCTCTGCGTGCGAATAAGTCCGCCGATGCCCGAGCTCTCATATCCTGCAAGCACGAGCTCACGGCGCATACACTCGCACATTTTCGTGCCGACAAAGCCCGTATCACTGCACTTTTCACACTCGTATTTGACCGACGTATAATCAGCAGGATAGCCTATCGACTGAAGATACGCGCCGCGCGCCTCAAGAAGCGATTTGTTGCCCTCTTTGATAGCCTCGATACGCGCTTCAAGACCGTCCTTGCCCTTCGACGCCTCCTTCAGAATACTGAGTCCCGTTTCGGCAAGCACGCGGTCTATCTTCTCAAGCTCCGGGTACTGCATATGAAGCTCTCTCGTACGAGCCTCCGCCTCGTTCTTTGCGCGAAGGTTTTTATCCGCGTACTGCTGACGTATGCGTATGTAATTATCTTTGTTGTATGACACCGTTTATACCCCCTCAGTCGCCTTATTTTTTACCTTCGAGGTATCTGCGGCTGCGCTCAAGCGCCGCCTCGAAATACTCGTCGGTCTCAAAGCCCGAGCCGCCATTTGCACCCGCCTCGGCTTTGTTTTTCTTGTACGCCTCAAGCGACTCGTTTACAGCCGCGAGCGTGCAAAGTCCTTCGTTTTTCCAATTTTCAAGTATCTTGTTCATATACGGCAGCTTAACGTCGCCGCATTTATCAACGGTTATCTCGTACGCCTTTTCTATCACGTCGTACGGCATTGAAAGCTCCTCCGCCCACGCGGTAAAGTATTTCTTTTCCTTTGACGTAAGCGCGCGCGAAGCCGCGCCGATAAGCGTGCGAAGCTTTGAGATATCCTCGTCAAGCTTCTCCTTGCGCTTTATGTACCTATTCAGATCCTCGGTGGTAGTAACGCCCTCGTCAGCCATACTGATAGCGACCTTCTCAACGTAGCGCGCGGTGGTCTTTTCCATCGAAGCGCAGTAGGCATACAGCGTTTCAATATAGCCCGTATCGTTAAGACCGAGGTAGTCGTAAATGCCGACTATCGTCTGCGCGTCGGCAGGCGTGAACACCTTGCCCGAAATCTGCTGACATGCGTCGATTATCGCGGCGAGGTCGGAGTGAGCCTCCATAACGTCCGCCGTCTGTCCCTCGGTGTACGTGGGGAGCGTGGCACTTGCGAGCGCTTTTTTCTTAGGTGCTTCAGCAGCCTTCTCGCCCGTACCGTCGGAGGCGGCGATAACACCCGCCTTCTCCCAGAAGGCAAGCGCCTTTGCCAGCGCGCTTTTCGTGCAGTCGAGCTTTTTGCAGATGTACTCGCACGCCGCATCGTAATCGCCGCGAAGCGCGTCGTCGGATGCAACTAAAAGCAAAACCTTCAACTGAAATCCGTCCGCAGACGGAAGTGCTTCAAGCACCCTTTCGCGAGGAAGCGCGAAAACACCGTTACCGTATTCAATTTTAAGCATTTTCGCACTCATTTTAACACCTCGAAGGTTTATTTTGTAAGCTGATAGCAAAGCGTCATAAGCGAGTCGCCCATATGCACGTTCTGCACCACAACGCCCTTATCGACAAGGTCAAGCTCGGTGCTGGCAAAGTTCCAAAGTCCCTTTATGCCGAGGTCCGCGAGCTTTTCCGCCGTTTCGCGCACCGCATTTTTAGTAAGCGTAAGCACCGCGATATTGACGGTATTTTGTGCAACGTAAGCCTCAAGCTCATCGGTGGATTTTACAACGTAGCCCGAGATATTCTTGCCGATAACCGCAGGATTATTGTCAAACAGCGCCGTCAGGCGAACGCCTCTGCGCTCGAATATCGGGCTTGCCGCAAGTGCGCTTCCGAGATTACCCGCACCGATTATAATAGCGGTGTAATTTTCGTTAACGCCAAGAATCTCGCCAATTTTGCTGTAAAGATACTTCACGTTATAGCCGTAGCCCTGCTGACCGAAGCCGCCGAAGCAGTTAAGGTCCTGACGTATCTGCGACGCAGTAACGTGCATCAGCTTCGAGAGCTCGCCCGACGAAATTCTGAGAATATCGTTCTGCAAAAGCTCACGAAGGTATCGGTAGTATCTGGGCAGTCTTTTTATAACCGCGGGAGAAACGCGGCTCCTCTCCACGTCGTCCTCGCCGTATCCCTTGTCACGGTTTATGATAGACATTATAGAAATCCTTTCAAAAAGTCTTATTTAAGGCTCTTTACGGTATCCATTACGTACGCCGCAAACTCATCGCAGGTAGCGCCGGTGTCGCGGCCGGTAACAACGTACTTCTTATCCTCGAACATACAGTAGTCAAGTGCCTTTTCGAGCTTGTCAGCCTCGTTCTGTCTGCCGATGTGCGACAGAAGCATTACAGCCGCGCGAAGCATCGAGCAGGGGTCTGCGTACTTGCCGCGACCTTCCTTGATCATACGGGGAGCCGAGCCGTGAATAGCCTCAAACATCGCGTACTTCTTACCGATGTTAGCCGAGCCTGCGGTACCTACACCGCCCTGGAACTCTGCCGCCTCGTCGGTGATGATATCGCCGTAGAGGTTCGGGAGCACGAACACCTTAAAGTCGGTGCGGCGCTTCTCGTCAACGAGCTTCGCAGTCATAATGTCGATGAACCACTCGTCCGTCGTGATATCGGGATATTCCTTCGCCATTTCCTCACAGATACGGAGGAACTTACCGTCGGTAGTCTTGATGATATTAGGCTTGGTAACGATGGAAACTCTGTCCTTCTTGTTCTTCCTTGCATACTCGAATGCAAGGCGAGCGATACGGTTAGTACCCTCGGTGGTGGTTACGCAGAAATCAACTGCGAGATCGTCGGTTACGTTAACGCCCTGCGAGCCTACGGCGTAGCCGCCCTCGGTGTTCTCGCGGAAGAAGGTCCAATCGATGCCCTTATCGGGAACCTTAACGGGGCGAACGTTTGCGAAAAGGTCAAGGTTCTTACGCATAGCAACGTTTGCGGACTCGATGTTCGGCCAGGGATCGCCTGCACGGGGAGTGGTGGTCGGGCCCTTGAGGATAACGTCGCACTTGTAAAGCTCCTCCATAACGTCGTCGGGAATAGCCTTCATACAAGCCGCGCGGTTTTCGATGGTAAGACCGTCGATAACCTTGAATACTACCTTACCTGCCTTAACCTCGTCGGCAAGTAAAAACTCAAGCACGTCCTGCGCCGCCTTGGTGATTATCGGACCGATACCGTCACCGCCGCAGATACCGATAGTGAGTACCGGAAGCTTTTCGTAATCGACGAAATCCTTCGCCGCGTTTATCTTTTCAACGCGCTCAAGCTGGGAGCGAAGAACCGCCTCAAACTTATCAAGAGCCGCTTTAATGTTTGCATCGTAATTGTTCATTTTACCGTTCTCCAATTATAAAATAGATTTTATGATCAAGTGTTTTCCACACAATCAACAGAGTTTTCCACACCTGCGAAAGGTGCGTTTTTGTCGCTTTTCGTCGAATTTTCGCGTTTTTTCTTTATTTATCACGGGCACGGCTGTGTTTTTCACAGAGTTTTCCACAGTATAGGGGTAATTTATTTATGCTATTTAGAAATTATTTACCCGTAGACCTCGCGTTAAGGGAGGTATCCGCACGAGTGCCCTTCAGATACTCAAAATATCCCTGCGCCGCTATCATCGCGCCGTTGTCACCGCAAAGCGCGCGCGGCGGCATATATATCTTCGCCTTACGCTTTTTTGCGAGCTCCTCGAGCGCGGCACGCAAATGCGAATTCGCCGCAACACCGCCCGCGATCACGATATCACGCATTCCCGTAGCATCGCAAGCCATAGCAAGCTTCTTCACGACAGACGTCGTAACCGCCCTCGTAAACGACGCGGCAACGTCCTCGCGAACGACCGCTTCGCCCTTTTGCTCGGAGTTGTGAAGATAGTTTATAACTGCCGTTTTAAGTCCGCTGAACGAGAAATCGAGATTGTCGCCGACCACCGCCGCAGACGGGAACTTTATCGCGTCAGCGTTGCCAATCGAAGCAAGCCTGTCCATCTCCGCGCCGCCGGGATAGGGAAGTCCCATAACGCGGCCAACCTTGTCAAACGCCTCGCCGATAGCATCGTCGCGAGTGCGTCCCACGGTTTCGAACGCGGTGTAATCGCTCACCTTTATGAGCGAGGTATGTCCGCCCGATGCAACGAGTGCAAGGAATGGCGGTTTTAAGTCCTCGTGAACGAAATAATTCGCCGCAACGTGACCTTTTATGTGATTTACGGGTATCAGCGGCTTGTTGTTTGCAAACGCAAGAGCCTTTGCAAAATTGACTCCGACGAGCAGGGCGCCGATAAGTCCCGGGCTTGACGTGACCGCAACGGCGTCAATGTCATCGAGCGTCACACCGGCAGCATCAAGCGCCTCGTAGGTTATACCCGATATCGCGTCACAGTGTGCGCGCGATGCTATCTCGGGCACGACTCCGCCGTAAAGCTTGTGCGTTTCGATCTGCGACGCTATAATATTCGAGCGAATTATTCGCTTATCGCCGTCAAACTCGCAGACGGCGGCGGACGTTTCGTCGCAGGAGCTTTCAAGAGCAAGTATTAACATTCAAAATCGTCCTTTAGCCTTTAATCTCGCGGCTCATAAGCACCGCGTCCTCTCGTGGGTGAGAGTAGAAATTTTTTCGGATACCGTCAACCGCAAAGCCGCATTTTGTATACAGCGCCCTCGCAGGCGCATTCGACACGCGCACGTCGAGCATAAGCTTGCAAACGCCGTCTATCGCGGCAAGAGCACCCATAAGCCTCGTCGCAACGCCACGACCGCGAGCGCTCGCCGTGACAGCAAGATTTGTGATCTCGCCCTCGCCCGAAATAAGGTTCATACCGACGTATCCAACGACGGAGCCGTCAATTTCTGCAACGAGCGCGCACGAGCAGCCGTTTGCGAAAAAGTCCTCAAACGCCGCGGCACTCCACGCAAGCGAAAAGCATTCCGCCTCAAGCGCACACAGCGCGGGAATATCGCCGTGCGTCGCCGCGCGTACGGTGATTTCGGTCTGTGGCATCAGTATCCGAAATTTCCCGACAGACTGTCGTCGTCGTCGATCCAGCTCTGCACGTCGATCACGTTATATGTGTCCTCGCCCGTACGGATAATGACCGTCGAAATTCCGGCGTTGATTATCATACGCTTACACATCATACAAGAGCAAGCGTCGGTGACGAGCTCGCCCGTCTTTGCGTCAACGCCCACCATATAGAGCGTTGCGCCGAGCATCTGCTCGCGCGACGCCGCAATTATCGCATTAGCCTCGGAATGCACCGAGCGGCACATCTCGTAGCGCTCACCGCGCGGAATGTTGAGCTTGTCGCGCATACAGAAGCCGAGGTCCGTACAGTTCTTACGGCTTCTCGGAGCGCCGTTGTAGCCCGTTGAAACGATAACGTCGTTTTTCACGATAATAGCGCCGTACTTTTTACGAAGGCAGGTCGCACGAGATGCAACGGTTTCTGCTATATCAAGGTAATAGTTATGCTTTGATACGCG
>JAZNBZ010000020.1:0-2281 GCA_045587285.1 Candidatus Flemingiibacterium sp. | reverse complement strand
GGAAACGAAAAGGGGGAGAGAGTCCCTCAAACGCCGGGACTCCCTCCCCCTTTTGAACCCTCTCCTACTCGGCTCAAATATATGTAAAAGGGAGCCTTATCACCTCGCCCCAGCTCGGAACGTCGTTCTTCCGTAAGCTTCGTACCACAGAGTGCTTATTTAACGGCGCCAATTTCCTAACGGAAATGGAAATTGGCGCATTTCGAGGGTTGCGCGGACGCTTCGCTGCGCGCATTACCGCTAAAGTTAGACTGCGCGCCTTGCGGTGCGGCGGAATCGTGCCGCACCGCCCTTAGCCGTGGAATCGCGCACCGTCGCGCACGCAAAGCTACCCTTTTATGGCGCCGCCTTCTTTTAGGCGGCGTAAGCCAGGAGGTAGAGAGGGTTCAAAAGGGGGAGGAGGAGCTGTCGGCGACTGAGATAGTTCCTCCTCCCCCTTTTCGTTTCCCCGAGCGCGAAGCGCGAGGATAAAGCGAGCGGTAGCCGTTCGCAGGCAGGACGTCGTGGGCGCCGTCCCCTACCGAGGGAGCGGTAGCGTTCGCAAGGCGCGCGAGGTTAACGAGCACACGTGAAAAAACGGAGGGCGAAAGCCCTCCGAATTTTACCGTATACAAACCGTTTGACCGCAACTCTCGTAAACCGCGAAAATGAGCCGCATAACCTTTGCCGCCTCGGCGGCACCGAGCGCGAACTCGCGACCGCTCGCTACGCAGTCGTAAAAATCGTCGAACAGCGCACCGTGCGCGTTGCCGTAATACGACTTGCCAAAGCCCTGCATACTGCCGTCGTCGGCGAATATCTCCTCGCCGTCGAGAAGCACCGATTTCTGAAGCACCGTCAGCCTCTGACCGCCCTCGAGCGTAAGCACTATCTCGGTGGGACGGTTTTCCTCGGAGTTTATCGTCGCAAAGAAGGAAAAATCCGCCGCGCCGCTAAAATCCGCACTTACCGTGTCCTCGACCTCGACGCCGTCACGCGGCTTTTCTATATCCGCACGCGCCACAACGCTCTGCGGCATACCGCACAAAAGCATCGTGAGGTCAAGCGTGTGAAGCGCCTGATTTATGAGCGCGCCGCCGCCTGCCTCGTATTGCTTCCCTCTCCACGGGCTCGCGGCAAAATACTCGACGCCGCGACTCCATACAACGCTCGCGTGTCCGCTTGTTACCTTGTGGTCGCGAAGATAGTCGAGTGCAAAGCGCGTCGCCGCGTTGTAGCGGTTCTGCTGTACGACACCGAGCCTTGCACTTGAACGCTTTTCGGCAAGGAGTATCGCATCAAGCTCGTCGGGATGCGCGCACATCGGCTTCTCGCAAAGCACGTTCACGCCGCGCTCAAGCGCGTACACGGACTGCCCTACGTGCAGATAATGCGGCGTGCAGATATGCACGACGTCGATTTCTTCGGCGGCAAGCATTTCTTCGTAATTGGCGTATATCCTCGCATCGGGAGCATTCGCCGCGGCAAGCGAGCGTGCTTTGGCGATGTCCGTGTCGCATATAGCGACGATGCTCCGACCTTGCTCCACCAGTATGCGCGCGTGTATCGTGCCGATAACGCCTGCGCCTACGATTGCTGTTTTCATAAATCCTTCCCCATCGTTACGTAGCCGGAAATCGTTTAAGCGAAAAACTTCTCGCTGTTCTTAACCGTGATAAGCTCGCCCTGAACGGCTGTGATATTGGTGTAGTAAACGTCATTCTTCGTGACGTTATCGTTGTTTACGAGTATCGCAGTTTGGGAGTTGGAGATAACGCCGTCAATGCGAACGCCCGTAATATCGCCCTCCTCTTGAGGTGACACCGCGAAATATCTCACGTCGCCGATACGAATGCACGCATAGCTCGGGATACCCACGCCGTCGAGCGAAGCGTCGCGGATATTGGACAGCGCTACGTTGTAGATCTTCTTCGTGTCGTGGGTTAAAAGTCGGATTATACCGTGACCGCCGCTGCAGCCTGCGTTGATGTCCCTTATAGTAACATCGTGTATGTCGATGTCACTACAGCTGTCAACAGTCCACCATCCGTCAAGTATTCCGGCAGCTGTAAGAGCTACGGTGTCGTCACCGGTAGCACCCGTGATATTGTAAATGTCGATGTTGTTGCAGCCCGTGCGAAGGTCGATGCCATCCTGATTTGGCATTTTGTTATGGCAATCAAAACGGATATCGTGAATGCTTCCGTGTCGTACGGCAATATTTGTAAAGCACCAATATCTCGACTCAACGCACTCTATTCCGCAAATCTCAAAGCCCTCGACGTTGCGAAGGAAAACGAAG
>JAZNBZ010000019.1:0-17873 GCA_045587285.1 Candidatus Flemingiibacterium sp. | reverse complement strand
AAATGGTATCTCTGGTGGCGTGAGAACGTACGTCGCGGAGTGTATCTGAAAAGCGATTTTTGCTATATTTTATTGTATATTTATGAGATAATAAACTGTCCCGATCTTATATCACCCGACCGCGGGCTTGGTCTGCTTTGCGACGTTTGGCTTGCTTATAGAGGCGAGCATCGCAGAATTGACAGCTATATGTGCGATTGGTTGTGCGACTACTGCTTTATAAATAAGCTGCCGTGTCCAACAGCGCGTCTTGAACCGATACTCGGCGAGATAGTTGCTATGGCGAGCTTCAAGGAGTTTTACATCGACGGCACAAGTACGAGCGCGGCGGCGGATATGCTCTCTCACGCGTCAACGTACGATTGGCGAAAGAGCCGCTACGTAACAGATGAAAATATCGCCGTTTTTGCTCACCATATACGTGCGGCGTTTGACAGGGTTTGGCGAGAGATAATATCGAAAAGCGAGTCTGGCGATACCGTAAAGGCGCTTCGCGTCGAGCGCACCGCATACGAGGGTGCGCTTTGCGTTTACGATATGAAGCGTACGGTGACAGTTGAATACTCGTCTTACACGCGCTCGCCGAAATTCAGGTTCGTGGCGACGGATATTATAAAATACAGCGAAAACCGCGTGCGTATGGCACTCGGTATAAAATCGCGCCTCAAAGTCGAGGAGCTCACCGATGAAATGCGCGCGTGCATTGACCGATATTTCGATGCGAATTTGCCTGCACAGAAAAAGGTGCGTCCGACAAAGAGCGGCACGCTTGAGGCGGAAACGCACGAATATGACAAGCTCTACGAGCCGATAAGCACGGACTTTTCGCTTGAGCGCGCGATGAAGATAGAAGAAAGATCGTGGGGCACTACCGAGCTCCTTACCGCTGCATTTGAGGAAGTGCCCGAAGCGGTTGAACCGATCCCCGAAAAGGCACCCGAGCCCGTGCAGCCGCCACAAATTACCGACGGTGAAGACGAATTTGCCGCGCTTGTGACCGCGCTCGATGAAGGCGCGCGCGAGGCACTTGCACTCGTTGCAGACGGTGATGTGGACGGCATAGCAAAAGTGTCTGCAAGGCTCGGCACACTTGCTGACGCGCTTGCCGACAAGATAAACGAGCTCGCGTTTGACATTATCGGGGACAGTATAATTGAGCCTTGCGATGTTGGCTACAGGCTTATTGCTGATTACGAAGGAGATATTAAAAAATGGCTGAAATGACACAGCGCATACCAAAACGAATACTCGCATCGCTTCTTTCCTCCATTTCCGCAGGCGTAGTGCCGCGAATGGGCGCGCCGTACATCGCAATCGGCAGAAGTGAGGAGATAGAGGCGCTTCTTTCCGATCTCGAAGCCGTCAACGACGGCGGCGGCTCGATGCGCTTTATTATCGGTAAATACGGAAGCGGCAAGAGCTTTCTTATCCAGCTCGTGCGCGGCTTTTCACTTGAGCGCGGATTTATTACCGCCGACGCGGACCTATCGCCCGAGCGCCGTATCTGCGGTGCGAAGGGTACGGGCGTTGCGACGTATCGCGAGCTTATACGAAATTTAGCGTCCAAATCCTCGCCTGACGGCGGTGCACTGCCGCAGATAATTGCAAAATGGCTGTCAGATCTTCAGATGAAGGTTGCCTCAGACGGCTTTGAGCTTGGCTCGGACGCGTTCGTGCGCGAGCTTACCGCGCGTATTTTTGCACACACGCGCGAGCTTGAGGCGCAGATCGGCGGCTTTGACTTCGCGACGGTGCTGACGCATTACTACAAGGCGTATATGGACGGCGACGAGGAAAGGAAGTCCGCGTGTATGCGCTGGCTTCGCGGCGAATATTCGAGCAAGACCGAAGCGAGAAATACGCTTGGCTTTACGGTCGGCGGCATAATCGACGACGATAATTGGTACGAGTACATCAAGCTCCTCGCGGTATTTTTCAGGAAGATCGGCTACCGCGGATTCGTGGTGTTTATCGACGAGTGCGTCAATCTCTATAAAATTGCCAACCGCATCTCGCGCGAGAACAATTATGAAAAGCTGCTTTCGATGTTCAACGACACCCTTCAGGGCAAGGCGGAGGGACTCGCGCTCATATTCGGCGGAACTCCGCAGTTTTTGGAGGATACGCGCCGCGGACTTTTCTCCTACGAGGCGCTTCGAAGCAGACTTTCCGACGGTCAGTTCCAAAAATCCGGCTTTAAAAACCTCATCGGTCCCGTTATAAGACTTCGCCGGCTTTCGGACGACGAGCTTTACGCGCTCGTCGTGCGTATCACCGCGCTTCACGCGCAGAACTACAATTGGCAGCCGCGCGTTACGAATGACGATATGGCGGCGTTTTTGAAGGTTTGCCTTGAGAGGGCGGGTGCTGATACGATGATAACTCCGCGCGAGATAATCCGCGACTATATGACCGTGCTCAACATCTTGATGCAAAACCCCGAAACGAGCTTTTGCGACGTCGTTACGAGCGGTGTCGTTAAGCTCTCGCACGGAGAGGACGACGAGAATACGGTCATCGTTGACGAGGGCGGCGCGGCACAGATAAAGCGCGAGTTCAGCCTTGACGACATCGAAATATGAGGTTTGAAAAATGAACGAAAACGATATTTTCTACCGCTTTTCTCCGTTCATACAGGATTTTATATACAGAAACGGCTGGCACGACCTTCGTGCCGTTCAGGTAGCGGCGGCAGACGTGCTCTTTAACACGGACAAAAATCTGCTTATCACCTCGTCCACCGCATCGGGTAAGACCGAGGCGGCGTTCTTTCCGATTATATCGGAGATGTACGAGGATATGCCGCAAAGCGTCGGCGTTCTCTACATCGCGCCCTTAAAGAGCCTTATAAACGACCAATTCTCGCGTCTTGACGAGCTGCTTGATTTAACGGGCATACCCGTTTTCCATTGGCACGGCGACGTTGCGCAGTCGCACAAGGCAAAGCTGCTCCGCGATCCGAGGGGTATCCTTCAGATAACGCCCGAGTCGCTTGAAAGTATGCTTATGAACCGATCGAACGATATCGTGCGCCTTTTTGGCAATCTGCGCTACGTCGTGATCGACGAGATACACACGCTGACGGGCACCGACCGCGGCAATCAGATAATCTGTCAGCTTGTGCGTATAGCGCGCCTTATCGGTCACACTCCGCGCCGCGTGGGACTTTCCGCGACTATCGGTGACGCGGCGCTCGCGGCAGAGTGGCTTGGTGGCGGAACGGACGTTGAAACCGTGGTGCCGACTATAGCCGAGGGCAAGACCAAATGGCGACTTGGGTTAGAGCATTTCTTCATTCAGGGTGACGACCTTGACCAAAGTCGCGATTTCGGACAGAAGGAAGCCGATGCAAAAGGTGAGGAACCCTCACACGGTAAGGTCGAGATCGATCCCGGCTACGAATATATCTACGACTGCGTTAAAAACAAAAAAGCGATCGTGTTCTCGAACTCCCGCGAGGAGACCGAGTACGTGACCGCAACGCTTCGCCAGATTGCAGATAACAGAGGCGAGGAGGATAATTTCCTTATTCACCACGGCAACCTTTCTGCGTCCATACGCGAGGAGGCAGAGGCGAAGATGAAAAACGACGAGCTTAAATGTACCGCCTGTGCGACGGTTACTATGGAGCTCGGCATCGACATCGGACGGCTTGAGCGTATCGTACAGAACGACGCGCCGAACTCCGTTTCGAGCTTCTTACAGCGCCTCGGACGTTCCGGCAGACGCGACACGCCGCCTGAAATGATGATGGTGTTCCGCGAGGAAAATCCGCTCCCGAACGCACCGCTTCCACAGCTTATTCCGTGGGGATTTTTGCGTGCAATAGCCATCGTACAGCTTTATATTGAGGAAAAGTTCATCGAGCCGCCGAGCGTCAAAAAAATGCCGTTCAGCCTGCTTTTTCAGCAAACGCTGTCAACGCTTGCCGCATCGGGCGAGCTTACGCCAAAGCGCCTTGCCGAGCGCATTCTTTCGCTTCCGGCGTTTAGGTATATAGACAAAGAGGACTACCGCACCTTGCTTCTCGGAATGCTCCAGAACGATTTTATCGAGATGACCGAGGAAAAGGGGCTTATCGTCGGACTGAAGGGTGAGAGGCTTACGAACAGCTTCAAATTCTACGCCGTTTTCAAGGACAGCGAGGATTATACCGTTCGCTGTGAGTCGGACGAGATAGGCACGATCACCACGCCGCCGCCCGTTGGCGACCGTTTTGCGCTTGCGGGACGAGTGTGGGAGGTCGAGGAGCTTGACATTCCGCGAAAGCTTATCTACGTTAAGGCAGTGAGGGGCAAGATGGAGGTGTCGTGGCCCGGCGATTTCGGCGAGATACACACTAAAATTTTGGAGCGTATGCGCCGCATACTCGCCGAGGATACGGTATATCCGTACCTCAAGCCGAACGCACGGCACCGACTTGACATCGTGCGAAATCTTGCGCGCAATACGGGCTTGCCGCAGCACTCGCTCGTGCATCTCGGCGGCTACACGTGGTGCCTTTTCCCGTGGCTTGGTACGCGCTCGTTCAGAACGCTTCGCAAGTTTATTGTCAATAACGCCGCGAGGTTTAAGATATCGAATATCGAGTTCGAGGGCTGTTACTATATGATGTTCAAAATGGAAGCGGGCAGCGACTATGCGCTTATAAAGGGGCTTTGCGATATTATCGACCGCGAGGGCATTGACAAATCGGCGCTCGTGAGCGTAACCGAGTCGCCCGTTTTCGAGAAATACGACGACTTTATCCCCTCGGAGCTACTCCGAAAGCAATACGCCGCGGACAAGCTTCGCACGGACGAAATAATGCTTCGCCTGCCGCAGATCTTGTCGGAATACGAGGAGTAATTACCGCCCCTCGCGCGATGCAGCGTCAAAAAGCAACGCGCCGCACACTATAAGCGTGAGCGACATTACCGCGTGCTCGAGCTGTGACAAAAGCGACGGAAATAGCCGCGCGGAGTCGTACGCATCGAGCGACGAGTGTGCGAAGGCTATGTATAAAAAGGTCAGTGCAACGGGCGCAAGTCCGATTTTCAGTATGTTCATCGACACTCGGCAGAGTGTCGGAAATTTTAGCTTTTTCATTTTCGTTCTCCTATATGTTACTGTAATAATTGTAGCATATATCGTAGCGTAATGTCATTAGTGGCTTTTTGCCGCTTTAGTAAATTCTGACCGAAGGGAGTGCTTTATACGGATTTTTCGCGAATAGGTATGTCGAGTGCCTGCTTTTATCCTGCCGACACGCTCGATGCAGTTAAACAGAGTATAGCGCTTGGATTTAAAAATATAGAAATATTTATAAATACGTTTTCCGAGCTTGAGGAGCCGTATTTGAAGCTTATAAAAAAAGAGTGCGACGAGGGCGGTACCAAGGTGGTATCCCTGCACCCGTTTATGTCGGGCTTTGAATATATGATGTTTTTCTCCGCGTGCAAAAAGCGTGCGCTTGACTCTGCGGACTTCTACCGCCGATTTTTCCACGCGGCGGCGTATCTCGGCGCGGACTACACGGTTTTTCACGGTGACGCAACACGCTCGCCGTTCTTTGGTATGGATAATTACTGTGAGGTGTTCGCGCATCTTATGGGCGTTGCCAAAAGCGAGGGCGTGATGCTCATACACGAAAACGTGTCCACGGCACGTGCGGGTGAGCCCAAGTTTATGCGCGAGCTTCACGAGCGCTTTGGTGAGGGAAATATCAAGTTCGTGTTTGACTTAAAGCAGACCGCACGCGGCGGCGTTGATGCGCACAAAATGCTCGACGCAATGGGTAGCGACATAGTTCACGTGCATATAAACGACTGGAAGGACGGAGTGTGCCGCTTGCCGTACTTGGGCGAGCTCGACGTTAAGGGTGTAATGAGCCGACTCGAGCGCGAGGGCTACTCGGGCAAATACATCATCGAGGTGTACCGCGAGAATTTCACTCACGGCGAGGAAATCCGTGCGGCGGCAGACGAGATTTTGAAAAGGGAATACAAATAAAAAATCAACCGCACACCTTGGTGTGCGGTTGATGTATTTTTAGAACAGATCGCTTGTGTCTGCGCTGCCGACTGAGTGCTTAACTCTGTCCTCAACCTCGGCACGCTTTGCGTCGTTGAAGCTGTCAAGCGTTCCAACGAGGTAGCCGGTGATACGGCGGATACGCTCGAACTTGCCCTTGCCGTCGTCCTCGGTGCGGTGGCAGCAAGGACATTCGTTGCCGATAATGCCGGTGTAGCCGCAGACGGGGTCGCGGTCTACGGGGTGGTTGATCGAGCCGTAACCAACGCCCGATTCCTTCATACAGCGGATAACCTCCTCGAATGCGTCGAGGTTTTCCATCGGGTCACCGTCAAGCTCAACGTAGGTGATGTGACCTGCGTTTGTGAGGTTATGGTAAGGAGCCTCGAGCTTGATCTTGTCTGCCGCGGAGATCGGATAGTGTACGGGGACGTGGAAGGAGTTGGTGTAGTAGTCGCGGTCGGTAACGCCCTCAAGCACACCGAACTTCTTCTTGTCGATGCGTACGAATCTTCCGGAAAGTCCCTCAGCGGGAGTACCGATAACGCTGAAGTTGAGTCCGTACTTCTTGCTTGCTTCGTCTGCACGCTTTCTCATAAAGCCGATGATCTCAAGACCGAGACTTTGCGCTTCGGCGGATTCACCGTGATGCTTACCGATAAGTGCCTTTAAGCACTCGGCAAGTCCGATAAAGCCGACGGTGAGCGTACCGTGCTTTAATACCTCGCCAACCTTGTCGTCGATGCCGAGCTTGTCCGAGCCGAGCCAAATGCCCTGTCCCATAAGGAAGGGATAATTGCGTACGGTCTTTTCGGACTGAATCTTGAAGCGGTCAAGAAGCTGGTCGAATACAAGCGCAATCTTTCTGTCGAGCTCCTCGAAGAACCAATCAACGTTACCGTTTGCGTTGATTGCAATGCGCGGCAGGTTGATAGAGGTGAAGCTGAGGTTTCCGCGACCGTATACGATCTCGTTATCTCTGTCGTAAACGTTCGCCATAACGCGTGTGCGGCAGCCCATATATGCGATCTCGGTTTCGGGATGACCGGGCTTGTAGTACTGAAGGTTATAGGGAGCGTCGATGAACGAGAAGTTCGGGAACAGACGCTTTGCGGAAACTCTGCAAGCGAGCTTGAAGATATCGTAGTTGGGATCCTCGGGATTGTAGTTGATGCCTTCCTTGATCTTGAGTATCTGAATCGGGAAGATCGGCGTTTCGCCGTTGCCAAGACCTGCCTCGGTAGCAAGAAGGATGGACTTCATAACGAGTCTGCCTTCCGCGGAGGTATCAAGACCGTAGTTTAAAGAGCTGAACGGAATCTGCGCGCCTGCACGGGAGTGCATAGTGTTGAGGTTGTGAATGAGCGCCTCCATAGCCTGGAAGGTAGCACGCTCGGTTTCGGCAAGTGCGTGCTTGCGGGTAAACTCAACTATACGAGCAGCTTTTTCTGCGCCGTACGCATCGGTGAGAGCGGCAGTTATCTTCTCAACAAACAGTGCGTCGTTTGCGAGAGCTGCGTCAGTGCCAAGCTCGCCGAGAATACGTTCAGCTGCCATATCGGCTTCTGCATCGTTGCAAAGAAGCTCAATTGCCTTTGCGAGATTTCTCTTGTAATTCTTTTTATAGGTCTTTCTTACGCCGCCTGCCATACCGTACTCAAAGTTCGGAATGGACTGACCGCCGTGCTGATCGTTCTGGTTAGACTGAATTGCGATGCACGCTAAAGCCGCGTAGCTTGCGATGTCGTTAGGTGCACGAAGGAAGCCGTGACCGGTCGAGAAGCCGTTTTCAAAGAGTTTGATGATGTCGATCTGGCAGCAGGTGGTGGTGAGGGTTAAAAAGTCCATATCGTGGATATGTATATCGCCTTCACTGTGTGCTTTTACGTGGTTCGGGTCGAGGATATACATCTCGTAGAACTGCTTAGCGCCCTCCGAGCCGTACTTGAGCATCGTACCCATCGCGGTGTCGCCGTTGATGTTAGCGTTTTCGCGCTTGATGTCCGAGTCCTTCGCCGCCTTGAAGGTGAGGTCCTCGTAGGTCTTCATAAGTCTGGTGTTCATTTCGCGTGCACGGGTACGCGAAGCGCGGTAAAGGATATATTCCTTTGCAGTGCGTGCGTGACCGTTGTTGACGAGCACCTTCTCAACGGTATCCTGAATCTGCTCGACGGTGGGGGTGCAGTTTGGGCCGCAATCAACCTCGAGCTGCTCTGCTACCTTGCAGGCAAGATTCATTGACGTTGTGTAGTCGTGACCGCCGACAGCCTCTGCCGCCTTGAAAATTGCGGTCGCAATCTTTTCAATATTAAAGGGGACCTCGCGTCCGTCACGCTTGAGTATCTTGGTAATCATACCGTTTTCTCCTTCATTTTATTTATTGTATATAGCCGTTCACCTTCGTAAAGAGTATAAAAAATGCCGATGTCTGCGGCAATCAATACACTCGTTATACTACAAAATATGGTGTTGCACGTCGGGTGACACCACTATATATAGTGTTATCCGGGTGCAGTATCTATTATATAGCATTACGTATAAAAAGTCAATTGGTAATATTGCCGATAATTCGTGATATTTTTTGTCTATAATCATAGCATACCGAAATATACGTTAATTTGCTACAAATCTATGGTCAAATTGCTACCAATGAATTCAAAAGAAAATCGAAAAATATTTTCAGAAAACTATTGACAAATGAGAACTGTTGTGATATAATATCAATGTTCTGAAGAACGGCCTGTTGGTCAAGCGGCTAAGACGCCGCCCTCTCAAGGCGGAAACATGGGTTCGATTCCCGTACGGGTCACCAAACAATTTTGGGCGGACAGTTTAGGCTGTCCGCTTTTTCTTTACAAATTTGAGCTTTAAGGAGGTAGCTATGAGCGGTATCACTTATATTGTAATGGTGCTTGGTATAATGCTCGCAAAAGGACTTGGCTTCGTGCGCAATATAATTTTTGCTTCCGAGTTTGGCGCAAGCGAGCTTACAGACATTTATTTTCAGGTTTTCGGTATTGCAACCTTCCTCTTTACCTGTATCGGAACGGCGCTCGGAACGCTCGTTATCAAAAATCTCAACAAGCCCGAGAACGCTTTGCCGTCGGCGCAGAAGCAGTACGTCTCGCGATTTATTTGCAGAATATCGCTTATTGTCATTGCTGTTACTGCACTTATGTACGTCGGTGCAGACCTCATTATAAAATGGTTCTTACTCCCCGGTCTTGACGCGGCGTTTATGCCTGCGGCAAGACAGATGATGTATATTATGCTGCCGAGCGGACTTTTCGTAATAGTTGCGTACATTATCGCGGGTGTTTTGCAGAACTGCAAGACCTTCTTCGTCACCTCGGTAATGAGCCTTCCCTACAATGTAATAATAATAGCATCTCTCATCTTCAAGGATCTCGACATTTATAAAATAAGCATCATTACTACCATAGGTTGGATCCTTCACGTGGTGATACTCCTGCCGAGCTTCTATAAAAACGGCTTCCGCATTTTCTACCGCGATAAATCGCTTGATAGCGCGGGCAAAAAAGAAAAGAGCCTTGAGGTGCTCTACATCTTTATTTCGAGCATAATGTTCCATATGTGCTTTGTGTTCGACAAGGCGGCAGTCAGCCACGACAGCGGCGTTGCGACGACCATTTACTATGCGTCCAACTTCTTCGTGACGATCGCGAGCATATTCGTCGTTGCAATGAGCAACGTAAGCTTCCCCGGAATCAGCAAGAGCTTCGAGAAGGGCGACAAGGAAACGGTCAAGAAGATAACCCAACAGCTTATAGCACTGCTTATGGCGATAATCGTGCCGTTTATTCTCGTTGCGGTCGTGTTTGGAACCGATATTATGTCCGTGCTTTACGAGCGAGGCGAATTTACACGCGAGAACGTGGTACAGACGGCGACGCTTTTCGTCATATACACCTTCGGCGTATTCGGATATATCTGTCAGGAGCTCTTTAACAAGCTGCTTTATCTTGATTCGAGATACAAGGTGCCCGTTATAGGAAGCATTGTGATAATGGTGGCAAAGCCGATAATCAACTATTTCGTGGCGGATCTCGGCGTTGTGCCGATAGCCCTTACCACGACGGCTCTGTTTACGGTGTACGCCGCAGCCGTCGCAGTCGCGATAACGAAGGTTGCGGGCAATTACGCAACTCCCGATTTTGCTAAAAATATTTTGAAGATACTGCTTTCCGGTGCGGCGGCACTTGCCGTGTGGTTCGTGTTCCACTTGACGGGCTTTGACCCAATAGGCGGACGCTTCGGCTTTATCCTGCCGCTCGCGGCGTGCGGCGTAACGTATATTGCCGTGATAGTCGTAAGCGGTCTTTACAAGTATCTGCTGCCAAAGCGCTCGGTGAACTGATATGATGAAAAGACGTATTATTTTAGCGGCGCTGTCGCTCCTTCTTATCGCCGTGTTTATAGTTCCCGGAGTCGTGGACAGAGTACGGTTCGAGCAATCCTCAAAGACGTATTGTGCGGCGGTGGACTTAACGCGCCTTACTAAGTTTTTTGAGCGCGAGGAGCTTCCTGACATACTCGGCGAATATATCGACGCCGGTGCTACCACCGCGATAATTCACGAGCATCGCGGCACCTATCCGCGCTATCTGCTCGATATTGCAAAAGACGCGGGCGTAAATATAGCGCTTATTCCCGATATGACGACGTGGCTTGAGGCTGATCTTGACCGAATTGTCACGGAGTACGGCGTAAAATACGTCAAGCTTCAGAAAAGCACGCTCACCTCGGCGCATCAGGCTGACGGAAAGATAGAATTCGTGTCCGAAATGGTTGACAAGCACGATCTTACGCTCGTTTTGACCGAGGGCGGTATGCAGCTCGGAAACGTGAAGACCGGCGGCTTCGACCTTATAGTCGAGGCGGCTGACGGAAATATACTGCGTTCGTTCCACTCGTACTTTACCACGAATGTGGACGTTATGGACTATCCTGCGGGATATTATCAGATATACATTTCCACACTTGATAGAAACTGCCGCTTCATAACCGTAAAGCAGCTCGAGGACGAGGGCTTTACGAATTACGAGAACGCACTGCGTACTATGGAGGTAGTGCGTCTGTACTGCGAGAAAATGGAAAGCCACGGCTTTGTGAACGAGGGGACTGTAAACTATAACGAGTACAGTGAGTATCAGTCGCGTCATCCGTTTATTCCTGCGGCTGTGGCGGCGGTCTGTATGCTTTGGCTCGCGCTTATGATAGACCTTCTTACGAAGCGTAACGTTACGCTCGTCGGTATCGGTGCGGCGGTGCTTGCGTTTGCCGTATCACTCGTGATGCCAAGCTCGCTCCTTGCGTTTTATCCGTCGCTTTTTGCGGCGTTCGCGCCCTGCTTTGCTGTGGCGATGGCGGCTGTGTACGTGCATACCCTGAAGGAGCGTATGAGTACGTCCTCGCTCGTCACGTCGAGCGTCGTGCTGACGCTTTTGCTGTTCTGCGTATCGGGCGCGGTGCTGTCGGCTTTGCTTGGCGGCACGGATTATTTCCTTAACTTCAGCGAATTCCGAGGCGTTAAGATATCCCTCACGCTTCCGATGGCGTTTACGCTGTTACTGCTTTTGGCGAGCGTTTACAAAAAGCGCAGCATCGGCGAGTATAAGGCGATAACCATCGACGCCGTTTCCAAGGTGCGCTGGTATCATTTCGTTTTGCTTGCGCTTATCGCGGCGGTTACCGCAATTTATCTGACGAGAAGCGGTAACGTTGACAAAATATCCTTTACCGAAACGGTTCTGCGCAATTGGCTTACCGAGGTGTTCGTGGCAAGACCGCGAACGAAGGAGCTTTTGCTGGGCTGGCCGTGCCTCGTGCTGTATATCTATTTCGTGAAAAACAACCGCTCGAAGCTTCTTGCGTGGGCGTTTGCAATTGGTGCGTCAACCTTGTACGCGTCGGCGGTGAATACCTTCTGCCACGTTTTCACGATGGTTGAAACGATGTATCTGCGCCTTTTCGTCGGCGCGCTGTTCGGCTTGCCGATAGCGTTTATTGCGCTTGGCGCCGTCGTGCTGATGCTCAAATGGGCAGATAAGCTCAAAAAATAAAAAAAACGGACCGTTTCTCGGATTTCCCGAGAAACGGTCTTTTCGTTATTTGATTATCTCGTCAAACAGCTCGTCAGCACTTGAAACGATACACGTAGCGCCGTGTTCACTGAGGAAATCTGCGTCGCGGAAGCCCCAGCATACGCTGATGCAGGTCATATTGGCGTTTTTTGCAGTGTCTACATCGACCTCTGAGTCGCCGACGAATACGGTATCCTCAACGGAAACGTCAAGCACTCGAAGTGCATCGTAAATTCCGTCGGGTGCGGGCTTGCGGGTGATGCCCTCACGCTCGCCGGAAACGTAATCAAATATGCCCGTAAAATATTTTTTGGCAAGCGGCTGTACTGCGGCGTCGGGCTTGTTTGAGAGAACTGCGAGCTTAATGCCGCGTTCCTTCAGGGCGCGAAGCATATCCATAACACCGTCGTACGGCTTGGTGTTTATTTCGCTGTGCTCCTCGTAGTACTTCTTATAATATTCGAAAACACCGTCGGTTACTGCGGTGTCGGTTCCTTCGGGCACGGAGCGCTCTATAAGATTGCGTGCGCCATTACCGAGGATGGCTCGGATTTCCTTTATTGTGCGCTTTGGCATATTATGTACCTCGAGGGTATGGTTGACCGCGTTGGCAAGGTCGTCGAGCGTGTCGAGCACCGTGCCGTCGAGGTCGAATATTGCGAGCTTGCAAGACATAGCATATCTCCTTATGGGTTTAATATCAATTAGCAGTATACCATATTTTTTACGTAATTTCAAGGGCTACGCCAAAATTTTGACAAATCAGAGAATATACTTGAAAATCTTTGGTCTGTATGGTATACTGTTATATATAATTTTACGGTAACGTTTGAGGTTCGAATTATGAAAAAATCCAAGCTTGAAAAATGCATACGCACCGCCGACCTTGGCGACAATGCGGCAAGCACGTTCGTAAACTACGGCGTCGAAAAGAAAAAAGAGGGCAAGTATAAGCTTGCGCGCGCGCTTATGGTGTGCGGATACGCACTGTTCGTTGTCGGCTTTGCCGGCTTCTTTATCGGTATGAATATACTTCCGATAATCGCAATAACGCCCGTGCTTACCTATATTCTCGTTCTTGCTACGTGGAGATTCGTTTCAATTGAATACGAGTATTGCATCCTTGACGGAGAGTTCAGAATGCTCAAGCTTTACGGAAGTAAAAGTATGCGTGAGCTGTGCCGCGTGCGCGTTAGCGCGATGAAGGCTATCGCACCGTACGCGGGTGAATACACGGCCGCGGCGGATATCGTTAAGGCTGAAAACCGTATAGAGGCGGTTTCGTCGATGTCCTCTCCCGATATATACTACGCGATATTCGATGCGGACGGCGGGGAGCACGTGGTGTTCTTTGAGGCGACCGAGAAAACTCTCAAGGTGCTGAAATATTACAACTCGAGTATAATTCTCGCGAAAACCGCGCATTAAAAATATCCCTCCCGACTTTGATATGTCATTAAGTTAAAGAACTATGATGCACCCCACCCCGGATCCTTCGCGGCGCATCTCGGTCTGTCATTCTCGAGCGAAGCGAAGAATCTGACCGAGATGCTTGCTCGAGGATGACGGGGGTGGGGGTGTTTCACTTAACTTAATGACATTGCCGATTTCGGGAGGGTCTAATTTTCCCTAAAATCAGTTATTCTGCGGCAAAATAATACGGCAGGCGGACGATATCTGTCAAAAAGGAGGGAACAAAAACGTTCCCTCCTTCGTCTAAAATACAGATATTACTTGCACCACGCCTCAACGCGGTTTATCGTGAAGCCCTTCTCGGAGAAGTTTTTCTCGTACTCGGTCATAATGTTTCCCTCTGCCCACTCGCTGTTGTGAAGGTCGTAGGTGAGGCTTTCGAGTCGGAATTTACACTCGGCGAATTCCTCGAGCGAGAAGTCAAAGAGTCCGCGGTTGTCGGTTTTGAAGAATATTGCGCCGTCGGGCTTTAATATGCGGCGATACTGTGCGAGGAAGTTGCGATGCGTCAGGCGGCGCTTTGCGTGACCTGCCTTGGGCCACGGGTCGGAAAAGTTGAGGTAAATGCGGTCGATAGCACCGTCCTCGAATATATCCCACAGCTTTGCGACGTCGCCGATGATGAAGCGGACGTTCGGTATCTCTGCCGCCTTACACTTTTCCATAGCGAGCATAGCAACGTCGGCACAGCGCTCAAGCGCGATTATATTTACGTCCGGGTTTCTTCTTGCAAGCTCGCATACGAACGCGCCCTTGCCGCAGCCAATCTCGAGCCAAAGTGCTTTTTTGTCCGTGATTCCGAATATATCGCTCACATTTTCTGTATTTATTGTAACATTTTGGATTAAAATATCGGAACACGCTTCAATTCTTTCTGCTCCGTGCTTTTTTTTTCGCATTCTCATATTGCATTTTGCTCCCTTTTTTGGTAGAATAGATATATAGGGTGAATTTTTGACCGTCAAGCGGTATTTTCATTTAATTATACCACATCTCTTCTCTAAAGGGAAGACCATATTTCAAACTTTTCAGAAAATTGCTAATTTATTTTTCGGAGGACAGTTACCGATGACAGATAAACACAGCTTTCTCGAGCGACTTACGTCGATGCTCGCGGCGAGGGGGATATCCGAGGCTGAGGCCGAGGCGTACCTTGCGCAGTTCGACAGATATTACGAGAGAATGGCAAACGACGATCTCGCTACGGCGGAAACGCTTCTCGATATTGAGAGCATCGCTGACAATATAGCGTCGCAGGTCGCAGAAAAGCGCGCGAAGGAGGAAATGCTTTCCGAGCAGACGCTCAACGTTCCTGCGGTCGATATAGACGACGAGCCTACCACGGAGGCGCAGATTCCTGCGGTCAGGGACGACGAGGTTGATTATGAGCCGCTTGCTCTTATAGCGGACGAGCCTATGCAGGACGGCGAGGACGTAGTTGAATACGAGGAGTACGAGGAGTTTGAGGGCGCAGCGCTCGACGCAGCCGAGGAAAACGCCACGAGGCTTCCCGATTACGTTGAGGAGGAAAAAATTCAAGGCACGAAGATGTTTTGGGGGCTGTTTGCCCTGAGCCTTCCCGTTACGGTTCCGCTCGCGCTTCTGATACTCGGTATATTTGGCGTGATGTGGGGTGCTGTTGCCGCAGTAATGGCAGGCGCGGTCGCGGCGCTTATAGGCGTCGTGTGTCTTGGAACCGTCTTGTCGCTCGTCGGTATTATATACGGAATTCTGCAGATGGGAAATGCGGTGCCGATAGGACTTTACGAGATCGGTATAGGCGTGGTCATCGCAGGACTTACGCTGTGCATCGGCATACTCATTTATAATTTTGCGGTAAGACTCGTACCGATTCTCTTTAAGCTCGTAACGCGCCTTTTCAAGCGTGTGCTTAAAAGACTCAAGGAACTCTTTAATCATCTCAAGAAGGAGAGTGCAAAGCTGTGAAGCCGACGTCAATAATATTTTTAATAGTTTCGCTCGTAGTCGTACTGCTTGGCTTTGCCACGGTCGGCGTCGCAAACGGTCTTGCCAATTCGCAGAACGTGGAGCTCGGCACCCCCGTTTCGGAGGACGGCAACTACTACGCCGAGCCGGAGTTTGACGCTGCCACGGTCGGGAAGATAAGCATATCCCTCGGAGAGGCTACGGTAAACGTAATCGGCGGCTCGGATAAATCTTACGTCGAGCTTATCAATTTTACAGAGGGTATGTATGCCGCCACCGGCAGTAACCGCGTATTCACCCTGAACGACAGCACGGATATCACCTCGTTTTCAAGCCTGATATCTATGGTATCCAATTTCAAAGGACTTGGCGCCTTCGTGGACTATTTCGGTATGCGCAAGCTTGAGCGCACGGTGAATATATATCTGTGTGACGACTATCCGATCAACGCCGTTGATATTTCGCTTGAAAGCGGTACCGTTAATATTAAAAATAACCGCACGCTTACTGACTATTACGTAAACGTAGGAGCCGGTGAGATCAGTTTGACGGACGTCGGAACGACCTCCGTTACGAAGCTCGTGCTTGACGAGGGCAACGTATTTATTGACGACTGCGATATCGAGCAGATGTCCGTTACCGTTAAGTCGGGCAACGTTCAGGCTGTAGCGCAGGTCAATCGCTTCAGCGTCAGCATCGCATCGGGCGATTTTGAGTACAGCTCGTATTCTTCGATGGACACCACGAACGTCAAGCTTGCCGCGAGTACGGGAACCATTACGGTTGACGGAAGCTCCGTCGGCGGCTTTATGCAGACGAGCAATGCCGCAACCGGAAATATGATCGACGCAACTGTGACGGTCGGAAATATTTCGATTAAAACGAACGCTCCGAGGTAACGGAAACGTCCTGAAAATCGACCGTAAAGCGCCGTTTGGCCGCTTTAACGGAAACAATTGATTTTAATAAATTAAAAATATCGCCTGTTTCATTTTCGGTTTGTTAACAAACAAACTCGAAAAACTGTGCAAATGTTACAAAGAATTATCCGAAATTTTGGGGAAAAAGGCTCTACCATTTTCACGGGAAATTTGGTACAATATTATACGTTGAATAAGACTGCATAGATTTCGACACCATCGGTGCCGTTTCAAAATACAAGGAGGAAATTTTTCAATGGCAAGCTTATCCTTAAAGCACATCTACAAAAAGTATCCGGGCGGCGTTACCGCCGTATCCGACTTCTGCCTTGAGATCAAGGACAAGGAGTTTATCATTTTCGTCGGTCCTTCCGGTTGCGGTAAGTCCACCACCCTTAGAATGATCGCAGGTCTTGAGGAGATCACCGAGGGTGAGCTCTTCATCGGCGACAGACTCGTTAACGACGTAGCTCCTAAGGACAGAGATATCGCGATGGTGTTCCAGAACTACGCGCTTTATCCTCATATGTCCGTGTTTGACAACATGGCATTTGGTCTTAAGCTTCGCAAGGTTCCCAAGGAAGAGATCAAGAGAAAGGTTGAGGAGGCAGCTCGTATCCTCGACATCACCCACCTTCTCGACAGAAAGCCGAAGGCTCTCTCCGGCGGTCAGAAGCAGCGTGTTGCGCTCGGTCGTGCGATCGTCCGCGATCCTAAGGTATTCCTTCTCGACGAGCCGCTCTCGAACCTCGACGCAAAGCTCCGTGCAGCGATGAGAACCGAGCTTACCAAGCTCCACAAGAAGCTGGGTACCACGTTTATTTACGTTACTCACGACCAGGTCGAGGCTATGACCATGGCAACGAGAATCGTTGTTATGAAGGACGGTCTTATCCAGCAGGTCGATACTCCTCAGAATCTTTACGATCTGCCTTGCAACATCTTCGTTGCAGGCTTCATCGGAACTCCTCAGATGAACTTCATCAATGCGAAGCTCGAGAAGAAGGAAGGCGAGCTCTACATCGACTTTGCCGGCAACTCCATCAAGCTTCCTGCTGAGAAGGCAAAGAATGAGAATCTTCAGGAGTACGTTGGCAAGGAAGTTATCGCAGGTCTTCGTCCCGAGTGCATCCACGACGAGCCTATGTACCTCTCCAGCATGGCTGACAGCGTAATCGAGTGCAGCGTTGACGTTACCGAGCTTATGGGTAACGAGATCTTCCTTTATCTCTCTGCTGACGAGGATCATCCTCTCACCGCACGCGTTTCCTCGCGTTCGAGCGCAAGAGCAGGCGATACCATCAAGGTTGCCCTCGACATCTCCAGACTCCATATCTTTGATAAGGACACCGAGAGATGCATCGTTCACTAATCGTGAGCTTACATTAATAAAATTGCCGCCACCGATTTCGGTGGC
>JAZNBZ010000018.1:0-9688 GCA_045587285.1 Candidatus Flemingiibacterium sp. | reverse complement strand
GCGATGGCACGCGTGCGTCCTTGCACCGAGCTTCTTGCCGGTCGTTCTGACAGAGGAAAATTATTGGAGCGACAAGCACTCCACTAATTTTCCTTGGTCGGAATGACAGGATTTGAACCTGCGACATCCTGCTCCCAAAGCCGTAAAAGCCTGTAGTGAAGGGCTTTTTTGACGCTTTTTGACCACACTCAGAGCGAAAGTTTTTTCGTTTGACGCTTTCGTACGCATTGTGTGCGTGTAGTACGTGCGTGAAAGTGGTCAACTCTGTGGTCAAACATAGTCGAGCAAAAACAGCAGATTGTGCGGTGTAGGAAATTTCGGTTCCCGTCCGAAACCGCCGTATTTGTCATCATATATACGTTCGTACTGCGATACAGCCAAGTCCTCTAAATCAACGTCGGCTGTATCTGACGAAGAATCCGAATTGTTAAGATGTGCAATGATAGCATCTGCATGTTGTAGCAGAGCATCGCGGTCACTAATCCATTTTTCGTGTATGGCGAGCAGAAGCTCACGGAAGCCTATCATACCGCCGCGCGAGATTTTTGGGAAATAAGTTCCCGCGAAAAACGGCTTCTGATCCGCAGTCATAAAGATGCTTGTGGGCCAACCACCGCTCCCCGTAAAGGCTTGGCACACAGCCATATATACGCTGTCAATATCGGGGCGTTCTTCCTTGTCAACTTTGATGGATATAAAATATTAATTGAGTAGCTCGGCTATTTCTTCATCTTCAAAGCTCTCATGTGCAAGCACATGACACCAATGGCACGCGCTGTATCCGATGCTTAAAAAGATCGGTTTATCCTCGCTCGCCGCACGCTCAAATGCCTCACTGCACCATGGATACCAATCAACGGGATTATCCTTGTGCTGGAGCAGATACGGACTTGTTTCTTTTGTCAGTCTATTACTCAAATTAAGCACCTCCTTCATCTGCTTTTATATTTTGCATCGCCGAAGTAAATTATGCGAGAATTTGGCAGGTATGTGCTGTTAGTTAGATAGCAAACACTATCTATAACACATTGGAGGTGAAAAGATGGAACGAAGTGAAATGCCGGTAGGATTTGCTATGGCTTTGGCGATGAATCCCAAAGCTATGGAGAAATTCGCATTGCTTGACGAGGATAAAAAACAGGAGATAATAGCAGGAACACACTCGGTCAGATCGAGAGATGAGATGCAACGGTATGTAAGCGGTCTTGTATCGAATGTGCAAAACGGTGTCAGGGCGTAGAAATTGTATTTACGGCACATTTCTTGTGATTAAAATTGTATGCATCAATAAAACAATAATCCGAACAATTCCACAAGTGAATGTTCGGATTATATTAATATGATCATAACGATCGTTGTCGTGTATCAAGTTCGTGTATCAAAGATTGCACCGCCATAAACAAAGAAATAACCTCTTGACAAATTTGAGAAGTCATGATACAATGTATACGAACGCACGTTCTTCTGTGTTTGGTTACGCAACAAACAAAAATCCAAGCAAAACCAAGTGTAAAAAGGAAACACTACACCGACTATTGAATTCTTAGCCAAACCCTACAAAAGGATTTCACCACAAAAGAAATTACATAAACTTACACAGCAGAAGATATGAATATATAGAATAACTTGTAATATCTTTTATACCTCACCATCCATGACTAAAAAGAAAAGTAGCAAATCTATAATAACCCGTCTTAAAGGAATCAATGTTTATAGATCGAATAATAGAACTGCATTTCAGCTTGTCAATGATATTCGGGTACATTTTGCTTATAAATTGACAGCAGCAGTTCAAACACTTGATATATCTTTATCATTAATTAGTATGTTGCCGTAAATTTCATAATTTTACTAATCAAAATGCAGAATAACCGGGCTGTCCTTTTCAGGATGGCCCGGTCTTTTTTATTTCGGTAAGTTACTAATTGTCAGTGATAATGAATGGAGAAAAGCATATGCGACCTTTACTGAAAAAAGAAAAACTAAATTAATTTTCGCAGAGTTAATCAATAAGTGCAAAAACTCAAAAAACTGCCTTAAAACAAATGCTTTTTACGCGTATTTACAATGTTGGACACAGTATTTTGACTGCGGAGGATTACATTCCAATTGTAGCGAGCTTGCTCATATTGTCTCGTTTTAACTCAATAGAAGCGTGAACATAGCGATCTAACGTCAGTGTCGTGCTTGAATGTCCCAGGATCTCACTTAGTGATTTTAATTCAAATCCTACCTCTACACAGCGCGTTGCGAATGTATGACGCAGAGTATGAAAATGAACCCCATCAAGCCCACATTCCTGCGTATATTTTTCCAAGCGATATTGCAAAGCGCGCGGCTCCATGTAGTGGACATTGCCGGTTAAAACATACGAAGCTTGACTGTCAGGCTGCATCTGCGCACACAGTTCTGCGGCTTGTTTTGTCATAGGGATGATGCGTCTGGAATTATCGCTTTTGGGTGAACTCACCACGATCTTTGTTTTGGTCTGTGCATCATCCTCGATATTTTTTAGGCGCTGCATGGTTCTGTCTACTTTTATGGTTCCGTCCTTGAGGGATATATTCTCCCATTTCAAAGCACATATTTCTCCTATTCGCATTCCGGTAAATAATGCTATAAATGTTCCAAATTTACAAGCGTCCATATCGTCTAACAAATATGATATAAACCGAGACTGCTCCTCGCGTGTTAATACCCGCATCTCCTTTTTAACCTCTCGGGGGTATGTTATCTCTATTGGTTGAAATACTCCGGGATACTGTTTGGATGTGTATTTTAAGATGGAGCGTAATACCATTAGGATATCTTTTACCGATTTAGGTGATAGACCGTCCTTATTTATCAACTCATCTCTGAAACTATCAACAAGTCCTGTTGAAATTCCTGCGGGATACGCCCCACCTAGTTTAGGCTTGATGTGTTTATCCAAAATATATCCATACTTCACTAACGTAGACTCTTTACATGTGCAAGATAGTCCCCTGAACCATTCATCACAGAAAAACGAAAAACGATTCCGCTTACCTTTGTTTGGCAATACATCTCCGTTTAGCAACGCCGCTTTATAGGCAGTAACCTTTTCTTTTGCTTCTTTGTAGGTTTTCCCATAACAAAATCCGTATTTTATCTTGCCGGACAACTCATACCCTTTTATATAGCGAGCTTCCCAGCGTCCGTCTTTTCTCTTAAAAATATTCTCACCCTTAGCCATAATTACTCCTCCGATTAATATATTTCCGTACCTATGACTGCGATATTGACTGCGCAAAAAAATTTAGCACGTTACAATAATTTTAATAATCACAAAAACACCCCCTCCTGCTTAGTTAATTTTATATAAATTGAGGAAATTCATAAAAATTTCCTCTGCTATATTGCAATTTGAAGAGAGTTGTGATATAATAGAAAGGCTAAATTGATGTTTCGCAAGAATCACTTATTGATTAACTCTGCGAAAAATTTATTCCTAATAATGGGAACACAGGTTTGGCTAAAATATCCTTACACGTGAACGTAAAAGGCCACGAGATCAAGAAATGAACAGATTGATCAATATTAAAATGAATGAGGCTCGTTAATCCGATTTTTCAATATAGTATGGCATTAGATATGACGATTTATACAGAAGCGCGCGGACAGATATGGCAGGTTTTTTTCAAATACGCATTTCGAAAGTTAGGCACGAACTAACAGCAAGATTTGTTAAAAACATATCCTAAAATGCTTGATATTTTCATTATAATTAATAAACCAAATAAAATCAAGCTTCAAATTAAGCATGATTCAAACGATCGTTTGACGGTAATATTTATGCCATCTCTTGACGAGGTGTTTAGATATTACACAAAAAAGAGGAGTGGCAAAATATGAAAATGCTTATATATCCTTTGAGGGAGACTCGTTCGCCGCCGCGAGGTGACGTATGGTGATGACAAGAAAATCACTCTATGACTATTGTATAGAACAAAATTTGCAAGCACTTTTAACTCAATGGGATACAGAACGTAATGGGAATTTATCTGTACACAAAGTAACAAGCGGAAGTCATAAATCAGTGTGGTGGCGCTGCGATAAAGGGCATCGTTGGGAGGTCCCGATATACAGCAGAACCATCAATCATAGCGGATGTCCGTATTGTGCAAACAGGAAATTGCCGGCGGATGCACCTACTCTGCAAAGGGAATATCCGAATATAGCTGCAGAATGGCATTCTCACTTGAACGGAGAACTTACGCCAAATGATGTTGCACCACATACACATCGGAAAGTATGGTGGATATGCGAGCATGGACACATATGGCGGGCCCAGGTGAATTCTCGCGTTCGCAACAGAGGATGTCCGTATTGCTCGAACAGACGAATAGTTATAGGAGAAAATGACCTAGGGACCACTCATCCAATGCTTGCATCGCAGTGGAATTATGATCGTAATGTAGCTATTACTCCACAGACAGTCGTCGCGGGAAATCACGCAAAAGTGTGGTGGCGATGCGAGAGGGGACACGAGTGGCAAGCATCAATTTTGTCTCGAAGTAAAGGAAGCGGCTGCCCTGTGTGTGCAGGGAAACGGGTTATCGCCGGTGAAAATGATCTTGCCTCGGCATATCCTGACATCGCAGCACAGTGGCATCCTATTCTAAATGGTAAGCTTGCCCCTACAAACGTTACACCATACAGCAACCGTTCTGTATGGTGGGTTTGCGAAATGGGACATGAATACCGTGCTTCGATCAATCACAGAACTCAAATGCGCTCGGCTTGTCCATATTGTACCGGTAGAAAGGTATTACCCGGATTCAATGACCTTGCAACAAAGGAACCGCTTCTCAGTAAACAATGGTGTCAAGAACTGAACGGAGCCCTTACACCACAAATGGTGACTGTTTCTAGTCATAAAAAAGTTTGGTGGCAATGCTCTGACGGTCACGTGTGGAAAGCTATCATTGCTTCGAGGACGGGGGCACGGCGGCATGGATGCCCGATCTGTGCGGGTAAAGTGAAAATCAATCAAAGATGTTGATCGAAAATCAGGAAAACAATGAAAACAAATAGCAAAACGAATACAAAACACGAAGAGCTTTATAATCCAATAACAAAGGGAACAGATGCGGTTGAACGATGTGTAATCTGCGGAGAAAAGACAATTTACACCGTAGAAACTCAAATTGATCAGAGAAGCTGTTACGTCGAGGGCGGAGGTCAACTGTGCCGGAAGTGTTATATGGATACTTATTGCAAAACAAATTATCAAGGAGATACATAATGACAAAACGAATTCTTATATGCCTATTTACAGTAATTGTGATGATAGGAATGTTGACAACGACAGCTTTTGCCAATAACGTTGACACATGGGACGGAAGTGCTGATACATCCTGGTATAATGATATCGACACCGAATTTACCCTTACAACGGCTGAACAGCTTGCAGGACTTGCAAAGCTTGTCGATGGCGGCAACACCTTTGAGGGTAAGACAGTAAATCTTGGGAAAAATATAGATCTTTATGCTGAAGATGACGCTGAAGAAAAAATATCCTTTGATCCTATCGGATATGGATATGATATCGTATTCAAGGGAACATTTGACGGTCAGGGACATACGATATCCAACCTTTATCAGAACGGTTGGGCATTGGGGTATTCATACGGTACGCAAGGTGGCGGTCTTTTTGCATCCGTAGTCGACGCTACGATCAAGAATGTGAACATTGATAATGCAGAAATCGTAATGGAATGTGTTGACATGGGTATCCTTGTAGGATACTCTTACGGCAACTGCGTATATGAGAATATCAGTATTACCAATTCCTTGATTGCTAATTATCAGCGTTATACCGGCGGTGTTGTCGGAGAGGTAAACGGAATACAGAAGTTCAAGAATATTTACGTTGACGAGAATACAGTCATTTCTTCTTTATGGGGAGATTTTGACTGTTCACTTGGTGGCATCATTGGCGGTAAGTACGGCGATGCTGCGATTACGCTCGAAGACTGTTATGTTGCGTGTGAGATCAATGCATACAACGACGTAACTTCTTCTTATCAGTGGTATGCATATCGCAGAGCCGGTATGCTTATAGGTAACACCGAGACGGCAACAGATAACGGTGCGACTGCTGAATTTTTGACTACTAAAAACTGTACAGTAATATACGGCGATTGGGCAAATTACACCTACTGCGAGTTTGCAGGAACGAGCTGGCCCTATGTAAGGGTACAGGAAGGCTACAGCAATTCCGCATATTCCAACCCGAGATACGGTCATCCGAAGGATGCTAACGGTAACGAGGTAGTAGATGATAATCACGTCCATAATGAGGGCGAGGATCACTTCATTGAATGTACCTTCGATCAGCTTTACGGCGGCGGACAGGGCGTTTACGGAGAGCCTGCTCACAACGGCGTAGTTGTCATTTATCCTGACGAAGAGGTCGTTGCATCTGTTGGAAGCGATAAGTACACCGACTTGCATGAGGCAATGGTTGCTGCTAAGTCAGGTGAGACCGTCAGACTGTGGACCGATGTTGATTTGGCAGGCACCGAATGGGAACCCGTATCCTTTAGAGGTGCTTTCGACGGTCAAGGCTATACTATAAGCAATCTGACTATTAACAAGCCCGGCGTTTCAAATACCGGATTTATCACATCTCTGAACGGCACCTTTGAAAACGTGACCTTCACAAATCCCACTGTGATTGGCGGCGAGTGTACCGGTGTTGTAGCAGGTCGTGCCGGCGGAAGCGCTGCTTTGGCACAGAATATCACTGTGAACGGCACGATCAAGGTTGAAACCACTCACGACGGTTATGCCCGAGCAGGTGTGATCGTAGGTGGTTGGGCTTATGGCAATTATAAAAACATCACTGTTGACGGCGCTGACTCCGAAACCAGCTATATTAAGCACACGGGCGGCGGTGACGGCAGATATGTCGCCGGTATCGTAGGCCATGCTGATGATGTTGATTCTTACGTTGACTGTACTGTTAAGAATATCACCATCAGCAGTCCTAACGGCTGGCTCTGCGGCGGTATCGCAGGCCCCGGTCCCGCTGATGCTCTGGTATCGGGTTGTTCTGTAGAAAACATGAAAATCGGCGCAGACTACTCCGGAGCTTTGTTCGGGTGGTATTATGGCTCCGGTACTATTGAAAATTGCTCAATTAAGAACGTAGAGTTCACGGCAGGAAGCACAAATAACGGTGCTATCGGCGGATATTCGATTCCTGCCGGTGTTACTGTTAGAAATGTTTTAATCGAGAATGTTGTAAATGCTGACGGAAGCGCGCTGCTGTCCTATGCTGCAATGGTTGACGACGGTACAGACGTTATCTATTACACAGACATTTATTCTGCGCTTAAAGCAGTAGTACCCGGTGCTACTATCACTTTATTAGATGATCTTACCATTACAGAGGACTGGGATTGTAGAAATAATGGCGCAAAGATAACGGTTCCCGTTACTATTGACGGCAACAGCCATACAATTACTTTGACCGGTAATATTGATGATAGAAACTGGAATACCGTGTTCCGTTTCGAGGATAACGCAATCGTGAATAACCTCACTATTGACGTTAGCAATGCAACCGGCGTTCAGCGCGGTATCTCTGCAAAGCTTGGAATAACTATGGATAACTGTGTTCTCATCGGTAACGGAACTACTTCCAGGATGGGTGTTATCTTTGGTGAGGGCGCCGGCGCAGCTATAGGTGATGTTGAAGCTTCTATCACAAATTCCGAGTTTATCAACTGGGGCTATGGTGTAAGTGACAACCGGAATGGACAGGACGCTAAGGCTGTTAGCATTGCTGACAGCAGCTTCACCAACGCGAGCGTGCTCGTAAGTGCGGCTGATGCCGTGGCCTTCACCGGCAACGAGATGAGTAACTCTTGGGCGAACATTAAATCCTATACGAAGTCCGAAACTCTTGAAATTTATGCGGTCGGAAATGATCTGGAGGCAAACAGCAGCACTAAAGAAAATAAGGTCACAGCATCTCTTGAATCTACAATTAATGCTGACCCCGGCTTTAACATTGTATTGGAAGGCGAAGATAACACCCAATACTACGAGGTGACATTTAATGTTGCTCCCGAGGGCGCGAACATCAACGTTGTAGATTTAGACGGGGATATTTGCGATACTATCGGCGGCATTTATGCTCTGCCTGACGGAAAATACAGTTACACTGTTTCAAAAGCTGGTTATTACACCGCCACGGGCACATTTACCGTGAGTGGCGCGGGGAGGTCCATAAATGTCAATCTCTTTGAAATTGACTACTATTGGTACATCTTGCTCCAGCAGCTGCATGATCAGAAATTCGAGGTGACTGCTGCCGTAGCCGGCGGCGGAAAAATCACGCCCGAGGGTATCTCCGAGGTGAAGTACGATAATGACATCACATACACGATAACTCCCGATGATGGCTATGCTATCGCCGATGTTGTTGTGGATGGTGAGAGCGTTGGTGCTGTTTCCGAGTACACCTTTGAGAACGTAAATGAAGCACATACGATTACAGCGCTCTTTGAAGAGCTCGCATGGGAGAATCCTTTCGGTGACATTGATGAAGACAATTGGTTCTATGAAGATATCGAGTACGCTTACGAAAACGGTCTTATGATCGGTACGAGCGATGACAGCTTTTCTCCAAGCGAGATTGTTAATCGTGCTATGCTTGTAACTGTTCTGTGGAGACTTGAAGGAAGTCCTGTGGTTGACAGTAGTGTCAACTTTGCAGATGTACCTGCCGGCGAATGGTATACAGACGCTGTTAATTGGGCATCTGCTAACGGAATCGTCAATGGATATGGCGACGGTATATTTGGTGCCACGAATGATCTGACCCATGAGCAGGTTACGGCAATACTTAATCGCTATGCTGTTTATAAAAAATTAAGCGAAAATGTCAGCGGAAACGCAGATGATGCCTACACCAATAGTGAGTGGGCAGAAAACAATATCCTTTGGGCAGAGGAGAACGGTCTGTTTAACGGCATTGGCTCGGATATCAGCAATCTTACTAAGGGGGCAACCCGTGCTGAACTTGCAGCATATCTCAGACGCTTCTGTGAGAAATTTATAATAGAATAAGCAAATTATACAGCGAAAGCGGTGACCGTTTGGTTGCCGCTTTCTTCGTGCTGTTGCTACAGCATCATTTATATTGACGATATTTATATAATATCCACTATTAGTTAGATTATATATGATGATCGTTTTGCCGTTTTTCTTTTACGTAAAGTGAATGTAAAATTGCGATAGAAAGAAGCTGGATTTTTTCACTTATCCAAAATCTGCACCGCCATAATCAATGAAAAGTCATTTGGGCGAGAAAATAAAAAATTAAAAAATATGTCGACGTGCTATTGACAAACTCTAAAACCCATGTTATAATGGAAATCCTTCCTCGGGGATCCTTGGAAAAATGAACAACTGAATATCATTCTGTTGTGCGTATTTGTGAGACGCAAATTTGTATAACGGAATTACTGGCAGTGACTGCTATGCACTCAGCTGCACGTGTTTTATGCGTGTATGTTTAATGTGTTGTTCAGTGACTGCCAGTTTTGTTTTTCCTCGCAAGGTTACCCGAAATAACATATAGGAGGTGATAAGAATGATTTGCTATTCTGAAAACTCAAAAAACAGTAAAAATTAAGGAGAAAAATATTTGGAA
>JAZNBZ010000017.1:0-14695 GCA_045587285.1 Candidatus Flemingiibacterium sp. | reverse complement strand
GTGCCGCCGCGTGGAATACGTAGTCAACGCCGTGCATAGCGGTGCGTACGGAGTTTATATCGCGAACGTCTCCTATGTAAAACTTGATCTTTTCCGCAAGCTCGGGCATTTTCGCCTGAAACTCGTGACGCATATCGTCCTGCTTTTTCTCATCGCGCGAGAAGATGCGGATCTCGCCGATATCCGTTGCGAGGAAACGGTTTAAAATGGCGTTGCCGAACGAGCCGGTACCGCCGGTGATGAGAAGTGTGCGGTTAGTGAAAGCACTCATTTGTTTTCTCCTTGTATTTTTACAGACTTTCTTTTTCTGATTTTTTTAGACAGTAAATAGCCGCCGAATGCTATTATAACGTAGGTGCAGCCGCTTACAACAAACGATAAGTATACATTAGGAATGGCGTTTCCAATAAAGTAGCCGGAAATTGTACCTAAAATCTGATATGGCAAAATACCTTTGTAGGTTTCGTAGAACAGGTGAAAAATGCGTATGTTGATTGCTTTTGAGTAATATATACATAGAACGATTACTTGGAGAAGTATGCAAATGCCGGTCGAGGTGGCTGCGCCAATGATTCCCCAGTTGTTTATAAATAAGACCGATAGCAGGACGTTGGCGCACGAGATGAACAAAATGATAAACGATCTTTGCAGTCGCTTGTTTTTTGCATCCAAAATATTAAGAATGAGCGCGAGCGTCATATCAATAAAGGAGGGGGCTATAAGGATTATCGCAATCGCCCAAGCAACTGAATACCTCTCTCCGTAAACGATGTCAATAAACTGACGGCCTGCTGATATAAAGCCGAAAAATACTGCTCCGCTTACGATAAGAATGAGTCGACTTGGACGAATAAGCGTGTCGGTAAGTTCGCGCCCGTCTTTTCCTGCTGCGATATCCTTGATGACCTGTGGCACGTACATTGAAACGGGGATTGTGGCAAGCGATGAAAATATGCTATATACAAAAAATCCTACCGAATATACCGCAACATCTTCGGGGCCGATGCTTATGCCTATGATGAATTTTCCAATATTATTATTTGCCTGATTTATCAGCGCTTGCATAAATATAGCGAGCGACAGCGGGAGAACGGCTTTTAAAATTACGTAATCGAAATTTCGCAGATTTATTTTAATCTTGAATTTTTTCGTTGCGTAAATGTATCCGAAAACCGCAAGCAAAACGTTTACCGCTGCATCTACAATTGCAATTACAACAGATTTTTTTACGAGAATGATAAATACGCAGAGAAGTGCGGTTCTGGAAATGACTCTTATAATGGATATCGAGGAGGCGTATGGATAGTCCTCATACGCCAGCATTATTCCGTTAAGCGTTTGAACGTAAAATGCAGCCAGCAGATATATCGTGATAAAGATGAGAATATTTTTTCCCGACGCAATCTGTTCCGCAGTTAATGAGCTTGCGTAGATTGCATCAAGCGAAAAGTAGAAGACCGTCGAGACACCGGTGATGAGCAGTGCAAGAAAATTGGTTATCGACCACACGGTAGAAATGTTTTTTTCTATATCAAGCGCAGAGCCGCCTTTGACGCGGCAAGCGGCAAGATTTCGTGACATTACCGTTCCGGTGCCAAATTCGAGCAGGACGAGATAGTTTGCGAAGGAGGCTATCGTTTGGTAGATTCCATATTCCGTATCTCCAAGCTGCCTGAGCAGAAAAGAGGATAGAAATAGACCGGTTGCCATATTCAGAAATGTATTTACATAGGATAGGACAAGTCCAACGCTTCTTTTTTTCATTATAGATTCTCTTTCCTTACACCTTTGATGATGGTTATCTTCGTCTGAGTATTTTTTTTACAATTTTGGCGAGCGTTCGTCTAACCGGATTTCCGGAGGAACACTTATATACGAGATTGTCATAATCAACGTCGCAAATGCAGTGTGTGGGGTGGTTTAGGGGAAATTCAAGCTTGTGTGTTGGAATAAATACGAAATTTTTATATTTTACGTATCCGTTTTTAGAGGAGTCCTTTAGAGACTGCGCATGAGTTGATGATGCTCCAACGCCAATGTTGTGTATTTGGTTGTATTTGGGTACGATTACCAGCATATTCTGCGAATATTTTACAAATCCCCATTGGACGTCCCAATGGGAGAGCTTCTCTCCGTTTTTCAAAGAATTGTTTGAGCGAACCCATGCGGCTGCTCTTGTTTGAGCAACGGTTTTGTTGGAAATTTGTTTTTTGACCAGCGACAGCAAATGCTCGTTAGCGATGTCAGCAACGTAATAATCGTAATACGTAGACCAAGCACGTTTCCAAGTTGCCCACGCAGCGATTGCTCCTGTTTTGGCAAAGAAATAATCACCCTCGCAGCAATTCCAAGTTTCAAAATGGTTAAGTCCGCTTATGTAGCAAATACGTTGGTCGTCAGCGTATCTTTCAAGCATTTCTTCGCAGTACTTAAAAAATGTTTCTTCAGGAATACAGTCATCCTCGAGTATTATTAAGCGTTCTACCTGCTTAAAAGCATTGGTAATTCCACTTTGAGGTCTGACTCCGCAACCGAGATTTACATCTGAATAATCCTTAATTACCTCGCAGTCCCAGTCAATGCTTTCTGCGATTGCACGGCATTGCATTATAGGCTCTATGTCCTTTTCGCTTCTCGGACCGTCTTGAATTAAAAATAGGGTTTTAGGGCGTGCTATACGCACCTTTTCGAATACCTTTTCGAACGTATCGGGGCGATTAAAAAAGATGAGCGCGACAGGCGTCATACAACGATAATCCATAATAAATGACCTCTCTTTAGTTCTTAATATTTTTCGTTATTAAGCGCTTTTTGAAATTGTTGATGTTAGAAGCCAAATTTTCACGCGTTTGCAACAATATATATTCGTTCTGCTTGATTATCGCATCTGCTTGCTCAAAAGAGCTTAGCAAAGTGTGGCAGACACGGGATGGGGCGCAGATAAAATCGTCCATTTTAAAGTTGCGGTCAGAAGCTTCAAAATAATCCATTAGGCTAGTAACCTTTTCTTGCCACGAAATAGATACTACAGGCAGGTGACTTACGGTTGCCGTTATCACGGTATGCATTCTTGTTCCAAGTACGCAGCAGAGCTTGCCGTATAATGCAAATAATTCTTCCGCAGTTTGAATTTTTACGACCTCGACCATCTCATCATCGCAAAGCTCGTTTTTTACGGATAATATGTCACCTATATCTGTTAATTCACTGGAGAATAAATATATTTTGCGGTCAGGGCATTTTTGACGCAGCTCTCTTATTAAAGAAACGAACGCCGATTTCATCTGCTTTGCCTTCTTTTTGCCGTATCCGAAATATACGTTAACGCCTATTGATGAGGGAGAGGCGTTATTTGCGGGTATTTCTTTGAGCAGAACAGGATCTCTCCAGATTTCCGCCTCAATTGCGGGGTATGCCTTTTTTACAAGGTCGTATGAGGCGTTATCTCTTACCGATATGAAATCGAGAAGTGGGAGGATGCGCGAGAACGTCTTGAAGGCGGCCTTGGTTTTGAACGGTCCGACGCCGCAAAAGCAAAATGCAACCTTCTTGCCGTTTTTCTTTAGAGTCTTAACCACCTTCAAAAAGGTAGTTAGGGCGGCGTGGGAGCAATCAAGCGCCATAAGAGAATTTCCGCCGGCGAATACGGCAAGCTCACTGTCTGCCGATGCCTCAAGCGCTTTTTTCGGGAGATTTGAACGGGCAGCTTTGTATGATGACGTTATGCTCCTGAATATTTCAACGCTGAGTATGGCTTTTTTTAATGGATTGGATTTTGAAGGCGTATGCCTGTTACCGTCATTAAGAGCTGCTTTCCATTCAACGAGATCAATCACGTTAAACCCTGTTATCGTCGCGTAAGAGCACTCACAGTCATACGAAAATATATCGCTTACGGCATCAGCAATAAGTAAATCGCCGATGTTATTGCTATGAAAATAGCTAAAAACGGTTATTTTGTTCATATGTTTACCCAAAAGAAGATATGGGGATATGCCATTGCCCAAGTGGAGGAATAGATGCTTGATAAGCCATATGCGACAAAGCAGGCGTTGACAGCAAGCTTTGAAACTGTTCGATTAGTGTAGAGCTTCATTCCATAAATGATTTTTGGAAGCAGAAGAACCAAGACGATCATAAAGTAGTATCCTACACGCATAGCAGTGTCATATATATTTCCAAACACCTGACACAGGCACGCACACATAAACAGATTCATATAGCCGTTATGTTCTACGTTGCCGTGGTCCATAAAAAGCATACAGAAAATATATACCAAGCTGAATACGATAAGCAGTGTGACAGCGCCCGTATCATACGCGACGGCAGATTCCTTGAAAAGGGTGGAGAGAATATTGAAAAGCGGATATCTGAAGATATAAACGATTGGTATAAGCAAGACCGACAGATAACGTGCGTTTCTGTTAAGCTTCAGATAATATAGCGGATACGCTACCAAGAATACGATAGAGGACGAGTGGAACAGCCACGCCAACAATACAATTGCTGCGAATCTAAAGAACTTTTTTTGCTCTATGAACAAAATAGATAAAAAGCAAAGTGCAATCGCGATAGATTGGCGGAGACCGGAAAATATAATCAAAAACGAAGGGAGTCCGATGTATACGAATATGCTTAACAGTTGGTTTACCTTCTTTTTGTATATAACGTAAATTACGGGAGCTATAGATATGGCTGTCGTTGCGAAAAGCAAAATTTGCGGGTCGTCCGATATAACCGAAAGAAGCTTGTTGTAGAAAATATATCCGTATTCGTAGTTCAAAACACTAACGAAAGAAAATATTTTTGACCAAGAAAGCTCCGATATATATTCGTACATTCCTAAATATCCCAGCTCCTCGCCGTATCTCAAGTCGTATCCCATTGATGGGTGGCGAAGCCCCAATATAAGCGTCAAAACGGCAAAAAACGTTATGCATATAAGCTGCTCGCTTTTTTTAGAGCGCATTTGAGGGCTTTTAAAGAGAAAATAAGTGAATATAAGTATCGCATATGCGCAAAAATAAATTGTCAAGGGTTATGTTCCTCCGATTCTATAGAGCGGTATATTTGCATATATCCATTCACCATTTTATTTTTTGAGTATATATCCTGTCCCGCTCGCGCGATTTGAATGCGTTCCGAGGGGGTGTTCAGTCTGTTTAGGACTGCTCGTGTGAGTTCGTTCAAATTCCCGTATTTCACGAAATCGCTGTATTCGGGGATTGATATTTGTTCAGGGGCGCCCGCCTCGAATCCGACGACGGGTGTTCCGCAGGAAAGGCTTTCGGCACATATCATCGAGAAGGTTTCTTTCTTGCTCGTTATAACGGTCAAGTCCGCCATCGAATAGAAGGCTGCAAGCTCAATTTGATTTGAAATCCGCCCTAAAAGCGTGACGTTTTTTGGAACGGTAAGATTTTCCGGACAGTCACCTGCCACAAAAAATCTGATATCCGGTAATTTTTCTGCGAGCTTTATTATGTGGTGACCGCCCTTCAAGTGTGTAGGATCGTCGGTGAAGAATGGCGTTGCGTGAAAGATGATCTTCTCGTCCTTGATACCGTTTAGCCTTTTTAAGTCAGACGTGTCGCGTACACAGAAAACGTTGGTGTCAAGCCCGTTCATAACGACGTAATGCGGCTTGTTTGCAAGTATAGGCGACGTTTTCGCTCGCTCCATAAGCCACGGTGATACCGAGGTGAGAACGAGATTATCAAATCCGTCAAAGGCTTGCTTCATACGTTTCCAAGACGTATGCGTCCTATCGAAAAACAGTGATTTGGTTTCTTTTTTTAGGCGTGGGCAATTTCCGCAGCCACTTTTCCATTTGTCGCACTCAAGCGCGTGGGAGCAGTTCGCGGTATGCATAAACTCCGCGTGAAGTGTCAAAACGGTTTTGATTCCGCTTTTCTTGAGCCACGAAATCAAGCGATAAATATTTACGAAATAGCCGTTCAAGCAGTGCAGATGCACGATATCCGGCTTTTCTGTTTTTATGACGGATATAAGGCGGTTCGTAGAGAAAAAGCAGCCGCCGTACATAATTCCGGTAATTCTTGAGAGAAGATTGTTGAATTTTGAGTACAGCTCGCCACAGGTTTTATAAACGTTTGCATCGGTAGTTTTGTCACCGCGTCCGTAACAAATAACGGAATCAATGCCGCCTTTAAGAAGCTCCGTGTGCACGTCGCACACGATCTTGCCGGTGCTTCCTTTGTTGTAAACAACGTTGACGTGAATTACTTTCATCTATTGCAAACCTCTTTTAAAATTTCTCTTACCATTGAGCAATTATTTTGCGGATCGTGATTCTTTTTTGCGAGTGCCAGAGCGTTAGCTGCTATTTCATTGCGCTTTGCCGAATTGGTTATAAGCTCGCGCAGCGCATCGGATAATTCTTCTTCCGAGTGCACACGAAACGCCGCGTTGTTTTCGCTCAAATATTCGATAGATGCGATCTCCGAGGGACCGTATGCGAAAATCGGCGTTCCCGACGCCAAGCTGTCGGCAATTTTCGTTGAAACGGAATAAGCTACCGCTTTTCTGGTGATATCGTCAAACGATTCCGTGTGTATGACCGCCAAGCTTTTTCCCATTACCTCGAGCACTTTTTCCGCCGATATGCTGCCGTGGAAGTTTATGCCGTTTTCCTCTGTCAGATCGGCAAGTATCTCGGGACGGTTTTCGGCTGAATAAACGTCAATAAACTCGGGCTTGCCCTCGATATCAAGGCTTTTTAAGGCTTTGCCGAGTGCGACGATTTGCGAGTTGCGTTTGTACCCGAAATTGCCTATGTAGGAAATAGAGTTGGTTTTGTCAAGCTCCAGAGGCGCCGAAATCGTAGACGGCGTACAAAGCGTATAACACGGTCTTGAAAAATATTTTCCGTAATCCTTGCTCATTTTCTCGCAAATTGCGAAGATGCACGAAGCGCAGCGCATCACTTTTTTTGCTTGCTTCATAAAAAGCTTGTGGACGAGTTTTCCTCCCAAACGACCTTCGTTCTTGTTGAAAAAGTAGTAATCGTCCATACAAGAAACAACGAGCGGGATTTGCTTGTATTTAGAAATACCAAGCGCTATCTTATACATAAACGCGTAGTCGCCCGATGCAAAGAACACCACGTCGGGGTTGAATTCATCCACCCACGAAAGAAGCCGTTGCGTTTTCCACCTGCCTAAATTCCACCAAAGATTACGAGCTAAATATATGAGAGGAGTGCGTTTTCTTGCGTGTTGATAAAGCTTCGCCGTATTACCGGTATCGGTGCGCGATTCCGACAAATCGCTTCGTATATCGCACTCGGTGAACACGTTTCCGCTGCGTCGGGTTACGATAGACTTAATGATTTCCTTGTCGGTTACGCGGTAGTAATTTTTGCAAATTCCGTCTGTAGGTACTTCCGAATGAATATAGAACTGCGCTATGTCGACGTTATCCATATACTTGAAGTAAGACATTAGCGTTTTGCCCATATTGGACGTTTTTGAAAAAACGTTATGGCTGACTACCAGAATTTTTATGTTATGGTTATCGTGCATTGTAAATACCATATCCAATCGTTGAATTTTGTCACGGCTTGATGGATAAATGCTTATGCCTCATTCGTTGAAACGTTATTTTACTGCAGCTTCTATGCTCTTCAAATTTTGCTTTATTTGAGTGGTGGATATTTCCGGAGTACGAGGCAAATAGACGACCTCTACGCCTTCTTCCTTTAGGAAATCAAACTTACCTTGCCAATCATCGCCCATAACGAACGTGTCAATGTGATATTCGTGCATATCGGTTCGTTTTTGCTCCCACGAATTTTCCGGAATAACTAAATCTACGTAGCGTATTGCTTCAAGTAAATCTTTTCTGCGTTCATACGGGAAATAACACTTCTTTTGCTTTTCATTCCAGTTGAACTCGTCTGTGGAGAGAACGACGATAAGATAATCCCCCAAGGCTTTAGCGCGCTTCAGGAGATTGATATGACCGTAGTGTAAAAGGTCAAACGTTCCGTAGGTTATAACTCTTTTCATAAAGCATTACTCCTTGTACGATCTATTTAAATCCAAAAACAAAAAATCGTGGTGTGTCACTTGTTTTTCTATTGGGGGCAATTTCATATAATCACCGTAAAGAGTTGATAAATACAAATCGGCGTTTTGCGGTCCGTACACCTGTATTCCTTCAAAATCATAAAGCACCGGCTCACCGAATATATCGCGCGGTGATAGCTCTTTCTCACGCCAGTTGCCGTACATATTGCCCACGTATCTGCAATCATCAAACTTCTTCGTCTGACAGAGCGCCTCGACTTTCTTTACGGCAAACCTCCAACCGAAGAGAAATTCGGGAATGCATCTGCCCATAATTATAGCGGCATTTTTATAAAATTTACGGTGGGGATTGATTGCGCAAACCTTGGTGCTTACGTAATTGTTGTATTTTTCTATTTTTTTGAAGTGCTTTATTGCCTCATCGTAAGTATCGCCGGCGCCATCGAGAGGGAAAATATCCAAGTATGCGCCTCTGCGAGTTTTATACCTTGTGTTTTCCGTTAACGTTGTCGTCGTATCGTATAACTTGCAATATGAGTAAACGAAGTCCTTGCTTTCGAGCGGACATTCTAAATAATACTTTTTACAATCGTTTTTCTTGAGTACGGAAATAAGCTTGTTATAGTCTTCTCGGGGCAAACCTACGTCTATATCGTCATCCCAGGGAATAAAGCCCTTGTGGCGAACCGCTCCGAGGCAAGTTCCGCCCAAAACGTAATATCTGATATTGTGCTTTGTACATACGTCGTGGAAAAAACTCATTATTTCCACAAGCTTACTCTGTAATTCAGTCATACCTCACACACTCTTTCTTGCGAATTTTTTGAACACCCAACCGCGTACGCCGTTCGGGAGAAGCACCTGTACGATAAGGCGCTTGGCTACGTTCATAAGATAAGTCGGCAGTCCGATGACCTTGTTTTTCAGCATATATTTCTGCAGCCTTGCCTCGCTCTTGAAATACCGACATCCGCCGCGCCTGCTATACATCTCCTTGCCCACGCGTACGTTTACCAAGACTTTTTCAGTGTTCCGGAAAACGCAGCCGTTGAGCAACATTCTAACCCATAGGTAATAATCTTCATTGTAATGCCAATCCAAATAGCCTCCGGCGGCCTCAACTGCGGATTTTTTATACATAACCGTTACGTGGTTGAGAGGGCAGCGCTTTTTCATATCAAGGTTAATTTCTTCGCTTGAAAGCATCACCGCTCGGTAACCAACGATATTTGATTCCTCGTCGATAAACTCGGACATAAAACCGCCAACTACGTCAGCACCCGTTTCGGCAATCACCTTGAGCTGTTCCTCAAAGCGTTCGGGCAAAGAAACGTCGTCGCTGTCCATTCGTGCAATTAGTTCGTTGGACGCTTGTTCGGTGGAAATTCGCAGTGCGTTTCCCAAACCCATATTTTGTTCCAGACGTATTACTTTGAATATGCCGTGCTTGGAGGAATATCTGTCGATGACGGCGTTGACGTCATCACCGACCGGTCCGTCAACAACGAGGACTATCTCGCTGGGCGGTATTGTTTGGTCGTCTGTAATGCTACGTAAGGCTCGCTCAAAAAATACGGCGCTGTCGTTTTTATAGACGGACATACAAACCGAAAATTTTATATCGCTCATAATTTCCCCCGTTGCGTTTCTTGCGCTGACGCCGGTGAGCGCAGCGCACATTTATTCCATATTAGTATATCACACGAAATTGACTATGTCAAGTAGCCCACGGCGCTTTAATAACAAAATGTCGAAAAAATTGTCGAATTTTTTATTTTGCAAAACTATTGAAATATTTCACGAAACGTGTTATACTGTACTACAGAATTGTTTTCGAGAGGGGAGAATAGCTGTGACCGATACGCAAAAGGCGCTGATCACGCTTGTAAAAAGCGCGATTTTTGAAGCGGCGTACGAGCTGCCCGAGGCGTTTAGCGTGAGTGACGCTTTATCGCTTGCACACAAGCACGGTATAGTCGTGCTTGCTTATTACGGTGCCGTAAACTGCGGCGTTGATTCTTCCTGCGAGGTTATGCGCGACGCGTTTGCGCGCGTCTGCCGCGAGCTGCTCGTCGGCGAACGCCAGATGGCGGATATCAAGTGCCTTGTAAATAAGTTCTGCGAGATCGGAGCTCACAATATGCCGCTTAAAGGAGCTCGACTCAAGGGAAACTATCCCAAGCAGGAAATGCGCCGTATGAGTGATGCGGACATACTCATAAAGGACGAGCAGTACGACCGTATTCGCGAGCTTATGCTCTCGCTCGGCTACACCGAGGGAGAGGTTAGCTATCAGGATTACAGTTGGCAAAAGGGCTCTACTCACATCGAGCTGCACAAGTGCCTCGTTTCGCCGTACGTAGAGGATTTTTATGCATATTTCGGTGATGGATGGAAGCTTGCAAAGCCGATTGAGGGATCCGATTTTGAGTATGCTATGACGCTCGAGGATGAGATGCTGTACCTGTTTGCTCACTTTGCAAAGCACTATCGCGGGTCCGGCATCGGCGTGCGTCATATGGTCGATCTTTGGGTGTACAGAAACGCTCATCCGAATCTTGATGAGACGTATATAAACACCGAGCTTAAAAAGCTCCGACTTGACGAATTTTACGCTAATATTCTCCGTACGCTCGACACTTGGTTCGGTGCTTGCGAGGGGGATGAAATAACCGAATTTATTACGCAGTTTATTTTCTCCAGCGGCGAATTCGGCAAGGAGGCAACGTGGACGCTTTCCGTGGGCGTAAAGGAAAAGAAAAAAGGTAAAAATGCGTTTTTTATTTTCGTTGGCAAGGTTCTGTTTTCTCTCTTTATGCCGTATAAGGCGATGTGCCTTGAATACCCGATATTGCGTAAGGCGCCGGTGCTTTTGCCCGTTATGTGGATAGTGCATTTTGTCAGCCGTATTACGACAAAAGGCAAGGTTAAGAAGTACCTTGACACGCACGCGCACCTGAAGGACGAACAGATCGACGCATATCAAAAATCGCTCAACCTCGTGGGGCTTGACTTCAACTTCCCCGAGGAATAAAAATATGTAAATTTCGGTAAAACGCAAAAAACGCTCTCGGCTTCGGGGGCGTTTTCGTTTTGCACTCGCTTCTTTGGCGCGCTACTATATTACAACTCTAACTTATCTCGTGGCAAAAAAATACATATTTTTCGACAACTACCTTTTTTTGCTTAATTTTCTACGTTAAAAATCAAATTTAAGTGCTGTTTGCACAAAAAACCGTGGGAAAGTTTGTTTAATTTTTCGACGAGAAAAACTCGAAAAACTCTTCCAATTTTCTTCATTATATGTTATAATGTTTGAGTAGACACACGGGTATGGGGGGATTGTGCCCATTTTTAATCCTCGAAATCCGTGCGAAACGCCTTTCGCGCTTGAAATGAGGCTTGCGCGAGGGGTGACATTACAACGAAATCTTATTTTAGGAGGAAACAGTAATGCAAAAGAAATTTTTAGCACTCTTGCTGACATTCTGTTTGGTACTCTCATTAGTACCCGTCAGTTTGTCGGCAAATACGACACAGGAAGGAGGTACATTAGCAGTAGGCGAGAGCATTGAGCTTGACAATTATTCAGGCGTGGGTTCTTGGGATCGTGCAAATTACGTTGATGAAACGTACGTTTCTCTCATAACACGTAGTGGACACCTTTTCCCGGCAAATACCTTTGCCAATCTGTTTGCTGGTTTGTCCATTGTTGAGGGCGAACAGTACAGAGTTGCGCTTCACGCAAGAAAGAATAGTGCTTCTGCGGCGAATTTGTTTGTTCTTGCCGTGGGTGACGCAGATATTCACTGGATATACGGCGATAGCGGGGTAGCTGATTTTGCTACTGCCCATCCGAACACCTCGAATAAGTCTATTTCGCTTACCAGTGCGTTTGCGGATACGTACGTTACGTTCACAGCTCCGTACACCTCTGACGCTGTAAGCGTGAGATTTGTTCTGAAGCGCAATCAAAATCCATATACAATGGATCTCTCTTCGATGGCGTTCGAACATTACAATGCCGAAACCGGAGCTTGGGAAGCAGTTACCAGTTGGAAGGCTTCCACCGATGATTACACGGGCAGATTTGATGCTTTTATCAGATCGAGCAGCGACGTAATTCCGAACACGTACTACACGGCTTCTGCGCTCGGTGATAGGTACACGCTTAGCGATGAAATGACGCTTCTTCCCGGTGTGTATGAGATCACGGGTAACTTCAAGGTAGCTAGTGGAAGCACTAACTATCGCTTCAGCGTGGGCGGTTTGACTGAGGTTCAGACCGTTACCTCGACCTATCAGCAACTTACGTTCACGAAGGAGATTACCGAACCTACTACGATTAGTAGCATCTCGCTGGGCAACTATGGTGCAGCAAATAGTTCGCTCTACTTCTTCGATGTTGAGCTTACGTACGTAAGTGAACTCGAAGCTGAATGTGCTCACGAAAGCACCACCACTACCGAAACGGTTGACACCGCAGCAACCTGCACCACCGCAGGTGAAAAGACCGTTACGGTTACTTGCGATCTTTGCGATGAAACCATTAGCACTGAAACCGTAGCAATCGCAGCACTCGGTCACAAGTACGAAGCAGCAGTAACTGCACCTACCTGCACCGCAGGCGGTTACACTACTTACACCTGCTCCGTATGTGGCGACAGCTACACGGCAGACGAAACTGCAAAGCTTGAGCACAACTACGAAGCAGCAGTAACTGCACCTACCTGCACCGCAGGAGGATACACTACTTACACTTGCTCCGCGTGTGGCGACAGCTACACGGCAGATGAAACTGCAAAGCTTGAGCACGTTTGGGACGAGGGCGTAATTGATCCCAAGCCTACTTGCAACGGCGAAGGCACAATTACTTACACTTGTGAGCTTTGCGGCGGAACTAAGACTGAGCCCGTTGAGGCAACCGGTCACACTGAGGGCGCAGTAGTTGTTGAAAACAACGTTGATGCAACCTGCACCACCGAAGGTTCTTACGACGAGGTTGTATACTGCACCAAGTGTGATGCAGAACTCAGCAGAAATACTGTTACTGTTGATAAGCTTCCGCACACCGAGGTTATTGATGCAGCAGTAGCTCCTGATTGCACCAACACCGGTCTTACCGAAGGCAAGCACTGCTCCGTATGCGGCGAAGTTCTCGTTGCACAGGAAGTGGTTGATGCACTCGGTCATAACTACACCGGCGTAGAAACCAAGGCACCTACTCTCAATGAAGAGGGTGTTATGACTTACACTTGTAAGAATGATGCAACTCATACTTACACCGAAGCTATTGCAAAGCTTACCGGCGGCGCAGCAGATGTAAACGGTTACATCTACGCAACCTTCGCAGAAGCACTTGCAGCAGCAGAGGACGGCGATACCTTAACGCTTCTCGCTGACGTAACTGCTTCCGAAATCATCCTTATTAATAAGGCGATCACTCTTAACGGTAACGACAAGACCATTACCTCTACCGCAGCTCGTGCGATTAACATTGAGGTTGCAGGCAACGTTACTATTAAGAACGTGACCATCAATACGGCAAAAGAGCGTGCAATCAACATTATCAACAAGCCCGCAACCGTGACTGTTGATAACGTAACTGCAACTGCTTACAACTACGCAATTATGATGGCAACCTCCGCGGCAGGTGCAAACCTTACCGTTAACAACTCCGACCTCACCGGTCTTGCAGTTATTAACGTAGCATCTGCAAACTCCGAGGTTGTAATCAACAACACCAAGATTACAAACGTTGACGCTACCGCGGCTGAGAACTATGGTGCTATCACCGTATCCGGTACCGCAGCAAACGCTAACGTTACTGTAACCGGCGGTAAGATCGTAGTTGCTGACGATTCGAAGGCAGCTTATATCTTCCCGGCTGACGCAAACGTAGCTCTCAACGACGTTGAAGGCGACAATAATGTTGGTATGATCGTTGCTACGATCGGCTACGCAGGCTACGAAACCCTCGCTGAGGCAGTTGCTGATGCACAGGCCGGTCAGACTGTTAAGCTTGTTCGCGACGTAGAGCTCACCTCTACCGTTGACATAGCAAAGAACGTAACCATCGATCTTAACGGCAATACCATCAGCGGCGACTTTGCTGCATACTATGGTATGATCTACGTTAAGAAGGGCGCAACTCTCACCATTATCGGCGAGGGTGCAATCACCGCAGCAGCAAGTGATGCAATCGGTAACTATGGTACTGTTATCGTAAACGGCGGTAACATCTCTACCGATGCAGATCCTTACTATGGCGCAATCTACAACTTCTACTACACTGCAGACTACTATGGAACCACCGTTGTCAACGGCGGTAACGTAGACTCTATCCTTAACAGCGGTGTTCTCACCGTTAATGACGGTAACGTTGCATACCTCGACAACAGCGGTAAGCTCGCAGTTGAGGGCGGCACAGTTGCTCAGATCATTGCTAAGGATGGCGCAGACGCTCCCGGCGTAGAGGGCGCAGGTACCATCGAGATCGGTGATACTTCCGCTATCGTTGTTGGCGACGACTACAAGCTTGTTGAAATCGCTGACGGCACCTACAAGGTAGTAGCAAAGGCTTACGTAGCACAGGTTGGCGACGCGAAGTTTGAAACTCTCGCAGAGGCAATCGACGCTGCAAA
>JAZNBZ010000016.1:0-2587 GCA_045587285.1 Candidatus Flemingiibacterium sp. | reverse complement strand
GTGTCACCTCATCGGGCGACGGAGTAAACTCATACCTGTTCCCGTTCTGGTCGGTAAACTTATTAAGCCCGACACCCTGCCGAGCCACCCACGTATGCTTGTTGTAAGCCACTGTATCACCCCTTTAAATCTCGCAAATATCCGTGCGTGTAATGTTAATCACAAGGTTGTCGTTTTTATCAATATTAACCGTAGTCCGCGCAAGCATCGTGCCGCTGTCGGCCGCTCCCGACGCATCCGCGCCGCCGAATACGCCGATCTCGCGTATCACGAAATTGGCTTCGTTCGTCTGCAGTGACACCGCCGTTGTGACCGTGCCGCCGCTCTCGCTTTTCTGCGTCAGCTGTTTTCTGAACTGCTCCGCACCGAGCTTTGTTTGTGCCGCCGTAGCCGCCGCGCCGTCGGTGCCGAACGCAAAATATTTCACCGCCAGCGCATCGAGCGGACCGTTAAAGTCGCCCATCAGCATCCGGGCGCGCACCGTGCGGTTTATCTCGGTGAGCTGATTTTTAATATGCAGCCGTCCGATCACCGCGCCGGTTGCGGCGTTTACTATCTCAATGTCAAATCTGCCGCACATCATGTAGCTGTTTGTCATACCGGGTATACCTCCTCCGTATCAAGTGATATCGGCGCAAACAATGCACCGCCTTCCGCCGCCGAAGCGACCGGGAAGAATGGGTAAAGCGTCATTGTGCTGTAGCTTTCGCCGTATTTTATCGTTTCCGACACGAGCGAATTTTTCAGCACGATATCGTCGGCGCGAATGTTGAGTGCACGAACGTTTTTGCGTAAATCGGCGAGTATTTCGCCGTAGGACTTCATGTAATCTCGGTTTAAGAACCGTAACCACACCTTAAGCCGTTTCGCCGCGTCCTCGCTCATGTCGGCATAGTAAGCCGATAACCGCCGCTCTGCGATGACGTAATCGCCCACCATGCCCCATTCGGGAAGATTGATCGTGATCTTCGTCATCGGCTCTGTATCGTCAAGCGTTATTCCGCGCTTGTACAGCTCCTCGGACGGTACCCACATCGTTATTTCCTCGGTTGCCTCGCGGTATTTGTCGAGCAGCGACAACGCCATTGCCACCGCGTCAGCCTGTGACCGTACGCCGGTTACGGTGTTGACTATCTCGCGTTTGCCCGACGTGCCGGTGATCGACGCGATCTCACTTATTTTTTCGAGATTTGACATCGAAACGCGGATGGGATATATGCCGATGTAGGTTATCGCGACCGTTTCGCCGCCGCTCAGAAAGCCCGAGCTTGTGTTGTAAGAAATGGTTTTTGAATTGTACGCGAATGTGAAATAAACGTTTGAATCGCCGTAGTCAAGCCCCGCCACGCCGACGCGCTCCGGCTCGACCGCCACACCGTTTACCGTGATCGTCGGCCGCTCGTTAAGCCCGAACGACACATTGAACGTGTTCGCGCCCGATGCATCGTATATGAACCGCTCGGTCTGCGGCAGTGTGGTATTCGTCGCGCCCGAAACGTACTGTACGGTGCGCTGCTTGTACTCTTTTGTGATGATCTGCCAGTCCGTACCGAATACATTGCCGCGGTCAACAGTCACCGGGAAGTGCTTGAACTCCGACGACACCGTAAAGTTGAATACACGCTGTGTGGTAATCGTCCACGCGGCGTTCGCAAGCTCGGCAAGCTCATTCAGTGCGTCCTGCAGATTGAAGTCCGAAGCCGCGTAAACGTCGATTTTTATGGGGATATCCGAAACAGTGCCGAGCGAGATTCCTTCCTCGGCGATGTAGTTGTCGTACAGTATCCGCACGATCTCGGACACCGTATATTTTTTAAATGCCTCGTTGATTATGCGCTTTGACAGAAACGTGTTGGCGTTGCCTGCCTCGACGTTGTACACTCGCCATTCAAGTCCGCTCGAATACCGCGGCGACTGAGGGATGCCGAGCATCCCCCAAAACAGCACGGTATCGCCGTCCCGAATCTCGACCATATCGCCGGCACGTGGGAGCGGCTGATCTTCGACTAAAAACGCGATCTCCGACGCGGACTTGTTGCCCACCATGTCGGTAAGCAGGAAATCGCGCGTCATTTCGTATGGAATGTTGTTTATATATGCCTGTATCATCAGTTACCTCGTACCGTGCCGGAAACGTTATCATCAAGATACGATACGCTCGACCGTCCGACCGCGCGGCCGTCAAGCTCGACGGTGGTGTTTATTGTGGTCGTGCTGCCGAATTTGCCGCCACCGCCGCCGACCGTTGTGCCCTTTGACGTGGAGTGTGCCGCGGAGGATGTGTATGAGCCGCTGTATGAGCTTGATGAGCCGGACGAAATGGCATTGTTTTTCGACTGCGCTTCGAGAGCACTGAATGTGTTCATCGTGTTGGAAACAAGCTCACCAATAGACATTTTGCCACTCACAATATCACCGATAGAACCCATGGCACCGGAAATAGCCGTGACAGCGTTCTGAACGCTCTGCACCGCACTTTTTACACGTGAAACGAAACCATCGAGCTTAGCTGCACCTGCAGAAAGCGCGCTGCCGATAGCATTCACGAGTGTGTCGAAAGCTCCGACAATATCGCCCTCGAATACCT
>JAZNBZ010000015.1:0-4997 GCA_045587285.1 Candidatus Flemingiibacterium sp. | reverse complement strand
CGATATTTACGACAAGAGAAACTACACGCTTCCGCCCGAAATGGTAGAGGATATGGCGCTTATAAGCGGTAAGCGCGGTATTTTCGGTGCTCAGGTAGGCATCGACGGTAACAGTGGCAACATCGGATTCACTCAGCTCTGTTACTCGAAGAAGTCTGTGCGCGAAAAGGTCGTTGAGTGGGCGGTTGAATACTGCCGCAACAATCCGAGCGTTACCTTCATCCGCTTTATCCTTGCTGACGGTATGAACAACTGGTGCGAGTGTGAGGAATGCCGTAAGATGCGTCCGGCTGACTGGTATATGATGCTACTCAACGATCTTGACGAAGCCCTCACCGCGGCAGGTCTTGACACCAAGGTTTCCTTCGTAATCTACGTTGACACACTTTGGGCACCTACACAGATAAAGCTCAAGAACCCCGACAGATTTATTATGAATCTCTCGCCCTCGAGCCGTACCTATTCGCGTCCGCTTTACGATACCAAGGTCGATCCCGATTCGATCGAGCTTCCGGAGTTTAATCTCAATAACAACACCTTCCCGCGTGACGTTGAGTCGATCATCGCTCACTTCAACGCTTGGAGAAGATGGAATCCCGAATGTAAGTGCGTAATCTTCGACTACCACCTTATGTGGGACCACTACCTTGATCCCGGCTACGCTTCCTGCGCGAAGATACTGCATCAGGACGTTACCGGACTTGACCGCTTCGGCTTCTCGGGCTTTATAAGCTGTCAGGAGCAGAGAGCCGCGTTCCCGACGGGACTTCCGATGTACGCTATGGCGGCGGGACTTTGGGACAAGAACTCGAGGTTCGAGGACATCTCGCGCGACTACTACGCTGCGGCGTTCGGCGAGGACGGTCCCGCGGTAGAGGCATACCTTGCAAAGATATCCGAGCTGTTTGATCCTGCATTTATGCGTAACGACCACGTAGAGGCGCATCACAACTGCATCGAGCGTATGGACGCTATCGACGCGCTCGTTAACGAGTTTGAAACGAAGTACATCTATCCGAACCGCGAAAAGAGCGCACAGTGGAAGTACCTCTCGTACCACTCCACCTACTGCAAGCTTTATGCAGAGCTTGTACGCACCTACGCGCACGGAGATCAGGCGAAGATCGACGCGCAGACCAAGGCGCTCACCGCATACCATTTTGCTCTCGAGCCCGAAACTCACGCTGTACACGACAACTTCTTCTTCGATGAGGTATATCAGCGCTGGATCAAACGCGTATTCTCGAACAAGCCCGTTGAGGTCGATTTCTAAATAAAGCACAAGGAGCATTTATAATGATTACCATAACTCTCGCCAAGATAGGCACACATCAGACCGTTTCCTTCGCCGTTGACGAGCTCGCGCGCTATCTCAAGAAGATGGACCGCCGCCTGCTTATCGACCAGCGCACGTACGACGAGTACGATGAAAATATAAAGAACGTTATCTGGGTTGGTCTTACGCCTCTCGTTTCATACAACAAAGAGGACGACGAGATAAAGCTCGACGTTACGGACGGCGCAGGCGTTATTACCGGCGCAAACGAGCGTGCCGTGCTTATCGCCGCATACCGATTCTTACATAAGCTCGGCTGTCGTTGGATACGCCCAGGCGACGACGGCGAGATCATACCTGAAAAGACGTTCGCAAAGAGCGACCTGACCGTTTCTTTGTCGCATACCCCCTCTGCGCGCTACCGCACCGTTTCTATCGAGGGCGCTATCTCATACGAGCATACCGTAAATATGATAAATTGGCTGCCCAAGGTAGGCTTTAATACGTACTATATGCAGTTCAAGACGCCTCATCCGTTCTGGAGCGGCTGGTATAACCATGCCTATAATCCGACGCTTAAGTTTGAGCCTATGAGCAACGAGGAGTCGTTCAGCGTAAAGGCTCGCGTTGACGAGGAGCTTGTGAAGCGCTCTATGGGATATTTCGCGCTCGGTCACGGATATACTATATACCCGTTCGGCGTTGAGGAGCTTATGATAACCGATCCCGACTCGCCGCTTCTGACAGACGAGATAAAGTCGCACTACGCACTTATCGGCGGTGAGCGTAAGATGCAGAAGAATCTCAACTTCACGCAGCTTTGCTATTCACGCCCCGAGGTGCGCGCGAAAATTGCCGATTGGGTGGCGCAGTATTACAAGGATCACCCCGAGGTAACGATGCTTCGTCTTGCGCTTGCGGACGGACTTAACAATTGGTGCGAGTGTGAAGATTGCAAAAAGCTTATGCCTGCCGATTGGATAATCGAAATTCTCAACGATATTGACGCGGTACTCACAAGAGAGGGAATTGATAAGAAAATGGGCTTCAGCCTCTATATGGAAACGCTGTGGCCGCCAAAGCAGAATAAGCTCAACAACCCCTCTCGCTTTATGATGACGCTTTGCCCGAGCAACCGTACGTACAAGCGTGCGCTTTGCGAGCTTGACGGCGATCCCGACGAGCGCGAGGTAATGCCGTTTGAGTACAATAACATAACTATGCCTCGCGAGACCGAGGACGTTATCGCGCACTTCAACGCGTGGAAGCGCGCCGTTCCGGGAACGGAATATTTCTTCACGGATTACAGCCTTATGTGGGAGCACTACTTCGACCTCGGCTACAACTATGCCGCGAGAGTGCTCCACAAGGACGTTACCAACCTCGACAAGTTCGGCTTTGCAGGCTTTATGAACTTTATGTCGCAGAGAATAGCTTTCCCGACTGCGCTCCCGCTTTACTGTATGGCGGCAGGCCTTTGGGATAAGGAGAGTAAATTCGAGGATATTCAAGAGGAGTACTACACCGCCGCGTTCGGCGAGGACGCAAAGGCGGTTTGCGAGTACCTCGATAGTCTCGAGGAGCTTTTCGACTCCGAGTTCCTTCGCTACGAAAACCCCGCGGCTTACGAAACCGTACCCGAAAGAACTGCGGCGATACATAAGCTTGTTGCAGATTTCAGAGAAAACTATATTAACCCCAACAAAGATAAAAACGCTTCGTGGAAATATCTGTGGTATCACGCGGACTACTGCGACATTTACGCCGACGTAGTTTACGCGTACATTTGCGAGAGCGAGGAAAAGGCAAAGGAAATGGCGGACAAGATGAACGCGTTCTGCTGTGAAACCGAGCCGGAGCTTCATAACGTATTTGACCCCCAGGTTTTCTTCCCACATCTTATGCGACGTATGCCAAGACTCGCGGCGAAGAATCCGAAGGGCGACGTTAACTTCTAAACGATATACCGTGTTGGAGAATTTGATATGACTATCATCACACTTGCCAAGATCGGCACGAGCCAAACCGTAACGTTTGCCGCGAACGAGCTTGCGCGCGTCCTTAAGAAAATGGACGGCGGCGTTATAATCGACAACCGCACGTACGACGCGTACGACGCGGCCGTCAAGGGCGCGATATGGGTTGGCATCGACGGCTCGCTCACGCCGTCCGATCGCGACGATGAGATTAAAATTGATATCAGTGACGGAGAGGGCGTTATCACGGGCGCGAACGAGCGCGCGGTGCTTATCGCGGCGTACCGCTTTTTGCGCGAGCTTGGCTGCGCGTGGGTTCGTCCGGGTGCTGACGGTGAGGTTATCCCCGAAAAGACGCTTACACGCGCGGACATTAACGTGACAGTTCGCGAAACGCCGTCCTATCCGCACCGCGGCGTCTGCCTTGAGGGCTCGGTCGTAAACGAGCATATCGTAAATATGATAGACTGGCTGCCGAAGGTCGGAATGAATACGTATTTCGTGCAGTTTATAATCCCTGCCGATTTTTACAACAGATACTTTAGGGACAAGAACAGTCCCATTCGCGAGCCGATGATATTCTCCGACGAAGACATCGCGCATATGTGGCGCGCCTGCGAGGAGGAAATTTTAAAGCGCGGTCTTATCTACCACGCGGTAGGTCACGGCTGGACGCATATGGCGTTCGGCGTGCAGACGACCACGCGCGATCCCAGCGATCCGCGTATCAGCGACGAGTATAGGGGATATTTTGCCGAGATTGACGGCAAGCGTGAGATCAGCAAAAACGGACTATGCCACACGCAGCTTTGCTACTCAAGGGCGCGCGTCCGCGACGCGATCACCGACTGCATCACCGACTATGCAAGGAAAAATCCTGCGGTGGACGTTATCCATTTCTGGCTCGCAGACGGATTTAACAATAACTGCGAGTGCGAGGAGTGCCGTGCGCTCCGTCCATCCGATTGGTACGTTATGATGTTAAATGAGCTTGATAAAAAGCTCGCGGCGGCAGGTCTTAAAACCAAGATCGTATTTCTTGCGTACCTTGACCTTTTGTGGGAGCCTGTGGAGCACAAAATAAACAATCCCGACCGCTTCCTTCTTATGTTCGCGCCGATCACGCGAACGTATTCGAGCGCGCTATACGATTTCGACAAGTCAGAAAAGGTTGAGATACCGCCGTTTGAGCTCAACAAGCTCAAGTTCTCGAAATCCGTTGCCGTCAACGCGGCACAGCTCTCGCTTTGGCAGAAGGATTTTTCGGGCGACGGCTTTATATTCGACTACCACCTTATGTGGGACCACTTTATCGATCCCGGCTTTACGTCCTGCGCTAAAACGCTTCACCGCGATATGTGCGAGCTTGAAAGGTTCGGACTTAACGGCAGCGTTAGCTGTCAGCAGCAGCGAGTGGCGTTCCCGACGGGACTTCCGCTTTACGCTATGGCACGGGGGCTTTGGGATAAAGAGAGTAAGTTTGAGGACGTAGCGCGCGAGTATTACGCGCTCGCCTTCGGTGAGGATGCCGAGGCGGTTAGCGAGTATCTCTCGAAGATAACCGAGCTTTTCGATCCGGCGTTTATGAGATGCGATAATGATGCCGCCTTTTCTACGGCAACCCAGCGTATGGACGGTGTTGATAAGCTCGTTGACAGCTTCAAGCTTTCGCATATCGACAAAAACAAGGACAAGGACGCGTCGTGGAAATACCTTTGGTACCACGCCGAGCACTGTAAGCTTTA
>JAZNBZ010000014.1:0-2569 GCA_045587285.1 Candidatus Flemingiibacterium sp. | reverse complement strand
GGTGGAAAACCGGCGGCGCTTGAGCCGGTTGTCCATCCCCTTGCGTCTCCCCGAGCGCGCAAGGCGCGCGAGGATAAAGCGAGCGGTGCGCGCTCTTAAACGGGACGCCGAGGACGCCGCCTTCTTTTAGGCGGCGTAAGCCACGGAAAACGGGGGTCCAAGGGGGTGGAAAACCGGCAAGGCGCGGGTAGGTCGCTTGCGACCTACTGCAGTTGGTTTAGCCAACTGCTGGAGCCTCGGTTGTCCATCCCCTTGCGTTCTCCCCGAGCCGCCAAAGGCGGCGAGGTTACACGAGCAGACTGATTCGAGCAATAAAAAAGGGACTGCAAATGCAGTCCCCATTTATATTCGCGAAAATCAGTCTGCAATAACGAACGGCATAATCTCGCGCTCGATAAGAGCGTAAGCTTCCTTGTCGCAGCTCTTGTAGGGCTTGCGGCACTCGCCGAAGTCGTAACCGAGAATGTTAAGAACAGCCTTTTCGCCTGCCATAACGCCAACCTTGCAAAGCGAGGTGATGATCTCGTTGCACTCGTGCTGAACAGCGAGAGCTTCCTTCATCTTGCCCTCGTTGAAGAGCTTCTGGATCTTAACGTACTTTTCAGCCATAAAGTTGTAGGTCGAGCCGATACCGCCGTCGCAGCCTGCTGCAAGACCGGAGAGGAACATCTCGTCGTAGCCGTTGTAAACTACCTTGTCGGGATGATGGCTCTTAACGGTCTCGATGGTGAAGCAGTCGAGAGCGGTGTTCTTGAGGCCGAGGAAGTTGTCGCCTGCGATAAGGTCGCCAAGCTGCTGTGCCGAGAAGTTTACGCCCGAGAATGCGGGAATGTTGTAAACGATGCACTTTAAGGGAGTAGCGGACGCGATAGCGTTGTAGTGCTCAACGATCTCGTCGTAGCTAAACTTGTAGTAGAAGGGAGCAACCGCGGAAACTGCGTCGTAGCCAATCTTGTCAGCGCACTTTGCCAGGTCAACGCACTCGTCGGTGGAAACTGCACCAACGTGAGCGAGAAGGGTAACTCTGCCGCCGTTGATGTCAGCGATAGTCTGCATAAGGCCCTTTCTCTGATCGTTGGTCATCATAAATACCTCTGCGGTGGAGCCACAGCAGTAGAAGCCGTCAACGCCTGCCTTGATGTTGCGCTCGATAAGACGTGCAAGTGCCTTTTCGTTGACCTTACCGTCAGCGGTGAACGGAGTCAAGAGGGCGGTGAATACGCCGTTGAAGTTTTTCATAGGGATTACCTCTCTTTATGTATAAATTTATTATAGAACGTAATATTCCTTAATAATGATAGCACGAATTTATAGGCTTGTCAAGTGGTTTTGCGGGAAATTTTACCGAGCCGCGCCAATGAATTTTGGTTTGCCAAAAATATCACAGTCTTTACATAAATTTTTCCTTTTTAGCTATTGCTAATTTATCAAATATGTGGTATAATATAGTTTGATGTAATTCGTTGTACTCTGCAGGAGGTGAGTATCGCTCGTATGAAAAAAATAGATGCGGCTGTCGTTCGGGCAACGTTGTATATCGGTGCGTGGGAGCTGGTTCTCTCTGCGCTTATGCAGGCTGTGTTCCTCGTCGGCGGCTGGTGGGATATTACCGTGCTGTGGGGAAATCTCCTCGGCGGTGCGGCGGCGGTGCTTCATTACTTCCTTATGGGAATCACCGTGCAGAAGGCGCTCAAAAAGGAAGAAAAAGAGGCGAAGGATTTAATGAAGCTTTCGCTCACGCTTCGAAATATGATGCTCGTCGCGGTAATGGTGATCGGCTTCGTTTTCGATTGCTTCAACGTTATAGCGCTGCTCGTGCCGATGCTTTTCCCGAGTATTGGCGCTAAGCTCAGCCCGATGTTTATAAAGGAAGAAAAAAAGGCAGGTGACGGTGCAAATGAGTAAAGAAAGAAGCGCGTGCTTCAAGGCGGCGGATATATTCTACGTTTTTATGATGATACTTCCGCTCGCGCTCGCCGTGTTGCTTGAAATACTAACGCGCCCTGCCTCAAACGGCATCGAAATAACGGGCGCACAGATATTTTTCATAATCCCGATGCCCCTTCAGGATTTCCCGATAACCGAGGCGCAGGTGAACTCTCTGGCGGTTATGATAACTATCTTTTTCGCGTGCCTGTATTTCACCCACGGTATTCGTGCAAACGTTGAAACAAAGCGTCAGATGGCAGCCGAATGGGTCGTTGAAATGACACAGAATATGGTGCGCACGAATATGGGAGAGGACAAATATTTTGGTGGATTTCCGCCGTTTGTCGCGGCGATAATGGCGCTGTCTGCACTCTCAAGCCTTACGTCACTGCTCGGACTCTATCCGCCGACTTCGGATATGAACATCGTGGCAGGCTGGGCGATAATCGTTTTCGTGCTCATCACCTACTACAAGATGAAATGCGGACCGTGGCACTACGTCAAGAGCTTCTGCGAGCCTGTGGCGCTCGCTCCGCTTAACGTGATAAGCGAGGTTGCAACGCCCGTTTCAATGGCGTTCCGTCACTACGGCAACATCATCTCGGGCAGCGTAATATCCGTGCTCATCGCGGCGGCACTT
>JAZNBZ010000013.1:0-14465 GCA_045587285.1 Candidatus Flemingiibacterium sp. | reverse complement strand
GATAAAGCGATGCTTCCCGGTGCGCCCGATATGCTGACGGCGTCGAATTTCGGTAACGTGAGCGAGATCGCGTCGAGAGCGGACGTTGCTCTCGGTATTGTCAATATGGTGTTCGAAACTATCGCGATGGTCGCACGCTTTGCGGCGAAATCGTACGGGCTTCGCGACATCGTGCTTACGGGTAATTTGACCACGCTCTCTCAAGCACCTGCAATTTTCGCGGGACTTAACGCAATGTTCGACCTCAACTTTATGATACCACACAACTCACAATTCGGAACGGTAATAGGAGCGGCACTGAAAAAATGAACGAGATAATTGCGTCAAAAAAGCTGTATATATTTGACCAAGACGGCACGATATACCTTGGCGGCAAGGTGTTCCCCTCGGCGGTCAAGTTTATAAACTACCTTCGCGAGAATGGCAAGCGAGTGATGTTTTTCACGAACAACGCATCGCACAATCCGGAATTCTATCTTGACAAGCTCACGCGCCTCGGATTTTCCCCCGACAGAAGTGAGATACTTACCGCAGGTGACGTTACCGCACAGTTTCTCCTGCGTCACAGAGCAGGTAAAAGCGTCTACCTCGTCGGTACACCCGAGCTTGAGGAGCAGTTCCGACGCGCAGGTGTAAATTTAATTGACGAGAGCGCAGAATGTGCCGACGTCGTTGTGACGAGCTTTGATACGACGCTTACTTATAAAAAGCTCGAGGCGGCGTGCCGTTACATTTTTGGCGGCGCGGAGTACATCTGCACTCACCCCGACTTCAACTGTCCGACCGAAACGGGCTTCATACCCGACAGCGGCTCGATAGCCGCGCTCGTTACGGCATCGACGGGCATTGTTCCGACGTATCTTGGCAAACCGTACGCGGCCACGATAGATATGATAAGCGAGATAACGGGCATCGCTCGCGAGGAGATGTGCCTCTTCGGCGACCGCCTTTACACGGACATCGCACTCGGCAAGCGTCACGGCGTTACAGCAACGCTTGTGCTTTCGGGAGAGGCGACTATGGACGACGTCAACGCGGCGGCGGAATGTGACCGACCTGACTTTATCTACGCCGACCTTGGCGCGGTAATGGAAGATATAATATAATAAAATCGCTCACCGCAAAACGCGGTGAGCGTGATTTTTTTATGCTCCGAAATCCTGTATCATATCAATTATCGAATATGTAAGATATTTCGCGGCGGTCTTTGCCTCACGCAGCGAGTTCGCCGCCGAGCCTATCTCGATTAGCAGAGAGCCCTTTGTAAACTGCTCGTTGAAGGATGCGCCGCGTACGTTGATCGGACGCGCGAAACGGGTGTAGCTTTCGGTGAGCCTTTGCTGAAGCTGTACGGCGACGGCTAAATTGTCGCGCCACTCTGCGTGATCGGCGCCCATCTCGTCCGTCCCGACGAGCAGCATTATCTGCGCTGATACCTCGCCGTTTATGACGGTAACGGGGCGGACAAGGTCGCCGTTTGTGCGTACGATAGCGTCGCGGTGCACGTCAAAGACGTACTTTATTGACGGGTACTGTCTTAAATACCTTTGTATCGTGTCTGCGGCAAGGTCGTACGAGCGCGTGTAGGAGCTTATGTCGTGCATCGTTTCACAGTGAAGCGTCGGTATGCCCGCGTCGTTTAAAAGCTCCGACATTACCGCGCCGACGGCTATCATATTTTCCGACGTGTCCGAGCTTCGCATAAGGGCGGACGGCGAGGTGTATAGCGCGCCGTGAGGAGAATAGGACTCCGTGCCGTGCGTGTGGATTATGAGAACGAGCGGCTCGTCCTCGGAACAGGCGTCAAGGTCGGTGAGTATCGGATACTCTGCGGCGAGCGCTTCCTCGGCGGTTATTTCGTACGCGGTCGTGTTCGTGAACAGTATCTCGCCCCTCGCGGCACCGTACGTGAGGTCGAAGGGGACTATCGCCGTCTGCCCCTCGGGTACGCGCGAGCGGTCAAAATCGTATATTACCGCATCAAGCGAGGCGGACGGCTCGCCTATCGGCGATTCGGGGGTGTCCTGCGTCCCCTCGGACGTAGTCGGGTACGGCTCGGTTACGCCCGTGTTTTCCTCACCCTCGTCAAAATAGAGCGCGTCGCTGCCGAAAAACGCCGCCGATAGCATTAACTGTACCGCGTCGTCGCGGCTCGGCACGCTCTGCTTTTCGGGATAGCGAAAGCATATACGCGCGGTTTCTGTGACCGACCATTCTGCGGCGGCGCTTATGAGCGAGTAGGTGAGCACGAGCGTTAAAAGAAACGCGCCGAGTGCCGCGCTCGACACCTCGAGAAGCGCTGATAGCGGACCGCCCTTTCGCGGGCTTGTTATTTGGCTTTGCATAGCTGTTCCGTCCTTTTTCTTGGGCTTGTCTATGCCAAATTATATGCGCTTGCCGCTGCGCTTATGCTACATTCCGCCGAACGCGAGCGTTAGCGCCCGCGCACACAGACGCGCCACCTCGCGCACGATAACGTCGGTTTCCTTGGGCGTCACGAAAAAGCCGCGTCTGTTTTCGAGCACGCTGACAAGCCGCTCGTCGGGCTCGCTTATCCCTGCCGCCTCAAGCGCGTCGAAAACGAGCGTTGCCGAGTCCACGACCGTCGGCACGCCAAACGCTATAACGGGTACGCCGAGCACCTCCTTCGTTACGCCTCGGCGGTGATTGCCGATGCCCGAGCCGGGTGTGATGCCCGTCGAGCCGAGCTGAACCGTCGTTGCAAGTCGCTCGGTCGAGCGCGCGCAAAGCGAGTCGATAGCGATAACGAGCTCGGGCGATATCTCATCGCAAACGCCTCGAACGAGCTCCGCAACCTCAATTCCCGTCTGACCGAGGACACCCGGCGCTACGGCGGATATCTCGCGTCCGCCGAGTAGAGTGAAAAGCTTGCCGTTGAGTCCTTTTAAATGCCGCGTTACGGTTATTAGCCCGACCGCCTCGTCGCCGAGTGCGTCGGCGGTGATGCGGCGGTTGCCAAGGCCTGCGATAAGCACGCTTTTGGGCATACCGCCGCAAAGCTCGCGTGCGAGCAGGGTGAGCTTGTCCGCGATGACGCCTGCCGCCGCTTCAAGCTCCTCGTCGGCGTTGAGCCATACCCGTCCGACGTCAACGGTAATATATTTTCCGCACGGCTTGCCAAGACGCTCTGCCGCGCCCTCGCTCACTATTTCGACTGTTGAAACGTCGATGGCGCCGTGCTTCTCGACGCTTTCGCTTATCCCTTCGCACTCGGCAATATCGAGCTCTGCGGCAAGGTCGGTTCGCTTGCTTGTGTCCATAATTACGCTCCCGTTAAGTTAGTGGTATATGAGTATTATTTGCCGCGGATTTCTGATTATTCACTGTGAAATTTTCGTGAAAATGTTATTCAAACTATACAAAGCGGTAAGCGGCTCGCGACGCTATAATGTGCGCGGTGTAGAAAGGTCATACAAATGCCACAAAAATGTGCGCCGCATATTGTGCAATAGTGTAAAACTTTAAAGATTTTGCAATTTAGTCATTGATTATTCGGGGAATTAATGGTATAATATAAGTAATATTCTGATATATTGTGCCTATGGTCGCGATAAAGTGCCGAAATCGGCGTTCATCGTGGTGAGTCTTTGCGGCTTTTTGTGCGATCTATTAGTAAAGCATTATCCTGCAAAATGCAGGTTTTAACTCGAGGGAGGAACCATAAAAATTATGAAGAAACTCGTTTCTATGTTGGTTTTAGCGGCAATTTGCGTAACGCTTCTTGCAGGCTGCGGCTCTACGCTCAAGGACGATGAAAAGGGAGCTGTAATCAACGTTTACATCGGTAGTGAGATAACCGATTTCGACCCTGCTCTTGCATACGTTGACGACGGTGCGGCAAAGGTGCTCGGCCTCGTTTACGAGGGCCTTACCAAAATCGGCGAGAACGGCAAGGTCGAAAAGGCGCTTATGAAGAGCTATGAGATCTTCGAAAACGCCGAAAAGAACGAATACCGTATGGAGATCACTATCAAGAACACCACTTGGAGCGACGGACGTATCGTATCCGCCGACGACATCGTGTACGCGTGGAAGCGCATACTCGATCCCGAGTTCTCCTGCGCAGCGGCATCGCTTCTTTTTGACGTAAAGAATGCACGCGACGTTAAGATGGGCGACAACTCCATCGACGACCTCGGAATTGCGGCGGTTGATACCGACGTTATTGAGATCCAGTTCGAGGGCAAGATCGACTACGACTGCTTCCTTGAAAATCTCGCGTCTCTCGCGCTCGTTCCCCTTCGTGAGGACATAGTTGAAAGATACGAAAACTTCGGAACCTCTACCACCACTATGTGCTCTAACGGTCCGTTCACCGTCAGAGAGCTCGTTGCGGGCGAACGCCTTATGCTTGAGCGTAACGTATACTACCGCCGCGACATTGAGGAGGATGCACTTGATAAGTACGTTCTTCCGTACAGACTCGTGGTTAATTTCGACGCTGACGTTGAAGAAAATACCGCTATGTACGAAAACGGCGAGATATTCTATCTTGGCGAGATCGCGCTTTCCAAGCGTGCCGACTATGAAAAGAAGGCTAATATTTCCGACCTTCTTTCCACCCACAGCGTAATTCTCAACACCACCAAGACCGTATTCAAGACTGCTGAAAACAGACGCGCTCTTTCGATGGCTATCGACAGAAACGCGCTCGTTGACATAGTGACCTTTGCAGAAGCGGCTACCGGCCTCGTGCCGCCTGCCGTATACGACGAAAAGGTTGGCGACAGCTTCAGAGCAAACGGCGGCGAGCTTATTTCCGCTTCGGCTGACGTTGGCGGCGCAAAGGCGCTCGTAGGCAAGGCCGGCAAGTTCACCCTTACCTGCCGCGACAACGAGCTTGAGCTTGCAGTTGCAGAGTACCTGAGGGGCGTTTGGGCAGAGCTTGGCTTCACCGTTACAATCAAGGCGCTCGATTACGAGGACTATATGAAGGCGTACACAAGCAAGAGCTACGACGCTATCACCGTAGACTATCAGTCGCTTTCGACCGACGCCTTCAGCGCTCTCGCTGTATTCGCACCGCTGTTCTCCGGCAACGGCATTGATATTCAGAACGACAACTATGACGTAGTTCCGTATATCAAGGGCTACGACAGCGAGGAATACAACGCGCTTATCGAGTCCGCATTCGCAGAGAAGGACAGAGCGGCGAGCTCCGCTTATCTGCACGATGCAGAGGCACTTCTTATGGAGGATATGCCGATAATCCCGCTCTTCTTCAACAAGGACGCATACGTTTACAACGGCAAGGTCCTCTCGAAGATCGGCGACTACTATATGGGCTACAGAGATTTCACCGACCTCAAGATGAAGGACTGGAGAGATTATCTCGAAACAGCCGAATAATTCTCGATAGAAAAGCAATTGACAATGGGCAGATGCCATCAGGCGTTTGCCCATTTTCGCCCCAAAATACACGAAGTGGAGGACTGTATGCAGGCACCGCTTAAAGAAAAAAACGATATAAAAATATTTATTCTGTATCTCTTGAAAAATCTCAACTATCCGCTTGATTTCAACACTATCAGCGATATGGTCGTTCAGGACGAATTCGTGAGCTACTTTGATTTTGCTGAGTGCTTCGCCGAGCTGCTTGATACCGAAACCATCGAAATGATACGCGTCGGTGACGGGAGCAACGAGGTGGGCGTTGGTGAAAACGGCAGACCGGAGAACAAGAACGAGCACTTCAGAATAACCGAAAACGGAATAGTCGTCGTCGAACAGCTTCAGAGTAATCTGCTTGGCGTGATAAAGGAAAAAAGCCTGAAGAGCGCGATGCGCTTGCTATCCTTTAAGCAGCGCGGCGCCGACGTCAAGTGCACGCACGCAAAGCGCGAGGACGGCAAATTCGATCTGCACTGTGAGATAATTGAGAATTTCGAGCCCGCGCTTGAAATAAATCTCGTCGTCGAAAACGAGGATCTGCTCCACAAAATGGTGGCAAATTTCAACGAGCACCCCGAGGTCGCGTACAGAGGCGTGATCTCAATACTCAGCGGTGATATAAATTACCTTGTAAATTAACCGTTTGGGTACTTTGTTGTGCATATGTTACGAAAATTTTGACCTTCAGTAGTGCAAAATATCGCCGAAAAATGTTAAAAAATGCACAATCGCTTGTCATAATGCTCAAAAAGTCGAATTTTAAACTATACACAATAAACAAGGTGCAATAATACCGACTATTTATTTTGAAAAAACTATTGACAATATCCAAAAAAGTGGTATAATATTTATAGTGTTCAAATACAAATGGTTGTTTTGCAACACTTTATTAACTTTTTCTACACAAGCGAGGTATTTTCAAATGTATCAGGACGAGACATTGGTATGTAAGGAATGCGGCGAAGAGTTCGTATTCACTGCTGGCGAGCAGGAGTTCTACGCTGAGAAGGGCTTCCAGAACAAGCCCCAGAGATGCAAGGCTTGCCGCGACGCTAAGAAGAACGCAGGAAAGCCCCAGAGAGAGCTCTTTACTACCACCTGTGCAAGATGCGGTAAGGAAGCAAAGGTTCCTTTCCAGCCCAGCAACGACAGACCTGTATATTGCAGCGAGTGCTATGCTGAAATGAAGCAGCAGTAATTGCGTGATTTCACGTCGGAAATAGGAGATGCCGAAGGGCATCTCCCTATTTTTTTGTCCGTTTTTATTCTTGGCGAAAAAATAGTTTAATTTTTAAAAAAGTTTGCGAAAAGGTATATACAAATGCTCGAAAGTATGTTATAATATATTATAATTATATACAATAGGGCAGTTATACGCAAACGCAGGCTGCGAACTGCCGGATAAGGAACGTATGTATAAGAAAAATTACGGTGACCGCGACAGAAATTTTTCAAAGCGCGGCAAGGACGAATATAAGAAGCGCGAGCGCGCGAGCTTCGAGGGCGGCCGCGAGGACGGCGGCGACGAGACCGTTTCAAACGCGGTCGGCGGCAGAAACGCCGTGCTCGAGCTTTTAAAATCGGAGCGTGCGATAGACAAGCTTTTCGTAAGACGCGGTGACCGCGAGGGCTCGATAACGCTTATCGTTGCCGAGGCAATAAAGCGCGGCATACCCGTTATCGAGGTTGAAAAGGCGAAGATAGACGCACTCGCCGGCGGAGTTAATCATCAGGGCGTCGTCGCTATGGCGGCGGCGAAGGAATACGTCAGCATCGACGAGATACTCGCTATTGCGGCAGAGCGCGGCGAGAAGCCGCTCATAGTTATCGCGGACGAGGTCGTTGATCCGCACAATCTCGGCGCTATCATACGCTGTGCCGAGGGAACGGGCGCACACGGACTTATAATTCCCAAGCGCCGCTCGAGCGGACTTACGGCGGTGGTTGAAAAGTCCTCGGCAGGCGCGCTTGAGCATTTAGCCGTAGCGAAGGTTCCGAACCTCGCGGCTGCGATAGACGAGCTTAAAGAGAAGGGCGTTTGGGTGTACGGTGCGGAGGCGGACGGCGCATCCTACTACGACACCAAGTTCGACAGCGCAACGGCGATAGTCGTCGGAAGCGAGGGCGCAGGCATATCGCGCCTGATACGCGAAAAATGTGATTTTATGATTTCGATTCCGATGTACGGAAAGGTCAACTCCTTCAACGTTTCTTGTGCCACTGCGGTCATCCTTTCGGAGGCCGCACGACAGATGCGTGGAAAATGAATACTTTGAGAAAGGAACGATAAGATGCACGACGATAGAAATTCGGCTGATAATAGGGCAAAGCTTAGCGCAGACGATCTGCTTGCCCGCCTGAAACAGAGTTACGACGAAGCGGCTTCGGGCGATAATGCCCAAAGTGAAGCTGCGGACAAGCCACGCGCAGAAGCACAGCCCGCAGAGGCGCTGAAGATCGACGATGCCGTTTACAGCAGCGCCGAGCAGACGCTTCGCGAGTCCGAGGCTCTCGGCGATGACGACGACTCCGAGCTTGACGTTGACGAGCTTATTGATATGTATATTACGAAGCCGCGCGAGGAGCGTGAGGCTGAGAATGAGGCTGCCGAGGCACAGAACGCTACCGCCCGTGAGGAGCTTGGCGATACTCACGAGTTCGGCGCAGAGTCGGACGGCGACGAGGTGTTCGTGCAGATGTCGTTTGACGAGGTTGCCGCAGAGATCGCGGACGAGATCGCAGATCCCGAGCCCGACGTGCCTGCGACGCTCGACGAGGACGCGCTTCTTGACGATGCGATGTTCGTCGTGCCCGAGGATGCACCGCTCGCCGAAGAGGAAATCGCGGAGGATATCACCGAGGCGCCTGCCGAGGAATTCACTGAGGAATTCGCAGAAGAAATCACCGAGGAGATATCCGACGAGGACGGCGATATGAAGCTCGCGGAGCCGATCGTGTACGACGACGAGCCTTTAGAGTATGCAGACGAGGACGGGCTTGATACGCAGACGACGGCGGTGTTTGATATTTCCAAGGTTCGCGAAATGGCATCGAGGGCGGACGACGACGTCAGCCGCGCAATAGACGAGGCGCTTGCCGAATCCGCGACCGAGGTGTTCGACCGCATAAGCGACGACGATCTCGCAAACGCTGAAATAAGCCAGACCTACGGTAATGCCGACGACGCAGAGGTCGATCAGACTGACCTTCACATAATGCTCGCCTTCGGTATGGAGGAGCAGCTAAAGCAGGCGGTCGGCGAGGAGGAGGCGTCCAAGATCGAGGAGGACGTTATCCAAAAGCACGAGCAGACCTCGCAGATATCTATAGTTGAGGAGCCGCTCGAATATACCTGCCGTGAGCAGAATAATGAGATTATGGCGAAGTACGAGTCGCGCTACAAGTCGCTTCTCGTCCGCATCGCGGCGGCGGCGGCGCTTTTAGCGGCAGTGTTCATTATCGAGAATTTCTCGATATTCGGACTTTCGCTTCCCGCATTTATGCGTCCCACGTCTTACCCCGTCGTATACGCGATGATAGACCTTCAGCTCATAGTGTTCTCGGGTGTGCTCGTATACAGACAGCTTATCGAGGCGTATAACGGCATTCTCAAAAAAAGATTCTCTCCCGAAACGCTTACGGCGCTAATGCTTGCGCTTTCACTCGTATACTCGCTCGTTGCAGGCATTATCGCGCCCACAAGCGGATTTGCGATGTATAACCTGCCGGTGGTATTCACGGTGCTCGCTTCGCTCGTATACGAGTTCCTCAACCTAAAGCGCGAGATGTTCGGCTTTAACGTGGTTGCTTCAAAAAAGAAAAAGCTCGTGGTGAGCCCCGTGTCGAACGAAACGGATTCGCTTGAGCGCGAGGTGTTCGGTGAGTACGTTCCCGACGACGCGCATATCGTACGCGTCGGTAAGACGGACTTCGTTGACGGCTTCTTTGAGAGAAGCGTAAAGAACAAGCCCGCAAGACCGATAATCGGCATTTTGCTTCCCGCTATGCTTGTGCTTGCCGTCGTGTTCGTCGTAGTCGGCGCGATAGGCGGAGGCGTGTACGGCGCGATCACGTCAGCGTTCCTTACGGTTGCGTTCTGCGCACCGCTTACGCTGTTTGCGATATACAGCTATCCCTTCTACAAGGCGTCGAAGGACGCGTTCGAAAATGAAAGCGCGATACTCGGCGAGGCATCGCTCGACGAATACGCCGCTTCCTCGATCATTTCCTTCGAGGATAAGGAGGTATTCCCGCCGCGCGGTACGAAGGTGACGAGCATTAAGGTGTTCGGTCAGAACCGCATCGACGAGATAGTTTATAACCTCGCAAGTGCATTCGTCAAGGTTGACGGCCCGCTCGCAGAAGTGTTCGCACAGGCGACGCAGGATATTGGCTACTCCGATGACGTTGAGCTTATCGAGGTCGATGAGGACGGCTTTACTGTGGCGGTCGATGGCGAGATAGTTTACGTCGGCAAGGCGTCTTATATGGAGAAGAAGGATTACGAGCCTCCGTTCGACAGCGAAGCACGCAGACAGGATCAGGGCTCCGCGCTCGGTATCCTCTACGTTGCGTTCGGCGGTCAGCTTGCGGCGAAGATGTACGTTCAGTACACCATCGACGGCGAGTTTGAGAAGGTTCTCGCACAGCTTTACAGAACGGGTATGTGCGTTGGCATCAAGTCCTTTGATCCGAATATCGACGATATGCTTCTTGCAAAGAAGATACACGCGATCAAGTACCCCGTTAAGGTCATCAGAGCGAGAACTGTTGAGGATATTCCTCACACGGTCGAGCGCTGTGAGAGTGGCGTGGTTTCCAAGCGCTCCGTTAAGGCTCTGCTTCGCACGGTTGCACTTTGCGAGAGAGTAAGCTCGGTTATTAAGACCAATCTTATAATCGGTATGCTCGCGATGATAATCGGCGTTATCGTTATGATATTCGTGAGCGCACTCGGCGCGACTGCTATGCCGTCGGTATACGCGCTTCTGTACCAGCTTTTCTGGATGGTACCCGTGGTGCTCATTTCGAAGTTTTTAGTTTAAAGTAATGGGACGCCGCAAACGCGGCGTCCTGTTCGTTTAGTTAAAGGGTAAAATAACATTATGGAAAACATCACACCTAAAGCCGCAGCAGAGCGCGTTCTCAAGCGCGTGTCCAAACCGGGACGTTATACGGGCGGCGAATACGGTCAGATAATTAAGGATAAGAAAGACGTACGCGCGAGAATGGCGTTCTGCTTTCCCGACACGTACGAGATAGGTATGTCGAACCTCGGTCTTCGCATACTCTACGGCGCGATAAACGCTCACGACGATTTATGGTGCGAGCGCACGTACACTCCGTGGGTTGATATGGCAGAGGAAATGCGCAAGTACAATATTCCGCTTTACGCACACGAAAGCGGTGACGCGCTTCGCGATTTCGATTTCGTGGCGTTCACTCTGCAGTACGAAATGTGTTACACGAACGTGCTTGAAACGCTCGACCTCGCAGGCATACCGCTTCTCGCAAGCGAGCGTGACGACGGTATGCCGATAATCATCGGCGGCGGACCGTGCTCCTATAATGCCGAGCCGGTTGCGGACTTTTTTGACGTATTCTCTATCGGAGAGGGCGAGGAAGCGCTCCCCGAGATAATGCACCTATACGCCGATATGAAGGATAACGGCACGTACACGCGCGAGGCGTTTTTACACGCGGCGGCAAGGCTTGACGGCTTTTACGTCCCCTCGCTTTACGAGGTTTCGTATAACGAGGACGGCACAATAGCGGCTTACACTCCGAGGTACGACGATATTCCGACGAGCGTTACCAAGCGTATAATCAAGGATATGGACAAGGCGTATTTCCCCGACAAGTTCGTTATGCCGTATATCGAAACGGTGCACGACCGCATTATGCTCGAGGTTTACCGCGGCTGTATGCGCGGATGCCGTTTCTGTCAGGCGGGTATGGTTTACCGTCCGATACGCGAAAAATCGGTTGACGTGCTCGACCGTCAGGCGCGTGCGCTTCGCGCGAGCACGGGATACGATGAAATATCGCTCTCGTCGCTCTCGATAAGCGACTATTCCGAGATAGGCGGTCTTTGCGACACGCTTCTCAAATGGACGGACGCGGCGAAGGTCAACCTTTCGCTCCCGTCGATGCGACTCGATATGTTCACAAAGGAGCTTATGGATAAAATATCCACCGTGCGCTCATCGGGACTCACCTTCGCGCCCGAGGCAGGCACGCAGCGCCTCCGCGACGCGATAAACAAGAACGTCACCGAGGAGGACCTTCTTAAGGCTTGCCGCGTTGCGTTCGAGGCAGGCAAAACGCAGGTCAAGCTTTACTTTATGCTCGGTCTGCCCACCGAAACGGACGAGGATATTGAGGGCATTGCAACTCTTGCAAAGCACGTCGTTGATACGTATTACGATATGTACCGCGGCGTGAAGGGCAGAAAGGCGCCGACTGTTACGATAAGCGTCGCTTGCTTTATTCCAAAGCCGTTCACGGCATTCCAGTGGGAGGCGCAGGACACGCTCGCCGAGCTTGAGCGCAAGCAGATGCTCCTTCGCTCGAAGATAAACGATCCCAAGATCAAATATAATTACCACGACGCAAAGACCTCGTATATCGAGGCGGTGTTCGCGCGCGGCGACCGCAGACTTTCGGCGGCGGTGCTCGAGGCACACGAGCGCGGTATGAGGTTCGACGCGTGGGAGGAGTTCTTCAGCTACGACAAGTGGATGGAGGTATTCTCGGCGTGCGGTATTGATTCCGCGTTTTACGCGAACCGCGAGTTTGGCGAAAACGAAACGCTCCCGTGGGACGTTATCGACTGCGGAGTTGATAAATCCTTCCTGCTTCGCGAGCGTCATAACGCGTACGAGTCCAAAACTAACAAAAACTGCGCCGAAAAGTGTACGGCTTGCGGCGCGAACAAGCTTGGAGGTGAGCGCACGTGGTGCAGCCGATGCAAATAAGGGCAAAATTTTATAAGGTCGGAAGCCTTCAGTACATTTCTCACCTCGACCTTATGCGTACGATGACGAGAAACATCACCCGCGCAGGCATACCTGCGTGGTATTCGCAGGGCTTCAATCCGCGCCTTAAAATAACCTTTTCGCTTCCGTTGTCGATAGGCACGCAGAGCGAGTGCGAGTTTTTTGATATAAAGCTCGTTGAGGATATGCCGCTTGACGAGGTAAAGCGCCGTATCAACGCGGCGCTGACCGACGAGATGCAGATAGTCGACGTGTATCAGAGCGAGCGCAAATTCAGCGACATTATGTGGGCAGAGTACGAGATAAGGATGACCTCGCCGAAGCTGTCGGCAGACGTTGCGGACAGGATGCGCGAGCTTTATACTAATCCTCTTATAATAATGAAGCGTTCCAAGTCGGGAGAGAAGGAAACGGACATCGCGCCGTTTATCGACCTTCGCGAGTGCTCGTTCAATGACGGCAGTATAACCGTCCGCGCACTTTTGTCGGCGGACAGCGCGAACTACTTAAATCCCGAGTACGTCGTTAAGTCTGCGAGCGAAAAGTTCGGCGTCACCTTCGACGATCCGTTTTGCGAGTATTATACTATAATGAGAAAAGAGGTCTACCTCGCGGATAAGGTTACGGCTTTCCGTTAAAAGATGCTGATCAGCGACAGCGCGTGCGACGCCTTGATGTGCTTCAAGGTGCTCACGAGTATCGCAAGCTGGGCATTGTAATCGGTCGGGACGTCGAGATAATGCTCAAGAGAAAGCATTGCACTCTCGGCGCGCTCTATATCGGTTTGGCGCGTAGTAAGCGAAATTACGTCGCGGCAGCTCTGCCATTTGCTTTTCAGCTCGTCCGTAAGCATAGCGGAGCTGCCGCGTTCTAATTTTTCGCAGATATCGAGAAGCGCGTCGATGCGCCCGTCCACGTAAACGCAGTCGCATACGGTGAGCGCAAGCACGGCGGATAATATTATTAAGGAAATTACGAATGCGCGCACGGCTTTTTAATAAGTCCCTCCCTTCCGCAGTCGTCTACAGTAAAGAGAAATACCTCGTCAAGGCTGACACGGTGATGTGCCAGCCTTTTTTCAAGCCATCTGCGGTCGTGGCCGAGGCGCTTTAAGTCGTAGTCGCTGATTTTCGTGTCAACGATGATGGCGTGAGCGATGCCCGGCTCGCTGACCTTTAGTGACATATCCTCGGCAGAGGGCGGCGCTTCGGCGCGTTTTGGTATGACGGAGAGCTGACCGTTCTGCTCGAGAATGGCGTAATCGACCTGATTTATGTCGGATATGCCGTTTATGCGAAGCTGACAGAGAAGCTCCTCCATACTGATGCGTACGCGTCCGATCTCGTCGAAGTCAAGCCTGCCGCGGCGGATGAGTACGCTCGGCTTGCCGTCGAATAACGGCTTGAGCGCAGGTATTTTCGTGACGGTGAAGGATATTATGACCTCAAGCGAGAGGAGCACGGCGATTGGAATTATCGCAAAGGCGAGCGGCGTCTGGTCGTCGGTTATCGGCTGTGCGGCAAGCTCGGAAAGAAGAATGGTCGTCACAAGCTCCGACAATTGAAGCTCGCCGATCTGCCGCTTGCCCATAAGGCGCATCGTGCCGATGAGCAGGGCGTAAACGAGTATAATGCGTATTAAAATGGTAAGCATATGGACACCTCTAACAATAGTGTTCACTACGCTTTGACGATTATGCACATTTACACTAAATGTGCAAAAAAATTAAAAAAGGTGTTGACAAATGAAATTCGGTGTGATATAATATTAAAGCTGTCGCACGAGAGATACTCGAGTGAAGCGGTCAAAAAGTTTTTAAAAAACTTTTAAAAAGGTATTGACAAACGGGAAAGACTGTGTTATAATATACAAGTCGCCTGCAGAGTCGATACGATGACTGCAAGGATGGCAAGCCAAGAATGGTCATTGAAAATTGAACAACAAGAGATTAGGAAAGTACAAAGGAAGTGAGGCATCGAAAGATGCTGTAATGGAAATTGGAAACGATAACTAAAGAAAATCTCGACAATTCTTTTGAACACGAACAAAAGGTAA
>JAZNBZ010000012.1:0-4586 GCA_045587285.1 Candidatus Flemingiibacterium sp. | reverse complement strand
CATTTTGTAACAAAAAAGGTCAGCTTTCGTTTTCTTCTTTTGTTGGTGGGAGCGGGTGGATTCGGACCACCGAAGTCACTGACAACAGATTTACAGTCTGCCCCCTTTGGCCGCTCGGGAACGCTCCCATATTTAATTTGTTGTTCTTCACAACGATAATTATTATATCACAACTAATTCGATTTGTCAATAGGTATATCAAAAAAAGTTTTATTTTTTTATTGTTCACTGCGTGTTAACATTATTGTGGTATCCTAATTTTAAACAATCCACCCGGAGGTGATACCGTGGCGCGTACCAAGCACACCGAAGCTGACAGCATAGACGCCGTTGATCTCGCACCGAGCACACGAATTGAGTTCGAGGGCGTCGTTATAGATATTCTTATGGAGTTCCTCGGCGAGCAACACGGTACTCCTTACCGTAACGTGCTGCACGATCACTCCACGTACGAGCTCGTGATCGTAGAGGAAGGCTCGCTCGACTATTTTATAGAAAACGAGCACATTACCCTGAACCACGGCGAATTCATTATTATATCTCCGCACGTAAAGCACCGCGTGGACCACTTCACGCAAACGATGCGCCGCTTCTGCCTGCGCTTTAATTTCAAATCGGGCGCACACCTCGTTGACACGGAAGATCGCAAATATATGCGCGATACCCTATCCCCCGACGAGCGCACGCATATTTTCAGCGTCATCTCCGAGCTTCGCCGTCTTGACGGCAAAGCGCTTGGCTCCCCCGCCACGTACCGTATGCGTGCACAGTTCGGAATTATTTTCAGCTACGTGCTCGAGCGCTTTATGGATACCGATACGGGCGACGCCGCCGAAGCAAGCAACCAGATAAGCCTGCACACCAAAATTGAAAACTACCTCTACTTAAACTACTCAAAGAGCATCACCCTCGAATCCCTCGCGGCGTATCTTTCCTACAGCCGCACGCAAACACAGCGCATCATCGAGGATTGCTTCGGTATGTCGTTCACCGAAAAGCTTCGCGAAATACGTATCTCCAACGCGAAAACCCTTCTCGCAAACGGCGATCTCTCGATTGACGCCATAGCCGAAAAATGCGGCTACGAAACGCGTCAAGGCTTTGAGGCGATGTTTGGAAAGCACATCGGATCAACGCCAAATCAATACAGAAAACAGTATCATAAGTAAAGGATACGCCGCACGCTTACACGTGCGGCGTAGTTTATTTATCAGTCTGCGACGGCGACGTACGCCTCTGCGTAGTCGATAGTAAGTGCACTCGAGGGTGTGATCTCAACGACTGCATACGTATCGTCAAGCGCACTCGTCGGCACGCTGTAGGAAAGGATAGGCAGGCTCGTAAAGCCTTCTTCGTTAAACTCTATGCCAACGAACGCTGCCGGCTGTGAGTTTATGTAAACCGTCGGCAAAGCGGTATCGTTCGGCGCAGTAACCGAGAACTTGACCGTAGCGGCAGCGCCAAGCGGTATATCGCCAATCGGGAAACGAAGCGTTGCCGTTTCAGCAGCCGCAACCGTTTTCGGAAGCTGTGCGTTGGTTGAGCGCTTCCAAACGCTATAGACGTCGTTGTAGGTAAGCACGAGTCTGCGGTCGAGCGTCATAAGCTTCTCATACGAGCCGATAGTCGAATTTATCACCCAATGGCGGTACGTTCCCGAAACCATATCGTCGTACGACGATATTTTGTGAAAATCGTCTATGCCCGAGAAACCGATATACTGATTAAAGAGCGCGATCTTATCGGCGCCCTGCGACAAAAAGCTTGCCGCGATACCGTTGTAGGTTTCGAACGTATGCGAGCCGTAGAAGCTTGAGCCGGATTTCTGAATACGGATCTCAATACAAGGTGCAACGCTCACTCTATACGGATGCATAAGCGATTTCCAAAGCGTTACGGGAATATCGGTGTCGGTCGTGCCGTATCTGCCCGAGGGAATAATCATATCAATAAGTCCCTCTGCCGCCCACGTAATAACGTCAAGACCGAAATCGTAGTTCGTTTCAACGTCGCTTGGAACGCGCACGCAAACCTTTATGTCCGCTCCGCGTTGCAGGCTGTACTTTTCGGTGATCGCCTGCACGTCACGCATAAAGTCGTTCAGCAGATCAAGACCGTTATATTCTCCGCCGGGATGCCAGAGCCATATCTCGCGAAGGAAGTCAAGCTCGATGCCGTAGCAATCGTATCTCGAAACGACTTCCTCGACGTATGCGAGGAAACGCTCGCGTACCGCGTCGTGCGTATAATCCAGTGCTCTGAAATAATACGTCGAGCCCATAGACTTTGCCGCGTAGCTTCTTCTCTCCTCGAGCACTCGTCTGTACTGGGGATTTTCGTGGAAATAGTCGGACAGAAGCACGGAGGTGGTATCACCCGTTCCGTGAAGGTCGTTCATTCTGATGGAAAGCCACGGGCGGATATTAACCTCCTTGAACGCCTCGCAGAGAACGTCAAAGTAGTCACGGCCGCCGAGTGCATCTGCGTGGACGACGTAGTGCTGGTAAGCGCCTAATGCGCTGCTATTGGTGGTATAATCTACGGCGATACCGTTTTCCTCGGTCTGATAATACTTATCAACGAGGTCGGTCCAATCCTCAAGCTCGGTCCGGAAGGTGGAGTTGATGTTGTTCACGCAGAGCATAAAGTCGGTAACGTGCGAGCCTGCGTAGCCGTATGCAAACTTTTTGATACCCTCAACCGTTGCGGGAACGCTGCCTATAAGCGAGTCCGCGTCCTGATTCATTACGATGCCCTGCACCTCGTACTGCGCTTCAAATTCCTCGTACCATTCGGGCCAAGCGAATTTAGAATCGACCTGGCTTGCGTACGCATCTGCCGCAGAAATAGGTGTGCCCCACGTTTGGATAACGTAGTCGGTGGGAATAGCCGCAGGAACGAGCGAGAAATTGTCAATGCAGTAAGGCTGAACGAATCTCGCATCGGTTTCGCCGCATACGGTAATAGAAGCCATCGGCTCGTCGAGCGATACGTACACCTCAACCTTTATCCATTCGTCGCTCGTAGGATAAACGGTTATCTTTTTAACGTCGGCAGCCGATGAGTTTTGACCGATGACCATAAGCTTGCCGTCCTCGTCGTTGAACATAACGCGAAGCGCGGTAAGCTCGTCAACGTACATCATTCTGAAATATCCCGTGAACAGGTAATCGCCTGCCGGGATAGCTCCGTCGGGATGTATAAGCTCGATACCTACGTAGTTGCTGACGATATACTGTAGCTGAAGATACGAGCCCGTGTCGGTACGTATCTGAGAAAGCTGCTTTGAATTTGCGCTGATACCGTTGAGCGCACCTGCCGAGTCAAAGTCGGACATATAAAGCACGTTGTCGTCCGGAACGGCCTCGGTAACGGCGTTAAACTCCGCAGGCTCTGCTGAAACGGTCACGCCGAGCGCTATCGGAGCGACGGAAAACGCAAGGCAAAGCACGAGCACGAAAGAAATCGGTTTTAGTTTCTTCAAGGCGCACATCTCCTTAATCACGAATATTTTTCGAACTTTTTTCGAGTTTTGTAACTTATGTACTATTATACCATATATCCGCCAAAATTACAAGTATCTATCAAAAAAATCTATAAATAAAAAAACGCACCGCACGTTTTAGCGTGCGCTGCATTTTCACTTATCACTCGGCAACGTCAATGCGCGCCTCTGCGTAGTCGATTCGAAGCGTGTGCGTGGGCGTGATCTCAACGACTGCGAACATATCGTCAAGCGCGCTCTCGGGTACCTTGTAGCAAAGGATAGGCTTTGTTGTGTAGCCCTCCTCATCGTACTCAATATTAGCAAGCTCCACGCGCGTCGAGTTGATATACACGACCGGCGGATTTACGTCGTTCGGCGTGTTGACAGAGAATTTGACCGTAGCCGCCGCACCGAGCGGTACGTCACCGAGCGGGAAACGAAGCGTAACCGTTTCGCCTGCGTCGCCCCATTTCTGAAGCTGTGCGTTGCTGCCCTCCCAAATGTTGTAGGTATCCTTATAGGTGAGCACCACGCGGCGGTTGCGCGTCATAAGCTTTTGATACGAGCCTATCGTGGACACGATAACCCAATGGCGGTACGTTCCCGAAAGCATTTCGTCCTCGGATGAGACCCTGTGAATTTCACTTATCCCCGCAAAGCCGATATATTGGTTGTAAAGCGCGATCTTGTCCGCGCCCTGCGACAAGAAGCTTGCCGCTATACCGTTGTACGTTTCAAAGGTATGGTCGCCAACGAAGCTCGTGCCGGGATTCTGAACGCGAATTTCGATACACGGCGCAACGGTTACTCCGTGCGGGTGCATATACGACGTCCAGAGCGTTACGGGAATATCGGTGTCCGTGGTTCCCCATCTGCCCGTCGGGATAACCATATCAATTATGTCCTCGGCAGCCCACGTAAGCACGTCAAGACCGAATTCGTAGTTGGTTTCAATATCGCTTGCAAGGCGCACGCAAACCTTTATTTCGTGACCGTACTTTGCAGCATAGAGCTCGGTGAGCGCGTCAACCTCGCGCATAAAATCGTTAAGAAGCTCGATGCCGTTATACTCTCCGCCCGGATGCCACAGCCATATCTC
>JAZNBZ010000011.1:0-6316 GCA_045587285.1 Candidatus Flemingiibacterium sp. | reverse complement strand
GGACTTTTAAAGCATATCGCATCTCTTTGCGCTATCACGAATCCCAGCACGAACTCCTTCAAGCGTCTTGTGCCCGGCTTTGAGGCTCCCGTTACCGTTGGTTACGCAACCTCCAACAGAAGTGCAGTCATCCGTATTCCTGCGTACGCAAAGAGCCCCGAAAAGAGAAGATTTGAGCTTCGCAACCCCGACGCTACCTGCAACCCGTACTTCTGCTACGCGGCTATCCTTATGGCAGGTCTTGACGGTATCAAGAATAAGATCGATCCTCACGCAAACGGCTGGGGCCCCTACGACTTCAACCTCTATCACCTTTCCGATGAGGAGAAGGCAAAGCTTAAGGGACTTCCCACCTCGCTTCCCGAGGCGCTCGACGCGCTCGAGGCAGATCACGATTATCTGATCGCAGGCGGAGTATTCCCCGAGGAGCTCCTCAAGAACTTTGTAAAGGCAAAGCGCGCAGAGTGCGCAGAGCTTGCGAAGATTCCGCATCCCGCAGAGTTCGACAGATACTATAACCTTTAATTTAACAAAAAGCCTCGCTTTCGTATGAAAAGCGGGGCTTTTAATAATAGCGTGAAGCAAAAAATAACCAAACGGTTACTAAATTTCCACGGAGATATTGACAAAGCATTTTGTATAGTGTAAAATGTAATCATAGGCATATTATAAATACCTTTATAAAAGGCGGTGAGCGGATTTTGAAGCTTATACACGAGCTTACAGAAGCGGCGAGAGAGCATATATACGAGACGGGGCAGTATCTTTGGGATAATCCCGAGCTTGGCTTTTTTGAGTGGAAGGCACACGAATTTTTAAAGAAAAAATTCGAGGATTTCGGTTACGAGGTAAAGACGGCAGGGAACATCCCCGGATTTATCGCGGAGCTTGACACGGGACGTCCCGGTCCGTGCGTTGCGCTTATGGCGGAGATGGACGCGCTTGTTTGCCGCGAGCACCCGGCGGCAGATCGTGTGACGGGTGCGGTACACGCCTGCGGTCACAACGCACAGGACGCAGAGCTTATCGGCGCGGCATACGTACTTCGTGATGAGCGAGTACTCGCTGACCTTTGCGGTAAGATACGCTTTATGGTTATACCTGCAGAGGAGCTTCAGGTCGAAGAGCGTGAAAAGCTCCGCCGCGACGGAGTTATACGTTATACGAGCGGTAAGGTCGAGTTTTTGCACCGCGGACTTTTTGACGGTGTTGATATCGCCGTTATGGTGCATACGCTTGGCGGCAAAAAGCCGTGCTTCTATTTTAATCCCGGAAGCAATGGCTCGATTATCAAAATGCTTCAATTCAAGGGTAAAAGTGCTCATGCCGCAGGACCTTGGAACGGTATAAATGCGCTTGCGGCGGCGACGCTCGCGATAAACGGAGTTAATGCACAGCGCGACACCTTCAAGGAGCAAAATTACACGCGCTTCAGCTATTGGTATCCAAAGGGCGGAGATGCGGTTAACGTGGTTTCCGAGGATGTGCGTATGGAGGCACAGCTTCGCGGCTCCACGGTTGATGCGGTTCGCTCGGAGAATGATAAAATAAACCGAACGATGGCTTGCTGCAACGCGGCTATTGGTGCAACTCTTCAAATTTCCGATCGACACGGTTATATGCCGTTTGTGCCGTGTAAGGCATTACAGTGTGCTATGGTGGATACTATTGCGACACTTGTGCCGCGAGAGGACATAAACGAGCAAGAGGGCTATTTTGATCCCGGATGCACGGATATTGGCGATATAGCGTGTGTTATGCCCTGTATACAAGCGGCGGTAAGCGGTTCGTCGGGGCGCGGTCACGGCTCGGACTATATTATTAAAAATCCCGAGTGGGCTTATATGCTCGGGGCAGAGGCGCTGACACGCTTTGCTTACGATTTTCTTAAAGACGGAGCGGCTATTGCAAAGGGAATACTTGCACAGTCGCATCCGACACATACGAAAGAGTCGCTTCTTAAAGAGATTGACGGCTTTTGCCGTGACTTCGAGCCAATCGAGTACGGTGAGGACGGCAGTATCAGCATAAAAATTTGAAACGGAGAAAAGGAAAATGTCCGAAAAAGATAACGGCTTCATAAGCGTCGATTTTACCGACGAGCGTTTCGCGGAGTTTACCGCGTTTTGCAACGAGCATCATAATTTCGAGGGCGATTCACGCCGCGCGAGAGTTATGGGATACGGCGAAAACGGTGTCAGAATAGCACCCGGTGCAGTAGTGCGTGTGCCAAAGGAGCAGATAGGCGAGGACGTTTATATCGGTCTTTACGCGTATCTTAACGGCGATATTACCATAGGCGACCACACGATGATAGGCCCCGGCTGTTCGATAGCCGCAGGAAATCACAAGTTTGATCCGAAAACGGGTTGGTTCTCCGCGCGTACAAACCGCGACGGCGACGACAGCATTAAAATCGGGTTTGGCTGTTGGCTCGCTTCAAACGTAACCGTAACCGGCGGTGTTAAAATGGGGCGCGCAAACCTTATTTGTGCAGGTGCGGTGGTTACGAAATCCACTCCCGATTATGCGATAATGGCAGGTGTTCCCGCAAAACAGATTGGGGAGATAAACCCCGAAACGGGCGAATATATCTGGTACAGTAAGTCTAAAAAATGAGGGCTAAAAATGTCTGAAGTAAAATTTCCGCTTGAACGTACGTCAAAATTTCAGGTCTTTACCTTCCCCGAAGCAGGCAGAGTGGTTGAGGAAAATCCCGTCTGCCTTTGTTGGATATCGATTGACGGAAAGCACACGTACACCGTCACCGTATCCGATGCAAGCGGTGAGATCTTCCGCGCTGATACGGGGCTTAACTACGCGGTGGTAACACTTCCGTATGCTGGCGAATATACGTGGAACGTGTACTGTGAGGGGGCAGAGCGCGGCGAGATGCCGTTCACGCTCGCCGAGTACGCGATAGAGATACCGCGAGTTGATGCTAAAACGCTGTTTTCGCGTATTCCCGAGGTGCACCCGAGGCATCTTTTCTTTAGCGAGGATATTCCCGAAATAGTGCGCACTCACGCGGCAGAGCTCACGGTGCTTCGACGCAATATTGAAAAAGCGTACGCAGACGGTATGCCGCCGCTTCCGATGTATCACCGCGATCCTAACGCGCTTCCATACCGTGAGTTTCTCGGCGTTTTCCGAGAATACGTTGACCGAAATCTCGTTGCGTGTGCGCTCGGATATGCGCTTCTATCCGACGAGCGTGCGGGCGCGTTTGCAAAGGAAATACTGCTCACGCTGTGCGACCGAAATCCGCACGGACCGTTCTCGGTTAAATGGAGCTGGGGCGATGAGATAGGACTTTCGATGCTGCGTTGCTTGCCCGCGGTGTACGATATGCTTTATCCGCTTCTTGACGAGCGTGAACGCCGCTACGTTGCGTGTACGATCCGCACGTACGCGACGCAGGCGTATGAGGTGCTTAAAAAGCTCGATTACTGCCAAAATCCCGGTAACTCACACGCAGGACGCTTGCCTGCATATCTCGGCGAGGCGGCGCTTATTTTGAAGGACAGCGGTGTTGCGCCCGATGAGGAGCTGATAAGCTGGCTTGAATATTCGCTCGAAATATTCGGCGGAATTTTCCCGTATTACGGCACTCCCGACGGCGGCTGGGCAGAGGGCGCGTTCTACTCGACGAGCTACACGAAATGGTTTATACCGTTTTTATCCGCTGTTGAACGCTTTGGCGGAACTCGCTTCTTAAACCGTCCGTTTTACCAAAGGCTTACGAAGTTTTTTATGCATTTCGCAAATCCGAAGCAGGAAAATCATCCGTTTGGCGACGGCTATTGGTGCACGCCCGACGACGTTGCGTGGCCGGGATTTTTCGCGCAGAGCCCGATGCGCTTCTGGGCGGACAGATTCGGTCCCGATGAAGCAAAAAAGCTTGCAGCACAGTCGGCATCGCCCGAGCTTTATAAGCTGCATTTACTTGATATTTTCCTGCCCGTCGGCAAGCCGACCTCGAGAGCGCTCTGTGAGGAGCTTTCCGACACGGCGGTGTTCCCCGACGCGGGCTTCGTCAGTATGCACACCGATATAAGAAACACCGAAAACGACGTGGCAGTGCTTGCAAGAGCTTCAAGGTTCGGCTCGGACACTCACCGTCACGCCGATCAGGGAAGCTTTGCGATATACTATAAGGGCACGGCGCTCATATCTCCGTCAGGGTATTTCGGCAGAGAATACGGAACGGCGCATCATTTTGGCTGGATGCGTCAGACCGTCGCACACAACGCGATTTTGGTTGACGGTGTCGGTCAGGAGGCGGCGAGTATGAACTCGCGCGGCAGGATAGTGTCCTCTTCGGACGACGGTGTTACCAAGTGCGCCGTGCTCGATATTTCGGCGGCTTATCCGATGCTAAAGAAGTGGCAGCGTACCATCACGCTTAGGGATAGACGTGTCACGGTGGTCGATGAGATAGAGGCAGATCACGATGTTAAGATAACCTACCCCTTGCATACGCTCTCTGCGCCCATTCCCAACGGGAATAACGTGATAATCGAGCGCGGCGGAGTCAAACTGGTGGTGTCGCCCGACAGCTCGCTCACGCTTCGCGAGATCTCCGACAAATTCGGCGTAGACCTCAACGAGGGCGTTCCCGAAGCGTTCCACGCAAAACAAGCACCGCAGTGGCACATCTACTACGAAACGGGGACGGCGAAAAAGCACACGATTACGGTAACGTATGACGCTCAATAAGAAAACCTCGGCTTTTGCCGAGGTTTTTCTTTCAGTTTACTATTTTCTCAATTACACGTACGATCTCGCGTGAATATTCAGGCGTTGCCATTCCGTTTGGCTCACCCTTCAGAAGCTTAATAAATTCCACCATTTGTGGGTACATAAGCTCCTCGCCTCCGCCGTGGTTTACCCACTCGCCGTTCTCGTATATCACAAGCTCGGAGCCGTTTACTATCTTTACAACGCCGTCCGTGAAATAGTACGTGGTTTCATATTCGTTTGGCACGTGCGCACCGCACAGGGTTATGGTCTGACAAACACCGCCCGAAAGCTCCAAAAATATCTGCGCCACGGTGTCAACGTCGTCATCCGTGACGGGATTTGAGATAACGGAGTGCACCTTTTCTACCGAAAGTCCCGTCGTGTAGAAAAGTCGGTCAAGCGAGTGCGCACCGAAATTCATCGTAATACCGCCGCCTGCAAGCTTTTTCGATAAAAACCACCTCGGACGGCGCTCGTTCGTGTAGTCGGTGTTGCGCACCTCGCGAATCATACAGAGCTTGCCGAAACGCTCGGTTTCGACTATCTCTTTGAGCCTTTGCACGCTTTCGTAGTAACGCTGAACGTGACCTACCGCGAGCACGGCACCGCTTTTCTTTGCGGCCTCGATCATTTTGTCGCACTCTGCAACGGTATTCGCCATAGGCTTTTCGACGAGCACGCTTATTCCGCGCTCAAGGAAATACACGCTCGCCTCGCAGTGCAGAAAATGCGGCAGATTTAAAATTACCGCGTCGAGCTCTACCTCGTCCGCCATTTTTTTGTAATCCGTGTAGTACGGCGCACTAAACCTCTCACCAAACGCTTTTACCTTTTCGCCGTCGATGTCAGCGACTGCCGCGAGCGTACATTCGCTACTCATAGCGGCGATAGCCTTTGCGTGTCCGCCTGCAATAAGTCCCGTGCCTACGATTCCTATTTTGAACATTTTCTAAATCCTTCCTACGCCTTGTAGCGTGCAAGAAATTCCTTTACGAATTCGTCGTCGCAAAGATGCGGATACGCCTTGCAAACTCGCTCGATCTCCTTTGCTTGTCCCACGGACAGCACCTCGTCGGGATTTATGCACCAGATACCGTCAAGCAGTCCCTGACGGCGAAGAACTTCGTGTATTCCGGGAATACAGCCTGCGAAATTATGCGCGGCATCGAAGATGGCGGCGTTTGCATCAGTAATCTCTGCGGCGAGCGAGAGAAGCTCGGGCGTAGGCTCTGCATTTTTGAGCGATGGGAACATTTCCACAACGCGCCGTGTCCACACGCACCAATGTCCGAGCAGACCTCCCGAGAAGCGTTTTGTGACCGTCTTGCCGTTTTTTGTAAAGCGGTATTCGGTGAGAAGATCGACTACAATATTGTCATCGTTTCCCGTGTAGAGCGTAATGTCGTTCGCACGGCTTGAGAGAGCCGCAGCACGTACAACGTCGTGTGACAGATAGCGGTTAAACGGCGCACACTTTATCGCGACAACACCCTCTATTTCGCATATTCTCTCCCAATAAGAGTAGCTGAACACCCGTCCGCCGACGCTTGGCTGAAGATAAAAGCCGATAACA
>JAZNBZ010000010.1:0-3027 GCA_045587285.1 Candidatus Flemingiibacterium sp. | reverse complement strand
GGGACAAGGGGGGCGGTTCCCGAAAAAAAACGGGGACGGCACTTTGCCGTCCTCACTTTTTATTATATACGCATTGCCTTTTCAACACCGACCGAGCAGAGTATCGCCTGCGTGTCCGTACGCATACCCAGCTCGCGGTTTATCGACTCCATCATCGTATCGCGTATCGTGTCAGGCACCATTATCGCAACGATATCGCGCTCCTCCTCGAGCGTAACTCCGAGAAGATCAGCCGCGCCGTTGTCGGCAAGGTTTGCCTTGATAACGGTACCGCCCGTCGCGCCGACACGTCGTGCGACCTGCATAACATCGTCCGCACATCCGCGCTTGACCGCTACTAAAATAAGACTGTGCTTGTATTCGTTTTTCATTTCGCTACTTGCCTCCTGTAGAGTGATGTCCCTCGCCGCACGTGCCGCAAGCACCGCAGTAAGACTGTTTATCGCATCAAGCGAGAATATCATCATAATTCCGTGTCCGCCGCGGCGAGTCGGATCAGACTCAAGCTCGTTTGTAAACCCCTCCGCCGCCCGTTTTGCCGCGAGGCTTATAACGATGTCCTTATCGCGCGAGCCGATACCGAGAATATCCATCATCTCACTTGAGGCTGTACCCTGCCCGACCGCACGAAAATGCCAATCGACACCGTGCGCGCGAAGCGTCTTGATAACACCCGAACCTGAACCGCGCCTTGTAATGGTCAGAAGCAGCATCATTTTGTCATTCATTACGCTACCTCCTTATCGAAATAGATAATGCAGTCGTCGAGGCTCGCAAGCTCGGCAATAGCCTTTCTGTGTCTTGCCTTTCGGCGAATCTCCGCGAACAGACCGATACACTGTATGGTAATAAGCGGCGTTATCGCAACCATTGCAACGATACCGAACGCGTCCATCATAAGATTGCCGCCGAGCGCTGTACAAGCGCCCATCGCGAACGGCAAAAGGAACGTCGTTGTCATAGGTCCGCTCGCAACTCCGCCCGAGTCGAACGCCACGCCTGTGTAGAGCGGCGGTACGAAAAAGCTGATAGCGAGCGAGATAAGGTAGCCGCCTATCATAAACGGCATAAGCGGTATGCCCGTGAGCACGCGAAGCATCGCGATGCCGACGGAGAATGCAACACCGACCGAAAGTCCGACACCGATAGTATTCTGCGTGATAGTACCGTTGGAAATTTCCTCAACCTGCTTTTTGAGAACGTGTACCGCAGGCTCTGCCGCGACGGTGAACCAACCGACGAGCATACCGACGGGAATGAGGATATATCTGAAGTCACTTTCAGCTAAAACCTCGCCGATAAGGTGACCTGCGGGCATAAAGCCGACGTTCGCGCCCGTTAAAAAGAGCACGAGTCCGACGTAGGTATAAACGAAGCCGATTATCGCTCTTGGCAGCGCGTTGCCGTGAAAGCGACGGAAGATAAGCTGAAAGAGCACGAACACTACCACGATAGGCAGGAATGCTATCAGCATTTCGTACGCATAGTGCGGAAGCTGTCTTGCAATCTCAACAAACGCGTCGCGCGTGGTTTCAATATCTGCTATGGGAGTGGCAGTTGCACTTGCTTCGGGCTTATAGAAAATGCTGAGGATCATTACCGACATAATCGGTCCAACGCTCGCGAAAGCAACCGTACCGAAGCTCTCCTCGCCGTGATGCTTACCGTGCACCGCCGCCATACCTGCGCCGAGTGCCATAATAAACGGCACGGTTATCGGTCCCGTGGTGACTCCGCCAGAGTCAAACGCGGCGGGGATAAATTCGTTCGGTGCAAAGAATGCGAGCACCATAACGATTATGTAAAACGCTATGAGGAGGAAGTTCAGCTTAACGCCAAACTTTGTACGCAGCATCGATACGACTATAAAAAGTCCAACGCCTACAGCCACGAACATAATCAGCACCATATTTGGCACTGACGGTATCTGCTCGGCGAGCACCTGCAAATCAGGCTCGGCGATAGTGATAAGTACACCCATCACGAAGCAGACGATAAGATTGAGCCAGGTTTTCTTCGACTTCGACATTACGACACCGATGCCCTCGCCGAGCGGCTGCATCGACATACCTGCACCGAGCGTGAAAAGGCTCATACCGAAGGTAAGTGCGAGCGCGCCGAAGATAAAGAGCGTCATAACGCCGGGGTCGATGGGTGCTACGCTCACGCTGAGCAGCAGCACGATCGCCGTAATCGGGATGACCGCAGAAAACGACTCCGTCATTTTCTCCTTGAAAATTTTGATACACCCCCCAAAAGCACACGAAAAAGCGGTGAAATGTCGCCACATTTCGCCGCGAAAATTATCTTTGTTATTATTGTAACATACGGTTGGCGAAATTGCAACCCCTTGTTTGTTGCAATTTTGTAAATTACGCGCGTTCTGCGCGCGGCTTGGCTATCCCCGTAGGGGGTGGCGTCCTCGGCGGTCCGCCTACGAGCGCGTACCGCTCGGCTTGACCTCGCGCGCTCTGCGCGCTCGGGGAGACGCAAGGGGATGGACAACCGGCTCAGGCGCCGCCGTTTTTCCACCCCCTTGGACCTCCGTTTTCCGTGGCTACGCCGCCTAAAAGAAGGCGGCGCGCGAAAAGGGTAACTTTGCGTGCGCGACGGTGCGCGATTCTATGGCTATCAGCGGCAAGGCGCGCCGCGTTGTGGCGCGCCATTACATAGCGCGAGCGTACAGCGATGCGCGACGAAATGCGCCAATTTCCATTTCCGTTAGGAAATTGGCGCCGTTAAATAAGCACTCTGTGGTACGAAGCTTACGGAAAGACGAAGTTCCGAGCTGGGGCGAGGTGATAAGGCTCCCTTTTACATATATTTGAGCCACGTAGGAGAGGGTTCAAAAGGGGGAGGGAGTCCCGGCGTTTGAGGGACTCTCTCCCCCTTTTCGTTCCCCCGAGCGCGCAAGGCGTGCGAGGACAAAGCGAGCGATATGCGTTCGTTGGCGGGCGACCAATGGTCGCCCCTTCAGCAAGGCGGTAGCGTTCGCGCGAAGCGCCAGGTCAAAGCGAGCGGTATGCG
>JAZNBZ010000009.1:0-6400 GCA_045587285.1 Candidatus Flemingiibacterium sp. | reverse complement strand
TTATATTGATTTTTTATCTCGAAATATTGCTGCATCATCGGTGTCATAGCGATGAAACCTCTTTCTGTAGAATAATTACTTCTGCCGTCACGTACGCGTATAATGCATCCCCTATCAGCAGTCGCCCAGCCGAGCCGGGTGAGGTGTTGGGGCGGGCGGATCGGCGTTTGAGAGCAGCGCCGCCCCGACCGAGCGGTGCTTGTCACCGCGAGCAAAAATACGCATACATCGCGGCAGAAGCCGCGATTTGTTATTAGTGGTGATCGTGACCGCAACCCGAGTGGCAGGACGAGCAATCGTGCGAGCAGGGACGCTGACCGGTGATCTGATAGGTGATCTCCGCGTTGACCTCGTTCATAAAGTCGTTAACGACCTCCTGTGCCGCCTGATACTCAAGCATTACGGGATTTTCGGTAATCTCGTGGTAAAGCTCGTTGATGCGAGCCTCGATACGCTTGATAAACTCCGCATCCTTTTCGGGCTTCTTGTATTCTTCGGTAAGAGCGGTAGACTGCGCGTTGTATTCAACCATAAGCGTCTGAAGACCTCTGTCCTCGGTATAAGCCTTCTCCGCTTCCTGAAGTGCTACCACTCGGGGATCTTTCTTGATTTCTTGGCCGAGCTTTGCGGCAAGTTCCATAACTTCCATTTTTGTTTCTCCTTGTATATAAAATATTTTGTTGACTAATTAAACAATCTCGCCGAAAAGCGCAAAGGTTTCGGCTCTCGTTATCTTTACAGCGGCAAATTTGCCGATAAGCGCTTCGCTAACGCTGTCGCGGGGAATATGCACGAGCTTATTCGAGTCGGCACGTCCCGTCAGCATATCGGGCGAATTTTTGCTCTCGCCCTCAATGAGTATACGCTGTGTTTTTCCCACAAGCGCGAGGTTTTTGGTAAGAGATATCTCGTTCTGCGTTTCGAGCAGTCTATCAAATCTCGCGGACTTTACCTCTTGCGGCACTTGGCATTCTATAGCCGCCGCAGGCGTCAGCGGACGCGGGGAGTAGATAAACGAGTAAACCATATCAAAGCCGACCGTACGGAGCATTGTGAGCGTTTCTTCAAACTCCTCGTCGCTCTCACCGGGGAAGCCTACGATAATGTCCGACGATATTGCAACGTCGGGCATCTGCTCGCGCATATATTTAACGAGCGCAAGATAGCTCTCGGGCGTATATCGGCGGTTCATTTCCTTTAGCACACGTGCGCTTCCCGATTGAAGCGGCAGGTGGAACTGCTTCGCGCACTTTTCGTTTCGCGCCATCGTGTCGATAAGCTTATGTGACGCGTCCTTCGGGTGGCTCGTCATAAAGCGGAGGATAAAGTCGCCGTCAAGGGCGCAAATCTCGTCAACGAGGTCGGCGAAATCCTTCCCCTCGGAGCGGTAGGAATTGACGTTCTGACCGAGCAGGGTGATCTCCTTCGCACCGCTCGCGATGACGTCCTTAACCTCTGCAATAATATCGGCGCGCTCACGGCTACGCTCGCGTCCGCGCGTATACGGCACGACGCAGTACGAGCAGAAATTGTTGCAGCCGTACATCACGCTGACCCACGCGGTAAGGCTCGACTCACGCTTTATCGGAAGTCCCTCCGCAAGCGAGCCCTCGGGCGCGTCCACGGTAAAGCTTCGCTTACCGCCGCCAAGCTTGTTATTAAGTATTTCAGGGAATTTATAGAGCATTCCCGTGCCGATAAGAAAATCGACGTACGGATAGCTGCGCTTCACCTCTTTCATACGGTGTTCCTGCGTAACCATACAGCCGCAGACGCCGATAAGCAGGGAAGGGTTCTTCTCTTTGAGTTTCTTAAACTGTCCCGTTGTGGAAAGTGCGCGAAGCTCGGCGTGCTCGCGTACGGCGCAGGTGTTGACGAGTATGAGGTCGGCGTCGTCAGGCGTGTCCGTGCGAATATAGCCCATTTCGCTTGCCATACCGCGAAGCTGTTCACTGTCCGCCTCGTTTTGCTGACAGCCAAACGTTCGTATAAAGCATTTCGGCGGCGCGTCAAGCGTCGAGTTCTTTTCGCGTACAGCCGCCATTATTCGGTACTGCTCGGCGATTTGTTCTTTCGTTACCTTTATCATTCTGTTTCCTTGTTTTCGTTATGTTTTGCCGTAATACGGCCGTTTACGTAAATTCCGATAAGTCCGAGTGCGCCCGTCACGGCGAAGATAAGCACCGTTTTGAGGATACTTCCGTCGGACAGCGTCGCGCCCGCCCACGTGGACGACACGACTGACGGAATACGTGCAAGCGTCGCAAGCACGATGAAGCGAAGATAGTTTATGCCCGTGAACGGCGCGAAGTAGGTGAGTATGTCCTTGGGTGTGCCGGGGATAAAGAAAAGTAAAAATATCAGCCCGTCGCGGCGCTCGGGACGTTTTAAAAACGACAGCTCGCTGAATTTTTTTACGTCAACGAAGCGTGACGCGAATTTTATGCCGAAACGCTTGACCGTGAAGAACACGAGCGTCTGTCCGATAACTATACCTACGAGCGTCAGAAAAAGTCCGCCGAAGGTGCCGTACATCACGCCCATTAACACCTCAACGGGCTCACCGGGAATTATCGCAACCACGATCTGTATTATCTGCAAGACGAGCATTGCGAGAACGCCAAGAGCACCGAGCGACTCGATAAACTCGCGGAACTTTTCTTGGTTTTCAGGCTCTTTAAGTGACGCAACGAGCGGTATCAGCCAGATACACAGTGCAACGAACGCCGCAAGGATAATAAGCGCCGATATTATTTTAAGTGCGAGGGCGAATTTTTTATTCACCTGACGTCCACCTCGGTTTATACATATATCTTATTAATTATATCATACAATATTAAAATATGCAATACGGAATGTGTAAATAATCTTCGCAAATTTTACCGAAAAATGTTTCTAAAAGCCCTTGACAAACGGCAAAGGATAGTGTATAATATAACAGTCGTCGCGAAACGGCGATATGCGAGAGTGGCGGAACTGGCAGACGCGCACGTTTGAGGGGCGTGTGGTTCACACCGTACGGGTTCAAGTCCCGTTTCTCGCACCAAAAAAAGTCGTTATTGGGCTTGTCCCAATGGCGACTTTTTATTTTTGAGATATGAACGGGACTTAAAGGGCGCGTGTAAGAAAACAGTCCGGTGGACTGTTTTCCCGCGCCTCCGCTCCGCCCGCAGGCGGGCAAGTCGCGTTTCTCGCACCAAAAAAAGCAGTGTTGGGGCTTGTCCCGATACTGCTTTTTTCTTGCACGAAATGTGCGTAAAAACGTATTCGAGAATGCGTCAGCATTCTCGTGCAGTTGATGCCGCAGGCATCTACTGCGAGGGTTCACAAGTCCCGTTTCTCGCGTAACAAAGTATTGACTTTTTTAACCATAAGTGATATACTAGAACTACAAAAGAACTCTCTAAATTGAAGAATAGGGGTGGAAAATATGCCAATTCGTTTTCAAGCGATTTCCGATACTAAAGAAACAAGCAAGGTATTTGCCGGAATTCTGGGCACGATCTTTGAGCAGGCAAATAGCGGATTTGCAACCTCCGATAAAAAATATTTTATCGTAAGAAGCGAAATGATTGACGTTAAAACCAAAAAGGTATTAGGGCATTATGTTTATACCCTACATACAAACGAAGAAAAACAAGTAAATGAGGTGCTCGACGTTGATATCATTTTATCAACCGCTCCCCCCTGCAAGCTCCACTTTCTAAAACTTTTATCAGGCTCATCGGATTCCAATGAATACTATGAGGTTGAAACCGCCGACACCGCACAGCATTTATCTATCGAAACCGTTTGCCGTTACGCTATTGACGGGGAACTGCTTGGTACGGAACAAGAAGCGTATATTTCCATTTTCCCGTATCAATTGACGGTATATAAAAATTTAGACGATTTCAATCGCAAAATGGGCGTCTCCAACGTCAAGGTAGGCGACACCGATTTAACCGTGTCCGGCTTTTCAGAAACGTTCTGTTCACCAAGCAGCACCTTTGATACCGCCGAGGATGACGAGCCGGGTTCTGCCTCATCCTTTATTTTAGGAACCGTAAAAGCAATACATAAAGCCTGCATTTGTATAGATAAAAACAAATTCAAGTTCATAATTGCTGACGTAGAGACCGCACTCGGCACCGTGCCCGTAGCGATGAATAAGGGATATTTCGATTTGAGGAAGCTTCGTGTAGGAAGTTTTCTTGGAATGTGCGCAAATGTAAAGGCAGACCTATCAACGCCGGAAATCTTTTTAAGATAAGTAAAAAAGCACCTTTCGAGGTGCTTTTTCCATATTTCTAACTGCTTTTTTACTTGACAACTTGCTCGCCGCGAGGTATAATTTTCTTAATAAGACGTTTTGGGAGGACAGCGTATGAATTTCACCAACCTCAAAATTTTTCTCGACTCAATGGTCGAAAGCAACCGCACACCCGGCTGCTCGGTCGCCGTTTACAAGGACGGCAAGCTCGCGTATACCTATTCCGCAGGCGTGTCCGATATCGAAAGCGGCGCGAAAATGACGGGCGAGGAGTATTTCAACATCTATTCCTGCTCGAAGGTCGCGACCGTTACGGCAGGCGCACAGCTTCTTGAGCGCGGCGAATTCTTGCTCTCCGATCCGCTTTACGAGTATCTGCCCGAGTACCGCCATATGGCTATTAAAACGGCTGACGGCGACGTTGTCGAGGCAAAAAATCCAATAACCGTCGGCGATTTTTTCACGATGAGCACGGGATTTGACTACAACTTCAATTCGCCAGCAATCACCGAGCTTCGCGAGAAAAATCCGACTTATACCACCGAGGATTTTATACGCGCAAGAGCGAAGGATACGCTCTGGTTCGAGCCGGGAACGCATTGGCAATATTCGCACAGCCACGACCTGCTCGGCGGCTTTATATCCGTAATCACGGGCAAAAAATTCCGCGATTATATGAAGGAAAATATCTTCGAGCCACTCGGAATGGACAAGGCTGTATACCATTTGACGCCTGAAATCGAAGCCCAAATGGCAACGCAGTACTCGTTTGTACCGAAGGACAGCGCAGGACAGTCGCTCTCAATAGTTGAGGCGCAGATGTACGGCAACGCAAAGGACGGATATTTCAAGAACGTCGGTAAAGAAAAGGGCTCCGTATCGGGACATTCCCCCGAATTTGACAGCGGTGGCGCCGGCATTATAACCACCGTCGGCGACTATGCAAAGCTCACGGCGGCACTTGCAGGCGGCGGACTTGGCGCTAACGGCGAGCGCATTCTCTCGCCCAAAACCGTCGAGCTTATGAAGGCAGACCGACTTAACGAGGCACAGCGCGCAGATTTCAATTGGAAGCAGCATCTCGGCCACGGCTACGGGCTTGGCGTGCGCACGCACGTTGACAAGCGTATTTCAGGGCTTAACGCGAACCTCGGCGAGTTTGGTTGGGGCGGTGCGGCAGGTGCAAACGTAATAGTTGACACAGAGGAAAATCTCGGCGTGTTCTTCGCACAGCATATGCTCAATCCGCGCGAGGAATGGTATCAGCCGCGACTTATAAACGCGGTTTATTCCTGCATTGAGTGAGAGAGGGAAGAGTGCCGTGAAATCGGCATTTAGAAGGGCGTTCCGCCCTGAAAAGCATCTATAAAAGGCGGCCTTCAGCCGCCTTTTTGATCGTATTGAAGCACTCGGCAAGGGCTCGAGCGTTTAAGACGGGAAATTTCTTTTCAGCATTTTTCGACGCCAAACAACAACATTATACAACGGCGATGATTTTGTATAATTAATATCTTAAAAGAAGTATAATGAGAAATTTTGTATAATTACGTCTTGGCTTACAAGTAGCTATTTGACGGGGAAACCAACCTCAAAAAACGGATGGAGCCGTGTCGGGCGTTTTATACGCCGCGCGGCTCCTCTTATTATTTATATTTATCGCTACGGCGGCTCGCACGCTTACAATCTGTATATAGCTAACCGTGGCAGCTTACAGCGTATCGGCTATAGTATACTTGATACACCCGAGGTCGCGCTGTGAGCTGTGAGAGCGTGCACGCATACGTGCTGACAGCCGATAGCGTGAAGCGGAACGTATAAGTTGTAAGGATTGACGTGCGCCGGCAGCTATCAGAAAAATTCACAGCGTGAGCGGCGGGCGTAACGGATACCGCGCAGCAGCCAACGGCGCGATGCAAAACGCACAAGCATACATTTCAGACTCACAGAACGGCTGCCACGGGCGCAAAAAACGGAGCGTGGCTACGCCACGCTCTATTATATCTTTTTTCGCTCCCCTACATTATACAAAATTTGCATTTTGTATAATTGACTCTAATTTTCCATAGGGGCATTTCCGTATCCCCTACCGTATTGCGCTTCTAAAAACGTGTGAGGTGCCGTCACAAAATGACGGCACCTATTTATCAC
>JAZNBZ010000008.1:0-5714 GCA_045587285.1 Candidatus Flemingiibacterium sp. | reverse complement strand
ATCGCGCACCGTCGCGCACGCAAAGCAGCCCTTTTAAGACGCCGCCTTCTTTTAGGAGGCGTAGCCATGGAAAACGGGGGTTCAAGGGGGGGAAAACCGGCGGCGCCTGAGCCGGTTGTCCATCCCCTTGCGTTCTCCCCGAGCGCGAAGCGCGAGGACAAAGCCGAGCGGTACGCGCAAAACAAAAGGGAGGCTTTCGCCTCCCCGTGCAGTATCAGTTTTGCTTCTGAACGCTCTTATATTCATTATAATACTTGTAAAACGGACACCGCGGACTTGACATCATACGGTAATACTCGTCCTCGTCGAGATTGGCGATGCAGACGTTCTCCTGCATATCGTCGTCCCAGTCGAAGAACTCGCACGTTTCACAGCTCGACTCGGGCAGCTTCTTTTTCTTCTTATACATTACGGTCTACCTTTTTATAAATTTTCTGTTTTTTATAAACGACGCGAGATGCTTTTTGTGCTTACACAGCTTCTCGGTGCAATTTTTGCAAGCAATGCCCGCATTCGTCGTTTCGGAAAAGCGCTCGGGGTGCAGGCGAAGGGATATTTCCCAATAAAGCACCAGCAAAAGCGAGAGTCCGAGCAGGCTCCACGTGTAAAGGCTCGGGATAAACACGAACGGCGTGAACATCATCGCGAAGTCCCAATTGTAGATGCGGCAGTCCGTACAGCAGCGGTTGCGCATAAACCACGCCTGGAAAGGGCAGAAGAACAGTATGCATATCATATCGCATACGCTGTACGCGAGGCAGACGAGCAGTAAAATGCCCTTGTCTATAACGTGCGTGTAATAGAGCGCGCCGATAACGCCGTTCAGGGCAACCCACGCGAGCAGGACGGAGAGCGTACGGCGCCACGACTGTATTATAGGTGTCGTTTCGCCCGTTGGGATAAAGCTGCGCTTAAACTGCTTCTGACAGCCGGGGCTTTCGAGCTTCGATGGGAAGAAGCGAAGCGCCATTTCCACAACGTAGATACACCACAGCGCGGCAAGAAACCATTTAAAGCCCTCATAGCCGGTAAGCAGCTCGATATCGCTGCCTGTAACGTGGTTGTAAATATAAATCACCAGCGCGGCAACGAGCAAAAGTGAGCGCCCGACGAGCTTGACCAGATGGAGCGCGGATATTTTTGAGAGAAGCTGTTTTTTTCTTTTCATAAATTATTTATTCTCCGATAAAGTAGCTTTTGAGCAGTGCTTCGGTAGCTTCGGGCAACACGCGCAATCCGTACACGGACATACGCTCGTACTCGGGCGTGGCGAAATAATCCTCGGCGTCAAGCTCCGCGGCAAAGTCCTCGTATTCCAAAACGTAGAGCGTGCCTTTAAAATTTACAATCGTTACGTAGTCAAGAAGCACCGCTCCGTCCTCGCTTACCACGTCGATATAGACGTAATCTATGGTGTCGTAGTACGAGCCTTTTTCGTATGAAACTATCTCGATGAACTCAAGGCTGTCAAAGCCTTGTGAGTACAGAGCGTGAATCTCGCTCTCGACGGTTGAGTCGAGGCGGTAATACTCGGTGGAGTAGTTGCCACGTCCGTCGTATGAGGAAGCGTAGCGGTAGTAGGCTTTCGGACAATTTGAGTAGTAATCCGTGACGGCGGCTTTGTCCTCGGCGCGGCAGTAAAGCGAATATTCGCCAACGATCAGCTCGTATCCGCTATCGTTTATGATAGGGTAGAAGTTGAATGAGGTGTGGCGCTCTATTGCTTCGTCGGGAATATAGTGAAAAACGGGCGTATTTGCCGTTTGCGCCGTTTCATAGGCAAAGCCGAGGTCGTTAAGCAGCGTATAGGTCGCGCCGTCTGCAACGAAGTCGCCCCAATAGCCATCCGTGAACTCGACTGCAATCTCGGTTTCCACGAAATCGTGTGGATACGTGAAGTTTGAGCCTACGATAAGCCCGAAAAATACTATTGGTATCAACGCAACAAGTGCGCCAATGCGCGTGACCACGGCAGATACCACGAGAAGCGGCTTGCCGAAGCGCTTGCCGCGGACCATAAGAGTCGCGAACAGGGCTTCACCGCCGATGCCGAATAGGGCGATCGTTACGCCGATAAAAACTACAATAAAAGCAAAAAAAGCAAATCCTAAAGCAAATACGGCACCCATCGTATACCTCCAAGTCCGCGAGCTGACACGCTTACCAAAAATGCGCCAAAAATCTTCCTCCTACATTATATCATAAACGATTTTAAAAGTCAATAACAGCAAAAACGTACTTTGTGGCGGAGCAATCACCACAAAAATCGAAGAAAACGGGCGATTTTGCGAGCAAATGTATATGTAAATTGAAATTTTGAAACTTTTTTTGAAAAAGGTATTGACAAGCCGGAGTTTGTGTGATATAATAGTGCACGTTGAGAAAGTCTGCCGTAACGACTAACCCATCGAAAGGGCGGACAAACCAAGCCGTTTTACGGCAAATATTCTACCGAAAGGAATTTACCAATTATGTCCACATACATGGCTAAAAAGGAAACCCTCGAGCGCAAGTGGTACGTAATCGACGCAGCAGGCAAGCCCCTCGGCAAGACCGCTGTTCTCGCAGCTACCATCTTAAGAGGTAAGCACAGACCCGAATACACCCCCAACGTTGACTGCGGCGAGTTCGTAATCATCGTTAACGCAAAGGACGCTGTCCTCACCGGCAAGAAGCTGGAGCAGAAGTATTACCACCGTCACAGCGGCTACATCGGCGGTCTTAAGACGGTAAGCTACAAGACTCGTATGGCAACCAAGCCCGAGCTCGCTATGCAGCTCGCAGTTAAGGGTATGCTTGCAAAGAACAAGCTCGGTGATGCACAGATCACCCGTCTTAAGGTTTACGCAGGTGCAGAGCACAAGCAGCAGGCTCAGCAGCCTATCGCTTATCCCGCTGAATAATCGAAAGGAGTAATACACAATGTATCAGAGTGCAAAGCCGTATTTCTACGGCACCGGCAGAAGAAAGAAGTCCATTGCTCGCGTTCGTATTGTTCCGGGCACCGGCGTTATCACCGTTAATGGCAAGTCCATCGACGATTATTTCGGTCTTGAAACCCTCAAGCTCATCATCAACCAGCCCTTCGGCGTAACCGCTACTGAGGGCAAGTTCGACATCATCGCCAACGTTAAGGGCGGCGGTCTTTCCGGTCAGGCAGGCGCTATCCGCCACGGCCTTTCCAGAGCTCTTCTTCAGGCAGACGAAACCTATCGTCCCGCTCTCAAGAAGGCAGGCTTCCTCACTCGTGACCCGAGAATGAAGGAAAGAAAGAAGTACGGTCTCAAGGCAGCTCGTCGTGCGAGCCAGTTCTCCAAGAGATAAGTTCTTATTTCGAATATACAAAGCTTCGAAGCTTCGGCTTCGAAGCTTTTTTTGTGCTCTGTCCTTTTTATATTGTAAAACTATAGAAAATGTAATATTTTCTTCTCAGTTGCACGATTTAGACAAATTGAATACAAAAACAGCAAAAATATGTTATTAACGCACAAAAGAGGCGTCGAAAATTTGGGGAGTGCTCCAACGAATATTTTGCAAAAATCTCTTCCCAATCTCGCTTAATTGTGGTACAATATTCTATAAGAGACGTGGGGCAAGGGGGAACTGTGCCCATTTTCCCATAAGCTCTTAAATAACACTCTTCACGCGCGAAATGAGGCTCGCGTGGCGGGTGACATTACATTAAATCTTAATTTTAGGAGGAAAAAGTAATGCAAAAGAAATTTTTATCTTTACTGCTTACACTCTGCATGGTGCTCTCATTAGTACCTGTTAGCGTGTTCGCAAATACGACAGAGGAAGGAGGAATCACCTTAGAGGAAGGCCAGACCGTTGCACTTGACGGCACCGGTCTCGGTGAGTGGGACAACGCTACCTTCCACAAGGAAACGCACGTTAAGCTTACTTCGCGTGCAGGTTACACCTTCCCCCACAACGCGGATGCTACCTATCCTGACTGGTTTGTTAATCTGTCGGTAGTTGAAGGCGAAACCTACAGAGTAAAGTTTTACGCAAAAAAGGCGTCCACCTCTGCAGCTAACCTTTTCATTATAGCTATCGGTAGCTTTAACGAAGGTTGGATAACGGGCGACCCGAATGTAAACGATTTCGCTACGCTCTATCCGAATACTGCAAGCGGAAGCATGACTCTCGCTCCTTCCTTTACGGAAAAGACCGTTGAGTTCGTTGCTCCTTACACCTCTGACACTCTCTGTGTAAAATACTTTACCCAGAGATATCAGAACGCTTACACAATGGATCTCGCTAATATGGCGTTTGAGCATTATAATGCTGAAACCGAAGAGTGGGAAACCGTTGAGTACTGGGAGGCAGGAGAGGACTATGTTACTCGCTTCTCTTCCATTCTTCACAACAACGGTGGCGTAGTTTACAATGACTACTACACCTGCGGCGCACTTGGCGATACTTATGTAGTAGACGAGGCTGTAACTCTTCTCCCCGGCGTATATGAGATCACCGGTAACTTTAAGACTTACGGCAACACCGCTAACTATCGTTTTGTAGTAAACGGCGTTCAGTCCAACATCAACACTCTTACCTCTGACGCTCAGGATCTTACCTTTACCGTTACCGTAACCGAGCCCACCGCTCTTGAGTCGCTCCGCCTCGTTAACGCAGGCGCAGCAGGCAGTTCGCTCATACTCAAGAACATGAAGCTCACCTACGTAAAGGCTCTCGACTATACTGAAGGTGAGACCATCAATGTAGGCGGCACCACCGCACTTAACAATGCAGATAAGTGGAACGGCGCAGATTTCTATGCAGAGGCAACTCTTAACCTCCGCGGCGCATACGACGGTAAGTCAGTTACCGTTTACACCGCAGGTGCTGAAGATAACATCATGGAACCCAACAGAACCTATGTTATCACCACCATTGCAGCTCAGGCAGAAGGCAAGTCTCTCGAGTACACCTTCGGTCCGACCGCAGGTTCTACCGGCAGATACGTTGCTATCAGCCGTACCCTCACCGCAGAGTATGCTACTTATACTAATGAAGTTACCATCGCAAATGAAAATGTAGAAACCATCGTCTTCAAGATTTATGCAGCAGGCAATGATTCTACCTGGACCAACTACGATGTACAGGGTATCAAGATCACCGATAAGGAAACCGGCGAAGTAGTTTACGCTTACGGTTGCTTCGATACCGCTACTTACGAAACTCCCGCTGACCGTTGGCTCAACAAGCTCTTCGTATATAGCGATAGCGCTTCTTACGTAATCAACCCTGTTGAGTACTATGCAATTGATGCTACCGCAGGTGCATCCTACATTGCAAATCAGGTGCTTCTCCCCGGTATTTACACCCTCACCGGTGACTTCTACACCGATGGCGGTCTTGTAGAGCTCGGCGCAGCACTTGACGGCAATGCAGCAGCTAACACCGTTCTCGTTGGTGATACTGCTACTGACGCTTCCTTCACCTTCACCGTTAAGGAAGAAACCACTGTTGAAGAGATTCTCTTCAATATTGTAGATAACGACGGCGCTGAATCCCTCATGTTCACGACTGCTACTCTCACCTATGATAAGGCATTCGTTAAGGCAGAGCTCGGCACTCTCGAGGAAGGCCAGAGCGCAGTTCTCGCAGGCGACGCTTGGAACGGCTCCGCAAACTTCTTTGCAGAGGCAACCGTTCGACTCAGAGGTCTTTACGACGGTAAGAGCGTTACCGTTTATACTGCAGGCGCA
>JAZNBZ010000007.1:0-9877 GCA_045587285.1 Candidatus Flemingiibacterium sp. | reverse complement strand
AGCAATCCGTGCTTTTGAGCCCGCGCTCTCCTTCCGTCTTTGCCTTCGGCAAATCCACCTCCCTCCCGGAGGGAGGCTTTATGAAGTATGGCGGTAAATTTATTAAGGGACACTCCTCACGCAATTGGCAGACCGTAGGAGTGCGTTCTACGCATCGCGAGGATAATAGGGGTATGCCCGCATGTGAAAAACCACCCGCTTGGCGGCAATGTCATTAACTTAAGCCGCAAATCTCGCGATTTGCTGCTTTTGCCGTGTCATGAGTTCACAATTCCGTTAACCAAAATTCAGAAAATGTTGCTTGCATTTTCGGCTCAAATCGCATATAATAGTATCAAGTACAGCAGATAAACCGATTTTTGAGACAGGCGAGACAAGAGAGATTTTCGAGAACAAAGAGACTAATCCCCATATTTGAGACAGATTTAATTCCATTTTTCAGATTTTTTTGAGAGACTAACACAGACATAACAGATAAGAGCGACAAGAGAGATATTTGAGACTGGCGAGACAAGAGAGACAATTACCCGCTACATTCGGGTTTTGTTTCTCTTTTTGTTTTATCTGCGGTGCTAATCTGTAAAATGGGGTTAGTCAAATGAAAGAAGAAAATATACCATTGCAAGTCAAGAATCAACTCAATGCGGCGATTACCGAAACTGTAAAGTTTCATAAAACCACCGATATCCATCATCCCGCCAACTTCTCCCGCAAGCGCAAGCTGGATATCGAAACCATGTATAGATTGCTGATTTCGATGCGCGGCGGCAGTATCGCAAAGGAGTTGCAGAGCGCGTTTCCGCACGAAAAGATCAGCGCGGCGGCATTTGTGAAACAGCGCGGGAAGCTGCCACACAAGGATTTTGAGAACATTTTAGAAGCATTTAATGCCTCGCAGACAGAATTCCAAACCTACAAGGGATATCGCCTGCTTGCTATTGACGGAACAGCGATAAACATTGCCCGGAATCCCGAATCGGAAAGCTATATGCAGAACGAGGAGGACAAAAAAGGTTATAACCAGATTCACGCAAATATTTTGTACGACATATTAAACAATCTATACATCTACTGTCATATGCAACCGCAACCGAAAATGGACGAAATCGGCGCGTTGCGGTTTATGATAGAATGGCTGGATTTCTCCCAAAAAACAATCATAATTGCCGATCGTGGGTACGAGTCGTATAACACGTTCGCGCATTTTTTAGAGAATCCCAACATCGACTTTCTCATCCGCGTAAAACAGAGCCAGTCGGCAATGCGCGAGATCAAGAAACTGCCGATGATGGCACTTGATACCGATGTTTCGTTTACGATCACCACAACGCAAACGAACGCTGACAAGGAAAACGGCTACATACTGCTTCAAAAGCACAAGCACACCGACAAGCAGTACAGTACGAATACGCGAAATAAGCGTTGGGACTTCCCATCGCCGTACCCGATGAAATTCCGTGTTGTGCGCTTTATGCTCCCTACAGGCGAATATGAGACAATCGCTACGAGCCTGCCGAGGGATATCATATCAGCGGATGATATCAAGGAGCTGTACCATATGCGCTGGCGAATCGAAACCGCGTTTCGGCATCTTAAATATGACCTTGGACTGTCTCACTTGCACGGAAAAAGTGACGAATTCGCCATGCAGGAGATACTCGCCGCGCTGATTATGAATAACTTTTGCAGTCGCATCGTAAACGCAGTCACAGTTGAACAGAAAGAGGAAAACGCCTATGAGTATAAGATAAATCTAAAGATGGCAATCGAACTCTGCAAGCAGTTTTACCGTGATGACAGCGCGGACGGCGAACAGCTGATACACGATATTGCCGCATACCTTGAACCGATTCGACCGAATCGAAGTGACAAGCGGAATCTGCATACTAAATCATTCGCGGGATTCGTTTACCGCGTACCATCGTAAAAAAGACATGGGCGCGGGTTTGCCTTTGAAGCAGACCCGCGCTTTGTGATGTAGGCGTGATTTTCAACTAGTCGGGGGAAAGTATCAAAAAACGTGCTGAAATATCGCGCTCACTGAAAAATGAACGGACAGAACACGCCTTTCGGATTCTCAACTAGTCGGCTTGATGTAGCAAACCGTTATTTTGCGGACAGTTTCAAAAAAGCATCCTATTAAATTTGCGTTTACTTAAGCGGGCATCCGATGAAAAAGACACGGTACGAAAAAATCTCGGCTGATATATGCTTATCGGCTGTAAATTGCCGATTTACCACTAGTCGGTTTAATGCTGAAAAAATATGCTGATTTTTCAGCGAGTGTGTACACGGCGGTTATTTCACATTAACGTGCGCTGTTTCAACTAGTCACGGAAATGTATAAGAATTGTGGGCAGGTTCCGATTGACGTGGAAATAGTGTTAGAGACGGCTTGGGATGATACACGTTAACTTAAGAGAGTTTCAGGCGATTCTCTGCGATTTTCGTGAAAAAACCACGGTGTGGGTTCGATTTTTCGTAAAATCAGAGAGGAATTTTGCTTGAGATGCTACAGATATATTCCGAGAAAAGCAAGTTTTCAATAGTGAAAAACGCGGAAAACTGGCGTACCTGAAATTTTTCGGACTAAATCCCACAAAAAAGTATTAAATACTTTGGGCAGTATACCCAACTTATTTTCGTTAACTTAAGACCATTCTGCAGAGCAAGAAAAAAGACACCTTGACGTTTTTATACTGGAAAGGAAAATTTCAGTATAAAGGCATTATTTTTTCTGAAATGGCTCAAAATCGGGGGAAAAGCGGGCTTTTCAGAAAAAATATGCGGCGTGGGCTGGAAATTCTGGCGGCAATGAAGAAGAAACAGACAATTGCATAATGATGTCGCGCACATCTCAACTAGTATGCGGAATGATGGAAAAATTGGGCAGTGTTTTCGGTTATGTCAGAGAGGCAGATAATTTCAAATAGTCTTCATAATGTAAGAGAAATATGAGTGTTTTTCAACTTTATCAAATTGGAAATTCGCGTGGTTAGATATTTCGTGAGGTGTTAACTTTAGAAACTCGACTATATCTGCCAAACTTCTTGAAAAAATATTCATAATTCACAGTATCGTTTATATATACAGAAAGGTGGTGGTTAGATGGAATATTCCGATTGGGAGATTGTACGCGAAATAAAACACGGCATACGAAAGCTTTAAGAAGCTGTCCTCTGCCGTTTATGTTATTTTTGTAAATATTTCAAAAACCGTTGACAAATGTTAAAACTTGTGATATACTAAAAGCGTAGACAAATGTTAAAGGAGGCTCGTTTTACAATGACAACAACTATGATAGAACGGATACCCGATGCGGAGCTTGAGGTGATGCTGGTGCTGTGGCACGCAGAGAAACCTCTCAACGTGAGTGAGATCACGGGAAAGCTTGCTGAAGCTCGTCCGTGGAAATCAGGAACGGTACACGTGCTACTCGCTCGCTTGGAAGAACGCGGCTTTGTTGCTTGTGATAAAAGCGAATATAAGCACCGTTTTTCACCGATTATTTCCGAAAAGGCATACCGCAAAGGCGAGGAAAGTACGATGATCAACCGCTTCTTCGGCGGCTCGGCAAAGAAAATGATCGCTTCACTTCTGGATACAGACGGACTTTCCGATAAGGATTTGGAGGAGCTTACCATACTATTGAAGCGTAGGAAAGGAGAGTAACCATGATAAACTTGATTTTAGGCGTATTTGAAATTACGATTGGAATGTCTCTTTTTATCGTGCTTTTGCTTCTTGGTTTGAAATTATTCGGAGGCAAATTTACTGCGAAATGCCGGTACATCATCTGGGCGCTCATTATGCTTCGGCTTGCTATTCCGTTCAGCTTCGGACTTTTGCCTACACTCATTGAGATTCCCATTGAAACCGAGCTTGTACAGACCGAGGACATTTCAAACGCGCTCTCGGAAAACACAAATTCCATCACGACAAGTCAGCCATCTGATCCCGGAAATATTGTGGTGAATCCGACTGTTCCGAGTGTACCGAATGTGAATCCAGTAAATCCCGGTGATACACCGACTCTTCCCGCAGATCAGACAGAATCCGTGATTCCCTCGGAGCCTAGTACTGAAACTCCCGCTGAACAACCGATATCGCTGAAACAGATTCTCGATATCACAGGCATTGTATATCTCACCGGAGCGGCAATTTTCCTTGTGTGGAGGCTTGTTTCCTATGTCATTTATACAAGAAAAATTCTACGCAGCGCAAAAGCGGTGGATGACCGCACACGGCAGATTTTTAGCACCATATGCAAAAAATATGGAATCAAGAAGCAGCCGACGTTGCTTGTGGCTTCGGAGATTCACTCTCCTGCTGCCTTCGGAATCTTTCGGCGAAGAATTGTGCTTCCCGATATCGTATTTACTGACAATGGGCTTGTCGGTACCCTTGCGCACGAAGTCACACACTGCAAGCGCGGAGATTTGTACATGAAGCTTGTGGAGTTGATAGCATGTTCACTGAACTGGTTTAATCCGCTGGTACATATTGCAGCTTTTCAGTGTGAGATGGAAATGGAGCTGTCCTGCGACGAAAAGGTGCTCAGCGGAAGCAATAAGGCGGCTCGTGCGGCATATGCCAATGTAATGCTTGACATTATTCACAGATGCAGACGGAACCGCGGTGCATTGACAACCCATTTCAATCCGAAAAAAAGTGCCGTCACGGCACGATTCAAGAATATTCTTTACGGTTCGGGAAACAGACGTGGACGGATTCTGATAGGCGTTTGTCTTGTGCTGTGCGTATTGGCGAGTACGTTCGTGGCTTGTCAGACAGGTGATAAGGTTAAAGAAAACAGTATTGTCGAAGAACAGCTTCTAAGCTCCATTGCATTGCCTATGGGACAGGATGTTCTAGAGGTTGCAGATTATGACATTCTCCTTTGCGGAGACGACTGTGATCCGACAGCAGTTGTCAGTCGTGCTTCACAGGGATATGCTCCCGCATACCGTATAGTGCCTGATGGAGAAATTGACGGCAATTTCAAGGTTCTGAAATTCAAAATGGAAATCCCCGAGCCGATGCTTGAGGATGTTAAAGAGCAAGGTGTTTATGAACAGATAGTTGAGGAAATTGAAAGTCAATACTTCTATCTCCTCGTGCTTGACGAAAAGCACTACGCATATATCCACCTCGAAAGAGTAGAAGGTGCTGAAAAGACTGCAAGCGAAGCAGAGCAGCTTGCAGACTCTATCGTCAAGAATGCAAGAATCAGCTTTGAACCTGACAATAAGAAGTTCGACCTTAACATCGAAAGAGTGATAAGACTTGCCGAAAACAAGGGGGAAGAGCTTACTTGGGACGATTTTAAGATATATAACACCATCGAAACGGGTTCAGGACTTTATATCTTGGTCTATGAAATTGACGAAACCTTTGATCTTATGATCGGCGGTGTACCGACTTCTTCTCCGATGTACATAAGGCTTGTTACAAAGGCTGACAGAGATAATTATATCGACATAAGAACTGAGGATGTTGAGAAGTTTGTTTCTGAGAACAGAAAAGAAGCATTCGAAACCGAACACCCCGCAACGATTTACAGTGAGCTCGTAGAAGTTGACTCAATACCTAAAGGCTTGGAATCTGCAGTTAATACCGGGAATACTGCCGATGGATTATCGCATTTTTACCTATTCCAATATGGACTTGAATATTATAGATATGACAGCGAAACAGATACATACTACAAGGGGATTTTAACGCTACCGAACGGTTACAATTACGGAAAGATTCACACATTCCGTCAAACATCAAGCGACAGAGGAATAGAAATAATCATTAGAGCAGTTGATGAAAGCGGAGATAATGTTTATTTAGGTTATAAATTTACCGCCGCCATTGATCCTCTCAACAGTCAGCCCTCTTCAAGAGCTGTATATGATGATGAAGAGGACTTTATCGGTGTAACCGCAGAGTTTGAGACTGAGATCGTGTGGGATAATATTGACGGCGAATGGTACTACAGCTTTCGGGATGATGAAGGATACAAGTTTTACAGACTTGCTTTCAATAGCAAAACAGCAAAAATGAACTTTGATTACGGTTTCTATGAAAGTGAGTATGTCAATCGCTACACAGGGTCCTATACTGTTGATGCAACTTCAAAGGAGATTACCGCAGTACTTCATGATAGCAGTATCGTACATACAGATCCAGATATAACATTGAAATTCCGTCTTGATTCATCGGAAAACAGTAACGGTGGTGTACTTGTCTGGAAAGTGGTTTCTTGTGATGTTGATAAATACCGTCATCTCATTGGTACGAATGTGGAGTTCACCAAGAATATGCAATCAATACTTGAACTGTCCGCTGCTACAGACTGGAAAAATGTAGATGGTGAATGGTACTACAGCTTCCGGGATGATGAAGGATATCAGTTTTACGGACTTGCTTTTAACAGTAATACGGGGACAATGAAATTTGATTACGGTTTTTACGAAAGCGAGTATGTCAACCGCTATACAGGCACCTATACTGTCGATTCCGATTCGCAGGAAATTACTGCAGTGTTGCACGACAGCAGTGTTATGCATTTTGATCCCGACATTACGCTAAAGTTTACACTTGAAGTTCAATCGGATCAAAATAACAAAACGCTTGTACTGTATATTCTAAACTGTGATGTTCCCAAATACCAGCGTCTTGTGGGACAGTCCATAGAATTCACCAGAGAATTCGGGTATGCCGAGCTTGAATATCGGGCTGTACAAGGCTACTATCAAATGTGGTATGACAAAGAGCTGGCTGTTGATGTGCTACTTGACAAATATGAGGTAAAGAAAGATGTCGAAAAGAAAGTCAGGGAAGCAACGGGAATTGAACTGCTCACTACAGATTTTATATGGGAATATGCAGCAGAAGAAGACAGATTTCCTCTTCGGTTTTTTGTAACCGATGATGCCGGCACAAAAATGATCGAGACAAACATCATCCGATATAAGGACGAGACGGATGGAAATGAAAAATTTTCTGTGGAAGTGAATCCAACTGTGATTACGGTAGAATAATTGTCCCGCAGATAAAATTTTCTAAACCATCTGTAAGATTCTTCTCTCAAATCGGTACTTATATCATAGAACTACAACAATCCTATACTTCTAAAAATAAATTTCAACTTAAAGTGGGTATAATGAAAAATGGAGTTATTTGGTTTTTACGGTATTGTTGCCATTGTTTTTTATTTTTTACAAAGAACGTTTTTTAGTAAAGCAAAACGTATGATAATAAAAACTCTGCCGATCTCGTTATCAGTGCTTTCATTTTTGATGTGTTTATCAATATGTTCAATAAGAATTTATATGATAAAATGCAGGAACTATTACATTCAAATGTCGGTTGACGAAGTTGAAGTCATGTTCATGTTTTATTTAAAAACTATATTATCCGCAATAATCGGTTGCTCATTGGGAATTGTTTCTACAAAATTATTCGAAAATAAATAAAGAATTATCCCACATATGTAAGCCAATCAATCTATGAGCTGATTGCGGAAGTCAATGATAACGAATTAAAAAATTATACGGCGGATATCGGGATTTATCGATGTTCGCTGTATTTTTATGTGAAACAAAAAGACACCCCCGCCATTCTCAAACGAGATTGGCGGGGGATGTCCGTTCTTGTCGAAATTTGCTTAAGTTAATGACATTGCGCTTGGCGGGTGGATGTTTATTTGATGCGTTTAATACTCAACCTTGATAGTCTTGCCGGTTTCGATCGACTCGTTGCACGCAAGAAGGAATGCGAGCGTCTTGTACGCATCTGCGTAAGTCGAACGTATCTTTGAGGTATCGCCCGAGATAACCGCCTCAACGAAGGTGCGTGTGCAGTCGGGAGAGGGATTGTTGGCACGCGGAACGAAGATAGTACCGTCCTCGCGAAGCTCTGCCACCTCGCCGTAGTCGCGCTTAACGCTCTCTGCCGTTGCCTCAAGCTCTCCGTAGATCGTCGTACCTCTGCCCATTACCATTTCCGCGCGTTTGTCGCAGGCTGAAAGAAGAGTTCTGTTGGGATAAGCGTACTTGCCGTTTGTAACGTATGCACCGCTGCCAACCATAGCAATAGCGCCGTTGTCAAATTTGAGAATAGCGGTTACGTCCTCGTCTATATCGAAATTATCATATCCCTTTACGAAGCCCTTGGTTGCAAACGCAGACACCTCTGTAACCTCAGCGTCCATATAATAGCGAAGCAAGTCGATGTTATGTATGCCCGACTCAACCATTTGACCGCCCGAAAGAGCCTTCTGTCCCCACCATTCCGCAGTGGTCGGCGGAACTGCGGGTCCTTGAATTCGCGTGCAGTCGATGTGAACTATAGCGTTCTTCTTGCAGAACGCACGCGCCGCCTCGCTGTAATTTGAATAACGCGTCTGAAGATATACGCCGACGACAAGCCCCTTTTCCTCGATCGCGTCACGGATACGCTTCGCGAGCTTTATGTCAAGAGCCATAGGCTTTTGTACCATAAACGGAATATTTCTCTCGATAAGCTCGAACTCCATCTCACCGTGGCAGTAAGGCGGAACTGCGATAAATACGATGTCGGGATTTACCTCGTCGAGCATTACCTTGTAGTCGGTGTAAACCTTGCCGACACCGCCACAGCGCTCATTTGCCGCCTCTGCACGCTCGCGTATAATATCGCAAAAGCCCACGGGCGTTATTATGTCGGAGAGTACGTTAAAATCGTTCGTATGCATCTTGGAGATTTCTCCGCAGCCGATAAGTGCAACTCTTTTCATCTGTTTTTCTCCTTTACGTATTACTTTTCAAGTGCGATAATCTCGCCTATCTGATTTGCGGTAAGCTTGTAGAAATCAGCATACTCCATCTCGGGATCGCTTCGGCTAACCTCTGCGGTGAGATAAGCGTCGTATCCGATATTCTGCAGTCCTAGAGCGACCTTCTCCCAATTTGCGCTTCCGTTGTTTACGCCAACGAACTGACCGCCCTTGAGCGTGCGGATATTGCGCAGGTAGTCCTTGACGTGCACGAACTTGATGCGCTCGCCGAGTATATCTATCCAATCCTCGGGCTCCGAGAACGCAACCACGTTACCTACGTCGAAGTACATACCGATAGCGCTCGAGCCGATCTCGTCGATCATCGTCTTGGCATCAAACGGCGAGAGGAAAAAGCCGTTCCAGACGTTTTCAAGACCAACGATAATGCCGCTTGCCTCAACGTCAGCCTTGATTGATTTATAAAACTCTATCGAGGTTTCGCGCGACGCCTTAAGGCTCATGCCGGTGTGCATACCGCCGGGCACGGTAAGAATACCCTTCGCGCCGAGAATTTTTGCAAACTCTATCTGCTTAAGGATTACCTCTTTCTGCTTATCCCAAAGCTCACGGTTGCCCGAAGTGCCGCCAAGCGGGTTTGACGTTGAGAGAGAGGTTATCGGAAGCTCGTACTTTTCGCCAAGAGCGCGTATTGCGAGAAGCTCGTCCTCGGTCGTATTCATTGTGAGGGAGTGCGCCGACGCGCCTTCCTTGTCGATATTAAGCTCGACACCTTCAAATCCTGCTGCCTTGAGCTGTGCGAACATATCCTCAAAATTTGTGTCCTTACCGACGGACCACGCATTGATGCCTTTTTTCATAATCATTTTCCCCTTCCGAGTAAAAAATTCGTCAAAACCATTGACTTTTGACATTTTTAGTATATAATAAACTATAAAGACGTTCAAGTAATAAACCGACGAATTTTGTGTACAATTCAACGGAGATAAAAAATGCAGCGATCATATTACATAAGAAATATAAAAGAATCACCGTTTGGCAACGTCTGCGACACGTCGCGCCCACTCATGCTCAACTGTACGGGCCACGTAGCAAGCGTAAAAAAATTCA
>JAZNBZ010000006.1:0-8890 GCA_045587285.1 Candidatus Flemingiibacterium sp. | reverse complement strand
GGTGTCGGCGATATCCACCTCGACGTGCTCGTTGCGAAATTAAAGAACCGCTTTGGTACGTCCGTAGTACTCGAAAAGCCGAAGATCGCATACCGCGAAACTATCAAGAAGGCTGTCGAGGCTGAAGGTAAGCACAAAAAGCAGTCGGGCGGTCACGGTCAGTACGGTCACGTTAAGATCAAGTTTGCACCCGGTGAGGGCGACGGGCTTACGTTCACTGAGAGCGTAGTCGGCGGCGCAGTTCCCAAGGGCTTCTTCCCCGCAGTTGAAAAGGGACTTACCGAAGCAATGCAGAAGGGTGTCCTCGCAGGCTACCCCGTTGTCGGACTCCACGCTGACCTTTACGACGGCTCGTATCACGACGTTGACTCCTCGGAAATGTCCTTCAAGATGGCGGCAAGCCTTGCATACAAGGACGGTCTGCCGAAGGCAAATCCCGTGCTTCTCGAGCCCGTTGGCGCACTCAACTGCATCGTTCCCGACAATATGGTGGGCGACGTTATCGGCGACCTCAACAAGCGCCGCGGACGCGTGCTCGGTATGGAAGCGACGCACGGCAAGAAGGGCTACACCACCGTTCAGGCAGAGGTTCCGAAGGCTGAAATGATGGATTACCCGATCGCACTTCGTGCAACCACACAGGGACGCGGCTCGTTCACGTTCTACTTCGAGCGTTATGAGGAAGTTCCCGCAAACGTCGCGCAGAAGATCATCGCAGACGCGGCTAAGGCTGAATAAAAAGCAATCGAGGCGGTTTTAAACCGCCTCGAGTTTTTTGTTAAAAGGGCGCACGGTTTACCGTGCGCCCTTCCCTCTTATTTACGCTATCTCCGCAGCGTCCGTCACATACGTCGCCGCACATTTTTTGTTAACTGCATCTGCGGTGATAACGACGCGCTTAACGTCCGCTCTTGAAGGAACGTCGTACATAACGTCGGTCATTATCTCCTCGATGATTGCGCGAAGTCCGCGCGCACCGGTGTTTCGCTCGATTGCGAGCTTTGCGATAGCCTTCACGGCATCGTCCTCGAATACGAGCTCTGCACCGTCCATTCCGACGAGCTTCTGATACTGCTTGACAAGCGCATTTTTCGGCTCGGTGAGGATTCTCACAAGCGCCGCCTCGTCAAGACTGTCGAGTGACACGATAACGGGAATACGTCCCACAAGCTCGGGAATAAGTCCGTACTTGACAATATCGTGCGGAGTTACGTCCTTGAAAATGCCTGCCTTGACCTTTTCGTCGTTCTTCTTGATGTCGCTCGTGAAGCCGACCATCTGGCTACCCTTGCGCTCTGCAATGAGGTCCTCGAGCTTGTCGAATGCGCCGCCGCAGATGAAGAGTATGTTCGCGGTGTTTATCTGAATGAACTCCTGATTCGGGTGCTTGCGTCCACCCTGCGGAGGCACGTTCGATACCGTGCCCTCAAGAATTTTCAGAAGTGCCTGCTGTACGCCCTCGCCCGAAACGTCGCGCGTGATGGAGCGATTTTCACTCTTGCGCGAGATCTTGTCGATCTCGTCGATGTAGATAATACCGTGCTCAGCGCGCTCAACGTCGTAATCCGCCGCCTGAATAAGACGGAGCAGGATATTTTCAACGTCCTCACCAACGTAGCCTGCCTCGGTGAGCGTGGTCGCGTCCGCGATAGCGAACGGCACCTTGAGTGCCTTTGCGAGCGTCTGCGCGAGATAGGTCTTACCAACACCCGTCGAACCGAGAAGGAGCACGTTGCTCTTTTGTATCTCAACGTCGTCGGTGGGCTTTTCGTCCTCACCCTTTCTGCCCGGTCTGTGCGGCTTCGGCGCGTTAAGAATACGCTTGTAGTGATTATACACCGCAACGGACAGCACCTTTTTTGCCGCGTCCTGACCGATAACGTACTCGTCGAGCATTGCCTTTATCTCAGCTGGCTTCGGAAGAGTTGCAAGCGAAAGCTCTCCATCGCCGTCCTCAGCCATATACTGCTCGTGATCGTATATTATCTGATTGCAAGCGTCAATGCAATTATCGCATATCATCGCGCCCGTCGGAGCGGGTATCATATATGCGACCTGCGTTTCATCTCTGCCGCAGAACGAGCAGCGATGAAGCTTGTTTTCCGAATTGTTTCCGTTTGACATCTTTAGTTTTCTCTCTTTTCGATTACCTTGTCGATAAGACCGTACTTGCACGCCTCGTCAGCGGTAAGGAAGTTGTCGCGGTTTGTGTCCTTTTCGATCTGCTTCACGGTCTGACCGGTGCGCTCTGCGAGGATAGTATTCATTCTCTCACGGATACGGATGATATGGTCAGCGTGGATCTTGATGTCGGACGCCTGTCCCTGAAGTCCGCCGAGAAGCGGCTGATGGATCATAATCTCGCTGTTGGGAAGCGCGAAACGCTTGCCCTTCGTGCCTGCTGCGAGCAAAAACGCGCCCATACTTGCCGCCATACCGATGCAGATAGTTGACACGTCACACTTGATGAAGTTCATCGTGTCGTAGATAGCCATACCCGCGGAGATAGAGCCGCCGGGGCTGTTGATGTAGAGGCTGATGTCCTTATCGGGGTCCTGCGCCTCTAAAAAAAGAAGCTGTGCTACAACGAGCGACGCCGTAGCGTCGTTGACCTCATCGGATAAGAATACGATGCGGTCGTTTAAAAGACGGGAATAAATATCGTAAGAGCGTTCGCCGCGAACGGTCTGCTCCACGACCATTGGTACAAGTGCCATATTGACCTCCATTATGAAAAATTGCTCGAAAAATGTTTTTTCCTATTTAAGAACCACACGGGCGACCATAGGCCGCCCGTTGATTATTATACATTGTAGGCGAAATTATTCAGCCTTGGGCTCCTCGTATGCCTTCTCGGTAACGACTGCCTTCTCTTTAACAAGGTCAACTGCCTTCTTAACGGATACGTCAGCAGTAACCATCTTAGCGTCAACCATTTCCTTGATCTTGTCGAGCTCCATATTGTATGCCTTTGCCATACCCTCGAACTCTTCGCCTATCTCTTCCTCGGTGGGAACGATCTTCTCAAGCTCAACGATCTTTTCAAGAGCAAGTCTGGTCTTTACCTGACGCTCTGCCTGGGGAGCCATCTGCTCGCGGAGTGCGGCGAGGGTAAGTCCGGTGTACTGGAAGTAGGTCTTGAGGTCAAGGCCCTGCATACGCAGTCTGCTGTCGAAGTCGCGAACGAAGTTCTCTGCCTCAGCGTCGAACATAGGCTGGGGGATTTCAGCGTCAAGCTTCTCGATAAGAGCGGTGATGAGCTGATCTTCGATCTCGCCGTCTGCTGCCTTGTTGTATCTTTCCTGGATCTTTGCCTTAACGTCTGCCTTATATTCAGCGAGAGTATCGAACTCGGAAACATCCTTTGCGAACTCGTCGTCAAGCTCGGGAAGCTCGTTAAACTTGATCTCGTGAAGCTTGCACTTAAAGGTTGCGTCCTTGCCTGCAAGGTTTTCTGCGTGATACTCGGTGGGGAAGGTTACGTTTACGTCGAACTCCTCGCCGATGTTCTTGCCAACGATCTGCTCCTCGAAGCCGGGGATGAAGGAGCCAGAGCCGAGAGTGAGGTGATGTCTTTCACCCTTGCCGCCCTCGAATGCTACGCCGTCAACGAAGCCCTCGAAGTCAATAACGGTAAGGTCGCCGTTCTGTGCAGCGCGGTCGGTGACGTCGATCTGACGGGAGTTGCGAGCGCGAACCTGCTCGATCTCTGCATCAGCGTCAGCGTCGGTAGCCTCGCGGACAGTCTTGGTTACGGGAATACCGAGGTAATCTGCGATAGCAACCTCAGGCTTTACGTAGAACTTTGCCTTGAAGGTAACGCCGTCCTCAATGGAAACAACGTCAAACTCAGGCTGGCTTACGATCTCAAAGTTCTGATCCTTGATAGCGTCCTCGTATGCAGGACCGATAATCTCGTTGAGTGCCTCATCGTAGAACACGCCCTTGCCGTACATCTTTTCGATGATGTGACGGGGAGCCTTGCCCTTGCGGAAACCGGGGATGTTGATGTTCTTAACGTTCTTCTTGAACGCCTTGTCAACAGCCGCGTCGAAGGTTTCCTTGTCGGCGGTAAACTCGATCTCAACTACGTTCTTTTCGGGTTTGTTTACATTCTTTAAGCTCATTTTTATTCCTCCAAATGATATTGCCGCACGTGTCGGCAACATCCAAATTGCTCTTTACACATTCTGCGACCATTTTAATTTTCCAAATAATATTATACTATATTTTTCCGTAAAGTCAAGGTTTTTTCGCAATTTTATTGAAAATCTGCCTCGGGGAGTATCGGCAAGGGCGAAAAATCGAGAAAATCCGCCGAGGTTAGCGTATGCTTTATACCGTTTGACTCCGTGCTTCGCGGTATATCGTACACTCCGTGGATATGTCCGTAGTAGCACCGACGAACGCCAAAGCGCTTCATTACCTCGACTATCTCCTCACAAACGTATCCGCGAAAATCTGCGGGAAAGTGGAGAAAAACGAGTATCTCGCGCCTTTTGCCGTCCTCGCTCTCTTTTGCCTCCTGAAGCTTCACCGCCTCGTTAAGGCTTATCTCAAGGCGTATCGCCTCGCGCGCGACTATCTTCTGATAGTCCGCCTCCTGCGGCATTTTACGGTTGGTTTCGTCGATATACCATCCTCGCGAGCCGCACACTATAAAGTCCTCAACCACGTACGCGTTATTGTAAAGGAAGCGTATGGTGTCAAGCCCGTTGTCGCTACAGAGCGCGTTAAGCTTCGTCAGCGAGGTCCACCAATAGTCGTGATTGCCGCGCCCGATTATCTTCTGCCCGTTAAGGCTGTTGATAAGCTTTAAGTCCTCAAGCGCACCCGTGTGGCTCATCGCCCACGAAATATCGCCTGCAACGACTACCGTGTCCTCGGGTGTAACGACGCGGTTCCAGCGTGTACGCAGCTTCTCGGTGTATCCCGTCCAGCGCGCGCCGAAAACGTCCATCGGCTTGTTGTCGCTTATTGATAAATGTGTGTCTGATAAAACGTATAAGGACATACAAACCTCCTGTCGTTTTTTGCGCTTTGCGCTGTTGTTGTGTTTTATGTGTGTTTTATAAATTACATTCCAACCGTGTCGGGACGTCGAGGCGCCGTCCCCTACCGGTTAACCGCATATCGTAGAGGTAGGGGCTGGCGCCCTCGACAGCCCGTATTTGTTTTACGCCTTGATACCGAGCGTATTAAGCACCTCTGCGGGCATATTTTCCTTGTCGATAACCGTTTCAAAGCGCACCTTGCGCTCGCCAATACCGCAGAGCGGATAGGGTATCTCGGTGCCTGTGAGCGCTTTAAGCTCGTCGAGTGCCGAAAGCTCGTCGCTCGGTGCCTTATCGGTGATAGACTTGTAAACGTCTGCCGCAAACTTGTACGGGCTTGCGGTGGACGCGACCACCATCTTAACGCCGTCGCCATTCTTCATATACTGCTTTGCGCAGTTAAGCGCAACCGCAGTATGCGTGTCGATAAGGTAGCCGTCACGCTCGAAGGTTGCCTTTATCTCTGCCGCGGTACCGTTTTCGTCGCAGTAAAGACCGGTGAAGTGCTCGTCAAGCTTTTCCTTGAGCGATGCGTCAACCGTGTAACAGCCCTCAGAATTAAGCTTCGCCATAAGCGCGGCGGTGTTCTCTGCACCGCTCATAACGTAGAGAAGGCGCTCGAGGTTCGAGGAGATGAGTATATCCATAGACGGCGACATCGTGGTAAAGAAGCTTCTGTTTCTGTCGTACGTTCCCGTCTGAAGGAAATCGGTTAAGATATTATTCTTGTTGGAAGCGCATACGAGGCGGTTTATCGGCAGTCCCATCGTCTTTGCGATGTACGCCGCGAAGATGTTGCCGAAATTGCCCGTCGGAACAGTTACGTCGATAACCTCGCCCGACTTGATCTCGCCTCTGTTTATAAGGTCGCAGTACGCGGATACGTAGTAAACGATCTGCGGCGCGAGTCTGCCCCAGTTTATGGAGTTCGCGCTGCTGAAGAATACGCCATTCCCACTCAGAAGCTCCGCCATTTCGGTGTCGGAGAAAATCTTCTTAACGCCCGTCTGTGCGTCGTCGAAGTTACCCTTGATAGCACATACGTTGACGTTTTCGCCAAGCTGTGTCGCCATTTGAAGCTTCTGCACGCGGCTTACGCCGTCTACGGGATAAAATACCATTATCTTAACTCCGTCAACGTCGCGGTAGCCCTCAAGTGCCGCCTTGCCGGTGTCGCCCGACGTTGCAACGAGTATGAACGCTGTGCGCTCCTCTCCCGTCTTTTTAAGCGCGGCGGAGAGAAGGCGCGGCATTATCTGAAGCGCCATATCCTTGAACGCACTTGTCGGACCGTGCCAAAGCTCGAGCACGAACGTGTTATCATCAAGCTTGTGGAGCGGTGCCGCACCGCCGACGAAGCGGTCAGCGGCGTACGCCTTTTCGCAGTCGGCGAGAAGCTCGTCATAGGTATAGTCAGTCAGGAACAGCGAAAGTATGTAAGCCGCTCTTTCGGCGTACGACATACCGCAAAGCTTCGCGACGTCGTCCTTCGAGAGCGAGGGTATGCTCTCGGGCATAAAAAGTCCGCCGTCCGTTGCAAGTCCCTGCTTTATTGCTCCTGCGGCGCTAACGCAGTCCTTTCCTCCTCGGGTGCTGATGTAATTCATTGTTTTTCCCTTTCCTTTGCTAAAAATCTTATCTTAAATTACGCGTGACGAAATTTCTTGCGTTCGCGTAAAATATCTTTTCAATAACCGTGTCGCTGTGTCCGCGCCTTGCGAGTGCATCGGCAATTTTGTATAGGTCCGACACGCTTTCTATCCCCTCGGGAAGCGGCACGACGCCGTCGAGGTCACAGCCAAGACAAAGCGTATCCTCGCCGCCAAGCGACAGGTAATGCTCCATATGGCGCACGACATCGTCGATGCGGCAGGTTTCATTTGCCGTCAGATGCACGGGAGCGAGGCTCACGCCGACGAGTCCGCCCATTTTCGCTATACGCGAAAAGCGCTCGTCCGTAAGGTTTCTCGTATGCTCGTGCACCGCACGCGAGTTTGAGTGCGTCGCGATGCAGGGCCTTCCCATCTCCTCGGAAATAGCGATGACCTCGTCGGTCATTTTGTCCGATGCGTGCGACACGTCGGGGAGAATACCAAGCTCGTGGCACCGTCTTACGACGCGCACGCCGAAGTCCGTTAAGCCCTCGCTCGTATCGTGACCGCCGCCGATGTGGCAGGTCGCGTTCCAGACGAGCGTTAAAAAGCGCACATCGTTCTTATAAAGCTCGTCAAGGCGCGTGATATCGTCGCCGAGAAGTTTTCCGCCCTCGACCGCCAAAAACAGCGCACCAACGCCGTCCGCCTCGCACGCGGCAAGCTCCGCGTCGTTTCTGCAAAGTCGGTGCGTCGAACCTTTAAGCTCACGTTCGAGCAGCTTGCGCGCCTCGAAAAAGTGCGCGTATGCCGTATCGTCGTCAATTCGCCAGCTACTCCACATAGCAAGCACCTGACAGTGCTTTTTGTATTCATCGAGCCGCCTGAAGGATATGTCAAACTCGTTATCCTTGAGGCTCGCGCCCTTGTCGCGGCACTTGTATAGCGTGTCGCAGTGAAGGTCAAAAAGAGGGATGTTTTTCATTATGTACCTCTCGGTCATTTATGGACCGCGTTTCGTATATGCTTTATCTCCGTTGGCAAAAGCTTTGCAACGTCTATCGGAGTATCCTCACGCATCGGCGGAAAATACACCTCGATAACGTCGATTCGCGGCGCCTTCGTCGGCTTTTCGCGGCGAATGTACTCGCCAACACAGCGAAGAAGCTTTTGCTTTTTCGTGTAATCAACCGCCGCACACGGTCTGCCGTATCTGCGGTTAGCAGGCGTCTGCGCTCTCGCCTTTACCTCAACGAACACGACGTGCCCGTCGTCCTCGGCGATTATGTCTATCTCGTCGTGCGACACGCGAGCGTTGCGCGCCGTTACGGTGTATCCGTTATTCGCGAGATACTCTGCGGCAAGCTCCTCGCCGCGCTTGCCGATGTTACCCTTGTAGCTCATTTCGTGTCGAGGTTTTTAAGAAAACTGTGGCGGTATATAGGCGGTATCTCGCCCATCTCGGCTATGTACGCCTTCAGCGCCTCGTAATGTGCCTTCGTCGGATAACCCTTGTGCTTTGCGAGCAGTAAAGTCGGGTACGCCTTGTCAAGCTCGTAGAGCTCGCGGTCACGCGTCACCTTAGCAAGTATCGACGCCGCCGCGATTGACGGCGATTTTGCATCACCGCCGACAATAGTCACAGTGTCCATAGTAAACTCGCGCGCCACGTTGCCGTCAACGAGCGTGAGGTCGGGCGACGGCGTAAGCTTCGCCACCGCGCGGCGCATCGCAAGCTGGGATGCGTTCAGTATGTTGTATTCGTCAATCTCCGCAGGAGACGCCTCGGCAACCGCCCAAGAGATCGCTTTTTCCACGATAAGCTCATACAGCGCGTCACGGCGCTTTTCGGTAAGCTTTTTGGAGTCGTTGAGATACGGGAACTCTATGTCCTCGGGCAGTATGCAAGCGCCTGCTACGACGTTGCCGCAAAGCGGTCCGCGGCCTGCCTCATCGGTGCCGCAAACGACCTTATACCCCTTCGCGGCATATTCATTTTCAATAGTAAAATCCATAACAGCCTCCAATATATATCGGGCGAACGCAGTTCGCCCCTACGAGCCAAATGCAAAACAATTAAAGCAAATCGACCGCTAAAGATATTATGCCCTCTCTGTCACGGCTTTGCCGTGCCACCTCTCCCAAAGGGCGAGGCTGATTATGCCAAAAACGCTAAAGATGTGGCAATCTGACGATTACCGCAAAACGGTCGCCGGGGTGGCGACACGGGTGTCGCCGAGGTCC
>JAZNBZ010000005.1:0-3229 GCA_045587285.1 Candidatus Flemingiibacterium sp. | reverse complement strand
AGTGTTCGTATGGTGGCGCCAATTTCCTACGGAAATGGAAATTGGCCCATTTCGTCGCGCATCGCTATACGCTCGCGCTATGTAATGGCGCGGCATAGCGCGAAGCGCTATTCCGCTGATAGCCATCGAATCGCGCACCGTCGCGCACGCAAAGCCACCCTTTTGTGGCGCCGCCTTCTTTTAGGCGGCGTAGCCAAGGGGAGAAGAGGGCACAAAAGGGGGCGGAGGAACTGTTGGCGCCTGAGATAGTTCCTCCTCCCCCTTTTCGTCTTCCCGAGCGCGTAAAACGCGCGAGGTCAAGCCGAGCGGTATGCGCTCATAGGCGGAACGTCGTGGGCGCCGCCCCTACGGGGAGCGGTAGCATTCGCGCGCCAAGACGCGCGAACGCCGTGCTTCACCCGACGTCCACGCCCATCGCGCGGTTGTACGCGCCGGCGAGCGCGTTCCACGTCGCCTTGTCAACCTTGCCCGTCACGGGCAGAGCGTGCCGCGCCTGAAACGCGCGTACGTCGGCGGCGGTCGGCTCGTCGTATACGCCGCCCGCATTAGTGCCGTCGATATCGTCGTAGATGCTCGCGAGAAGGCGAAGCACGAGCTGTATCGCCATCACCGCGTCGGAGCGCTCGCCCTCGCTGACCTCGTACCCGTCCTCGTCGGGAAACGGCATTATTCCGTGCGGCTTTTCGCGGCGCAAAACCGCCGCAAGAAACGCTTTGTATATCGCGTCCCACGTTGCGTTGTCCACTCTGCCTGTGACGGGAATGCCGTTCGCGCGCTGAAACGCCTCAACCGCCGCGACTGTTTCCTCACCGTATATGCCGTCGGGATTGACGAGCGGAATCTCGCCCTGCGTGTCGTGATGAAGCTCGCGAAGGTAGCCCTGAACCTCGGCTATACTGCTTTTGCCGTTAGTAATATCTCTCATAATTCACCTCACGATAACGTAGTTCCGCCGAACTGTCCCGATTCTGCCGTCTGCGAGTATACAACGTCCACGTACGCGTCCGTGATAGCGTCCCACGTCAACGCGTCCACTATGCCCGTGACGGGCAGACCGAACAGCGACTGTGCCGCTTGTACGGCGCTTCGCGTTGCCGAGCCGAATATGCCGCTTTCTTCAACGGGCGGTATTTCCGTGTAGACCTCGGAGAGGATGGAAAGATACTCTTGAAGCAGCCGCACCTCGTCGCCCTGCATACCGAAAAGCAAAAGATATCCCGGGAAAAGCGCAACGGGGACGCCGTTCACGTACTGCGCCGAGGAATTGAGTATGCCGCGGTACGCGTTGTAAAGGTCCACCCACGTCGCCTCGTCAACGACACCCGTGTCGGGAAGCCCGTACGCCGACTGAAACGCGCGCACGGCGTTTTCCGTAGCCGCGCCGAACACGCCGTCAATAGAAACGGGCGGTATTATTGCAAGATTTTCGCCCAGCACGTTGAGATAATACTGAAACTGTCTGACAAACACGCCCTCGTCACCGCGTCTTAGCTCCGTTGGGAACTGAGCTGACACATCGGAAAGGGAAAGCCCCTCGCTCGCGAGTGCGTTAAGACGCTTGACGCCGTTGTAAAGGTTGAGTATCTTGTACCAAGTTGCAGGGCCAACGATTCCGTCGGGCGTTAAGCTAAAGATACGCTGAAACTCCTTGACGGCGTTCTCCGTGTTGATGCCGAAAACGCCGTCCACGGGATATATTTTCGGTATCGCGGGATAGTTTGCCGAGATGCGGTTCAGGCGAAGCTGTACGCTTCGAACGTCGTTGCCGAAGTTGCCGAGGCGAAGTGAGCGGTAGGGAAGCGAGGGGGAAAACGGCTGTATCGGCGTGTCGGTGTTGATGTTGATGTTGGAGCCGTAGTAATTGACGAGGATTTCGTACGGCGTGAGCCCTTGTTCGGCGAGCGGAACGCTGCCCCACTGTGAAAGTCCGTCGCACTGCACCTCAATGCCGTCGCAGTACTGCGCGAAAAGCGGCTCGACGCTGCCTTGGCGCACGATGTAGTCGGTGAAAATATCGTCCACTATATCGGAGATATTCTCGAAAATATCGCGCCCCGCCACGAAGGATTGGTCGATCGCGGTGGAGTTCGTGATGTCAAAATCGTAGCCGCGGCTGCGGTAATATTCGGTGTAGATGCGGTTTAGCGCGTAGGATATCTGCGCGTAGATATTGGCGCGAATAGCGTTCTCAGGCCAGGTTGGATAAATTTCACTCGAGGCGACGTTTTTTATGTAGTCGGGGAAGGGGACCGTCACGTTTTCGGCGGCGGAGTCGGGCGCGCCGAGGTGGACGGTTATCGTTTCGGGAACGTAGGGAAGCGGCATAGCATTATCCTTTCTGCGGTTTATTTCGGGAAGAGGTCACGCCTCCTCCGCTTTAAAGGTTCTGGTCGCGATCCTCGGTCACGTCCCTGCCAAAGCGCGGATAGACGGTGTCGGAGTTGTACTCGGCGAGCGGGAGCATTTCAACGGGCTGTATCGACGTAACGCCGTCAAATATCGGCACACCGACGTTTGTGACGCTGTAATAGCCCTCTTTTTCGACGGCGACAGTGTAGGTCGCGTACGGCTTCGCGTTGCCCGGCACCTCGGAAAGCTCGCGGCTCGGTGCAGGAAGCTCGATTTTCTCCGTTTTACCGCTTCGGTCGGTGGTCATAACGGAGAAAACGGACGTGTTCTCGGGCTCCTCGTAGTAAACGGTTACGGCGGCGCCCTCGAGCGGTATTAGACCGCGAGCGGTGGAAACGTTCACGATAAGGTAGCCGACGGCGTGGGTGTTTTCCATAAGTATCATCCTTTCAGTGGATTGCGGCGCGTGTCGCGCCGTATAGTTAGTGTATGCCGCAGCGGGCGCGCGCGTTCCACGGCGCGCGAGAGGGTTGCCTACCTTCCGGCAGGGGACGGCGCCCACGACGTCCCGTTTATGAGCGTGTACCGCTCGGCTTGACCTCGCGCGCCTTGCGCGCTCGGGGAAACGAAAAGGGGGAGGAGGAACTATCTCAGTCGCCGACAGCTCCTCCTCCCCCTTTTGAACCCTCTTCTCCTCTTGGCTACGCCGCCTAAAAGAAGGCGGCGTCTTAAAAGGGTTGCTTTGCGTGCGCGACGGTGCGCGATTCGAAGACTAAGGGCGTTGTGGCGCGCCATTACATAGCGCGAGCGTATAGCGATGCGCGACGAAATGCGCCAATTTCCATTTCCGTTAGGAAATTCGCGCCGTTAAAGGAACACT
>JAZNBZ010000004.1:0-4151 GCA_045587285.1 Candidatus Flemingiibacterium sp. | reverse complement strand
CGTGCGCTACCTTGTGTCGCTGACGGTGCTGCTCGTGTTACTCGCTCCGCTTCGGGACGTTTTAGGCGAGCTTCCGTCGCTTGCCGCCGATGCATCTGGCGACTACGAGAGCGTAGAAGCGCTCGCACGCGCTAACTCTATAGTGGCGATGCACATCGAACAGAGCCTTATCGGCAAATTTGCGCTTCGCGAGGACGAGGTGGACGTGGCGTACGACGGGGAAGGGATAAGTGTTCGCGCAAAGCGGAAAATCGGGCTTTTCGCGAGTGATATTGAACTGTACGTGATGAACACGTACGGTGTGGAGGCGAGTGCGGAGCTTTATGAATGATACGCTTGGCGTGGGAGGAATCGCTTTATATTTAAAGGGAAAGAAAAGCCTTTGGCTTATTTTGCTCTTGCTTACCGCCGGTGTATGTCTTATGCTTTTCGGCGGTACGGGAAGCACCAAAACGAGCGACGCCTCGCTCGAAGCGCGCATTGAGAAGCTGTGCGAGCGTGTCGAGGGGGCGTCGGAGATATCGGTTATGGTTCGCACCGACTCTACGGGCGAGGTGCGCGGAGTTGCGGTGGTGTGCCGTGGCGGTGAGGCGGCGAACGTACGGCTGACAGTTACTGAGATGCTGACGGCGCTTTTCGGAATACCCTCAAGCGCGGTGAGCGTTGTCGGCGGAAAGTAGCGCGTTTGTCATAAACGCACGCCGTGCGTCATAATTATGTAGTACATATTTTGAAAGGAGATTACTATGGACGAAAATATTATGAACGAAACCGTCAGCGAGGAGTGTACGGAGCTTACCGTTGAAGAAAGTGATAGCCGCTTTAAGAGGGGGCTGATTAAGGTGCGCGGTGCGGCAAAGAAGATCGGCACACGAAATATCGTTGTGCTTTCCTCGCTCGTGCTTATCGCGACTGCGGTGATACTTAACTTCGTGCTTTTCGGTAATTCACAGCCGACCGTCAGCGACGGCGATCTTCTCGGCGCGGGCATCGGCGAAAATGAGGAGAGCGAGTCGGGGGCATACTTCGCCTCGGCACAGCTTTCACGAAAGCAGGCGCGCGATCAGGCTATCGCGGTGCTTCAGACTGTAGTTGAGAGCGCAACTGCGGATACGACTGCCAAGGATCAGGCGAGCGCGGATATCAGCCGTATCGTTGCGGAAATGGAGGCGGAGGCTAACATCGAAACGCTCATCAAGTCGAAGGGCTTTGAGGAGTGCATCGCGGTTATCAGCGAGGGCGCCGCGAGCATAATCGTGCGCTCGGACGGACTTCTGCCAAACGAGCTCTCGCAGATAAAGGAGATCGTTTACGAGGAGGCAGGAATTGATCCCGTCGGCATCAAGATAATCGAGCAGGCAGACGCGTGAAATAAAAAATAAAAGGTTGCCGTGAGGCAACCTTTTTGTTATTCGTTTGTGTCATCAAGCTTGGCGTACGCCCAAAGCCGCGCCCAGATGAAGATGGCGAGCGCGAGGCATACCGCGTAGTGCATATAATTGTCGGACGCGCCGATCGAGAGCTCTCTCGAAAAGAGCAGGTTCGGAACGGATACGCTTGTGAGAAGCACGGGTGCTGTCAGTGCCGACGCAAGATAGAGGCGGTGCTTTACTATGCCAAGCTGCGTGCGCGCCTCGGAGAGGAAATAGATCATCGCCGAGAGAAGCGCGACCTCGTTCATTATCTTGTTCGGGCTGACCTGCAAAAGCGAATTGTCGAAATAAATACGTATAAGACAGACCGCGCACCACGCGATCATAAGCATCGACGTAAGCGCAAGCGGCGCGCTTTGCTTGCTTTGCGAGCGGACGAGTCCGAGGAAATAAACGATGGCAAACGGCGAGAAGCAAAGCTCAAGCACGTCGAACGTGGTCGGCGCCGCGTGGTTTGCTACAATATTATATATAGCAACACCCGCGTTGGCAATAAGCATAAACGCGCACACACACGAGGCAAACACCACGAGATCGCTGTGCGGACTCGTGTGATCGGGCGCACGCTTCGGTGCCTTGAGTACAGCGAAAACGGCGAGCGCGATCAGCGTGAGCGCCAAAAGCGAGTGGTAGAGCGTCGGCAGAACGTTGCCCTGCTCGTACACGCCGTAACGAGTATCGAGGACTGTGAGAGTGAGCGCCGAGCGCACGGCTGTTGATACGAGTGCCGTCGCGAGTGATGCTATAAGCATCGCGAGCGGCGTTTTTTCGAATTTTTTCTTCATATTATAATAATATCCTTTGAACAGATAAATTTGCGTCTATGGCGGCAAACCTGCCGCGTAATTATTATACCGCAGAGATATGAACTGTAAGTTAACAAAGCGCGGGGATTTCAAAAATATTCCCGCCTGACCGAATATAGTAAGCGTTGGAGGGTATAATGTGCATAGTGCACAAAAAGTTATTACAAATTTCGTTAAATATTTCTTTTTAGATTTTTTGCAAATTAGGGCAAATCTATTGACATTTATACGATTTTGTAGTATAATTATGAGCGTTGACGTGCGTTTAATGGCGAGAGGTTGCAATTTACGCGGTGTGGCACTGCGTATAATTGGTTAATTTTCGCCGGAGTATGTCCGATATTTAACCGGGCGTTGTCAATCAGACACCGTGATGAGTTAAGCCTGCCACCGTACACCCCGCATTTCCCGCTTCGTGAAAGTGCGGTTTTAATAAGGAAGAGCAGGAAACACCCGACACAGTGTTTGAACCAAATCGCCCTCCGATCAATGAAAAGGAGGAAAAAGCAATGGCAGTCAAGGATAAGATCAGAATTCGTCTGAAGAGCTATGACCACACTCTCGTGGATCAGGCCGCTCAGAAGATCGTTGAGACCGTAAAGAGAAGCGGCGCAACCGTTTCCGGTCCGATCCCGCTCCCTACCGAGAAGGAGATCGTAACGATCCTTCGCGCTGTTCACAAGTACAAGGACAGCCGCGAGCAGTTCGAGCTTAGAACCCACAAGAGACTCATCGACGTCGTTAAGCCTTCGCAGAAGACGGTTGAAGCTCTTACGGGTCTTGAGTTACCCGCCGGCGTTGAGATAGAGATCAAGCTCTAATCCCATACGGCACCGTCCGAAAGGACAAACCAAAGGTCACGTTGGCGTATCGCGAGAGCGAAAATCCAAAACGTCAACCAATAATCTTAGGAGGAAAACATCATGAAGAAAGCCATCATCGGCAAGAAGATCGGTATGACTCAGATCTTCGACGAAATCGGAAACGTAATTCCGGTAACCGTAATCGAAGCAGGTCCCTGCGTAGTCGTTCAGAAGAAGACCGCAGAGAACGACGGCTATGACGCTGTTCAGCTCGGCTTCGGTGGAGTCAAGGAAAAGCACCTGACCAAGGCTGAAATCGGCCACTTTAAGAAGGCAGGCGTTGAAAACAAGAAGCATCTCAAGGAGTTCCGTCTTGAAAACGCAGCTTCGATGAACGTTGGCGACGCGATTACCGTCGATACCTTCGCCGCAGGCGAGAAGGTCGATGTAACCGGTACATCCAAGGGCCACGGTTATTCGGGCGTAGTTAAGAGATGGGGTCAGCATCAGATGCGTATGACTCACGGTAACGGTCCTGTTCACCGTCACATCGGTTCTGTAGGTATGAACTCCACACCTTCCAGAATCTTTAAGAACAAGCACATGCCTGGTCAGTACGGTAACGTAACGTCCACCGTTCTGAACCTCGAAGTAGTTAAGATCGACGCGGAAAAGAATATTATCGCAGTTAAGGGCGCAGTTCCCGGTTCTCGCGGTAACATCGTATTCCTCCGCGACTCTGTAAAAGCATAAGCGGAAGGAGGAAACATCACTATGCCTAACATGAAAGTTTTGGATATGGCAGGTAAGGAAGTTGGCGAGATCAGCTTATCCGATGCTGTATTCGGTGCAGAGGTAAACGGTGCGGTTCTCCACCTCGCTGTTAAATCCTACCTCGCTAATCAGAGACAGGGTACTCAGTCCACCAAGACTCGTTCCGAGGTTTCCGGCGGCGGCAAGAAGCCCTGGAAGCAGAAGGGTACCGGTCACGCAAGACAGGGTTCCACCCGTTCTCCTCAGTGGACTCACGGCGGTATCGCCCTCGGTCCGAAGCCCAGAAGCTATCGCTTCGAGCTTAATAAGAAGGTAAAGAGAATCGCACTTCAGAG
>JAZNBZ010000003.1:0-2585 GCA_045587285.1 Candidatus Flemingiibacterium sp. | reverse complement strand
GTTGCGATAAGCTGCTCTATCGCGGGGATGAGCTTGTCCTCGATAGCGATCACCGCCGAGATGTGCATCGCGGTAGGGAAGGTATCGTTTGAGGATTGGCTCATATTTACGTCGTCGTTCGGGTGAGTGAGCTCGCGTCCTGCAATCTGATTGGCACGGTTTCTGATGACCTCGTTCGCGTTCATATTGGACTGTGTGCCCGAGCCCGTCTGCCACACGACGAGAGGGAAGTGCTCCCAGAGCTTACCCTCGATGACCTCATCACACGCTGCGCTTATCGCGTCGAGCTTTTCTTTAGTCATTTTTTCCGGCTTTAACTCGTGATTAGCGAGTGCCGCCGCCTTTTTGAGTATGCCGAATGCGTGTATTATCTCGCGCGGCATAGTTTCGATGCCGACACCTATGTTGAAGTTTTCGCGGCTGCGTTGTGTCTGCGCCGCCCAAAGCTTGTCGGCGGGCACCTTCATCTCGCCCATAGAGTCGTGTTCGATACGGTACTGCATATATTTGCCTTTCTTGAAATATCAACTGTCGTTGTGTTATGTAAATACAACTCACTTTATTATAGCATTGTAAAACGAGAAAATCAATACGTTTTGTAAGATTGCGAAATTTTTCAGCAAAATTCCCACAGGGACAGCGATACACGCTCGTTACCGAAAACCACGAGAAGTGCAAGGCGCGTTACAAGGAGCACACGAAGAAGCCCTACACTGACGCCAAGGCGGAATTTGACGTGGCGGCGCGTACTATGGCGTCGTTCTTTGGCGACAAGGGCGAGGGCGAGCTTTTGTTTACGCAGGCGGATATCACGCGCTTTGCAAAAGAAAACCGCACTGCGGCTTCGCGTATGTGGTATACGCTGAAGCGCACTGCGGTGCGTATGGGCGAGGATATTGCGGATATGGTAAAGCGCCGTGTGCAGGGCGAGAACTACGATGCAAGTATCCGCGAGGCGAAGCTTATGCTCCGCCGTATCGAGGATATGCGCGATATGTTCGGCAAGGCTCTGCTCGAAGCGAAAAAGCAAGGCAGCAAGAGCAAGGGCGGATTTAGTTTTGTGGGATCTCGAGCAAATAAAAAAATTTCAGTCGATACGACAGACGCCGAGAGAACTGAAATCTTAAAAAACAAGGTTATCGCTGCGCCGATATACGAGGGGCAGGCAGAAGCAAAAATCGCCGAAAACTACGATGACCTAAAAAGCAAATCTATACCACTTATAAAAACTGCTTTGAAAAAAATCGGCAATGAGTTTGATGTCCTCGAACACGACATATACATAAAAGATGTTGAAATCGTGACGCAAGTATCGAAGGGTACGCTGAAGGAAACTGCTTCTAAAGACATTGATCCAATCAGAATATCGAGGCTAATCCCCATTCTTAAAGAAGCTGCAGAAAAATCAATAGGAATTGAATGTCATAAAAACCGCTACTATTACGATGATAACACTGCTTATTTTGAGAATTTGTTTGGCGGGTACATAGAAGATAACTATTTTATTCCGGTAAGATTCGGTCTTAAACACGATAAGAGCGGAAATGTGACCTTTTATGTTGTAATAGACCAAGAAGCGATCGATATGGCAGAAATTGGTTTAATAGAGGAGGCGGGAACAAAAAAAGACCAAGGTCATCAAAGCACCGCTCCGATTGAACGAAGCCATACTCCTCGCCTGGTCAATATCAGTATAGCACAGGTTATTCCGTTTGTCAATAGTAAAGACATAATAGAATATTTCCCCGATGGGTTGCTTTCTCCTCGGCAAATTGAGATGAAGAGAGAAGAGACGGCAGATACTGTTAGAACAACCGATGCGAAAAATGACAAAAAATATTTTGAGTTCGTTACTTCCAATAAAGAAAGCGCAGCACTTCGAATGCTCAAGAGCAAGAGCGCAGATATGGGATATGCGAGTGATAACGGAATCAATGGTACAGTTTATAAAGATGCAACCAATAGTGTCAAGAGCACAACGATTACCTATGATGATGAAGGTGAGCTTATACCTATTTCGAAGCGTTACGATGACAGCAACCCCGACCCTCGTTTCTCCTTCTCCGACGGGGCGGGAAGCACGAAGGCGCTTACACCTATGGAAACGCGGATGCGCTCCGAGGCTGTCGGTATGCTCAACCGCGGCGAGGATCCTGCGACGGTTTACGAAAAAACGGGCTGGTACTACGACGATTACGGCAATTTTGCCATCGACCACGAAGCACCCGTTTATCTTGGTGAAAAGAGTGCGTACGAAAAGGCGCATCACGCCGCCGATGTTGCAAACAAGCGTGCGCATATAGCCGAGGCGGACAACGTGAAAATGCGCGGTGAGCTTATGGCGCTTCGCGAGGACGCGGCAAAGGCTAACGCATTCTTGAAGTGAGGCTTCTTACCCCCACATATCAAGCAAAAAACAAAAGCACGCAAGGGACAAGCCCGTGCGTGCTTTTATTGGTGCCGGCAGTGGGACTTGCCTGCCTGCGGGCAGAGCTGTGGTGCGGAAAAACAGTCCACCGGACTGTTTTTTTACACGCACCCTTCAAGTCCCTTCCTATACCGAACAAGAACAAAAGCACGCAAGG
>JAZNBZ010000002.1:0-3128 GCA_045587285.1 Candidatus Flemingiibacterium sp. | reverse complement strand
GCTTCCCGAGGCAGAGGACGTTGAGATTGAGATAAACCAATCCGATCTTGAGATCGAAACCATAAAATCAAGCGGTGCGGGCGGTCAGCACGTCAATAAGACCGAGTCTGCAATACGACTGCTTCACAAGCCCACGGGCATCGTTATCGAATGTCAGGACGAGCGCTCGCAGTTCAAGAACCGCGACAAGGCGATGAAGCTTTTGCGTACCCGTCTTTACGATATGAAGCAGGCGGAGCAGGACGCGAAGATCGCGTCCGAGCGTAAAAGTCAGGTCGGTACGGGAGATCGAAGCGAGCGTATCCGCACGTACAACTACCCCCAGAGCCGTATCACCGATCACCGCATCGGGCTTACGCTCCATTCGCTTGAGGACTTCCTCAACGGCAACATAGACGAAATGCTTACGGCGCTTGCCACCGCTGACACGGCGGCAAAGCTTGCAAACAGCTAAAGGTAAAATATGAACACCAAAATTTTGTATCTCACCGCCGACGGTGCGGCTAACAATCGAATATTTGCCGACGGCGGCAGGATACTTCGCTCGGGCGGACTCGTCGCGTTCCCGACGGAAACGGTTTACGGTCTTGGCGCGAATGCGCTCGACTCTACGGCGGCGGCGAAAATATACGCGGCGAAGGGCAGACCGTCCGACAATCCGCTTATAATCCACCTCTCGTGCGTCGAGGACGCGGAGAAGTATTGCTACACGAGCGAGCTTTTCTATCGTCTTGCGGCGGCGTTTATGCCGGGGCCTATCACGGTCGTGATGAAAAAGCGCGACTGCGTACCCGACACGGTTACGGGCGGACTCGACACCGTCGCCGTGCGCGTTCCCGAAAACGAGTGGGCACGCCGTCTCATTGCGGCGGCAGGCGTACCCGTTGCCGCACCGAGCGCGAATTTATCGGGCAAGCCGAGCCCGACACAGCCCGAGCACGTTATCGAGGATATGGACGGCAGAGCGGATATGATAATCTGCGGCGGCGAATGTGATATCGGCGTTGAGTCAACCATCGTTAAGATAGACGACGGCAAAATGACCTTGCTTCGTCCCGGCGGCGTAACGCTTGAGATGCTTTCGCTTATCGGCGACGTAGAGCTTGACAAGGCGATAGTCGGCAAGCTTGCCGACGGTGAACGACCGCTCGCACCGGGTATGAAATACCGTCACTACGCCCCGAACACGCAGGTGGTGCTCCTTGACGGAAGTACCTCGGCGATGCGCGATTACGTAGCATCGGCGTCAAAGGAGCAGAAGGTCGGCGTTCTGCTTTTCGAGGACGAATTACTTAAATTTTCCCACGTTGACGCAACTCTCGTGTCGCTCGGCGAGCATACGCTAAAGGCGGAGGCACACAGCCTTTTCGCAAGGCTTCGCGAGGTGGACGCGTACGGCTGCGACGTATTTTTCGCAAGGCTGCCCGACAAAAAGGGAATCGGTCTTGCACTCTATAACCGTATGATAAAGGCGGCAGGACATAGCATAGTTACTCTTTAAAATAAATCACCTATGAAACGGAGAAGAAAATGGCACGTAAAACGAAAGACGTCGAGCGCACCACAAGCGGTATAACCGCAGAAATAACCGATCAGGCGATAACCGATACCATACGCACAAACTTTATGCCGTACGCAATGTACGTCATACGCGACCGCGCTATTCCCGAGATAGACGGTCTGAAGCCCTCTCACCGTAAGCTTCTTTATACGATGTATAAAATGGGGCTTTTGACGGGCGCGCGCACCAAGAGTGCTAACGTCGTCGGTCAGACGATGAAGCTTAACCCTCACGGTGACGCGGCGATATACGAAACTATGGTGCGTCTGACGAAGGGACACGAGGCGCTGCTTCACCCGTTCGTTGACTCCAAGGGCTCGTTCGGCAAGCAGTACAGCCGCGATATGGCGTACGCCGCATCGCGTTATACGGAGGTAAAGCTTGACCCCTTCTGCGCCGAGCTTTTCCGCGGTATCGACAAGGACGCCGTTGATATGGTCGACAACTACGACGCTACGATGAAGGAGCCGGAGCTACTCCCGACGACCTTCCCGAACGTGCTCGTAACGCCCAACCTCGGTATAGCCGTCGGTATGACGAGTAATATCTGCTCGTTTAACCTCTCCGAGGTGTGCGACGGTGCTATACAGCTTCTTCGCCGCCCCGAAACTCCCGTTGATAAGATGCTCGATATAATCAAAGCCCCCGATTTTCCGGGCGGCGCGTACCTTATCTACGACCGCGACAAGATGCGCGAGGTTATGCTGACGGGACGCGGCGCTGTCACGCTTCGCTCGCGTTACAGCTACGATAAAAAGGACAACTGCATCGATATCACGCAGATTCCGTACTCGACGTCGATCGAGCTTATAATGAACCGCATTACCGACCTCGTAAAGGAGGGCAAGCTCAAGGAGATCACCGATTTCCGAGATGAGATTGACCTGTCGGGCTTCAAGCTGACTATCGACCTTCGCCGCGGTGTCGATCCTGACAAGCTTATGACCAAGCTTTTCAAGATGACGACTCTTGAGGACAACTTCAATTGCAACTTCAACGTGCTCATCGACGGCACACCGCGTCAGCTCGGCGTTATAGATATACTCAAGGAATGGATAAAATTCCGTATGACCTGCGTGCGCCGCGAGCTTTCGTTCGAGCTTAAAAAGAAAAAAGACAAGCTTCATCTCCTGCTCGGTCTTGGAAAGATTTTGCTTGACATTGACAAGGCGATAAAGATAGTACGCGAAACCGAAAAGGACGCCGACGTTGTTCCCAACTTAATGGAGGGCTTCGACATCGACGAAATTCAGGCTGAATATATCGCGGAGATAAAGCTGCGTTACTTAAATCGCGAGTATATCATCAACCGTATTAAGGAGATTGAATCGCTTCAGGCGGAGATCGCAGAGCTCGAAGCGAAGATCGGCGACGATATCAAGGTTCGCGAGCATATCGCAAACGAGCTTCGTGAGGTCAAGAAAAAGTACGGTATGCCGAGAAAAACTCAGCTTATCTACCCCGACGAGATCGAGGTTTACGAGCCCGAGAGCGAGGTTGAAAACTACAACGTGCGCGTATATCTCACTCGTGATGGATATTTCAAGAAGATAACTCCGCAGTCGCT
>JAZNBZ010000001.1:0-4392 GCA_045587285.1 Candidatus Flemingiibacterium sp. | reverse complement strand
CGCTCCAAGGACTTTACCGTAGGTCTTATGGAGGACAAGAAGATGTTTGAAACTGTAATTCCCTATTGGGAAACCGAAAACGGCAAGCTTACGAAAATCGAGCTTCTGCCGATAATGTCCTCTATGGACGGCAACAAGAGCGAGATCGGTCTTCCCCGCATCGCAGAGGATACCTACTTTATGCAGCGTCTTAACGATATCTCCGAGCCGTTTGGTGTAAGAGTCGTCGAAAAGGACGGCAAGTTCGTTTGCGAATGGTAGCGTGAAAATCGTAAATAAAAAAACCGCCTACACGGCGGTTTTTTTGCGTTTTAAGAGTTTGTGCTTGATTATGGCGTATGCTGCCGCAGCTCCGTACAATAGAGCAAACGACACGACGAACTGCCAGCGCGGCGTGAGCGCAAGGCGCGGTGTAATAAAACGCTCGACGAATATGACGAGCAGCAGGTGATAGAGATATATCTCGTACGACGCTGCGTCGAGCACTCGTGCACATTTGTAGACTGCGTCCCACTTATCGGTCACCCACGCGGCAATACTCATAAGCGCGGCGATAGCGAGTGTAAAATACAGAACGCTCACAGCGCCGTAATATTTATAATACTCCACCTTCCAGAGTGCAAGATAGAGCGTGGTAAAATGTACCCCGCCGACAAGGAGTGTGAGCGCGGTGAAGATCGCGCCAAGCGCCTTTGACTTTAAGTGCGGCTTGTAGCGCGAGTAGCACATTCCAAGGACGAAATAAAAGATATACGTTCCGAAAAATCTGTCTGAATACGGAAAAATTACGAGCTGATTAAATACGACCGTAGAAGCAAGCGCGATCACCGTCAGAGGTATTGGGAAACGGTCGAAAATACACTTTAATATCGGGAAAAGGATATAAAGCTGTACGGCTATTACGATGTAGTAAAAATGCGCGGCGAGCGTGCCGAGGAAAACGTACTCGGGTATCTTCGCAAACGTCGCCCATCCCACCGCACGCATACACGCAAAATACGCCGCAAGAGCGATGAGATACGGCACTGCTATTTTAAGAAGGCGTCCGCGAAAGAACTCGCCAAGGCTCATCTTTTTCTGCCCGTACTTTGAATAAAGCTTAAAGCCGCTTAAAAATATAAATCCCGGCACGGCGAAGGAAAGTCCGCGGTTTAGGGCGAAGATAAATACGTGCGGCACGCTTCCCCACTCGAGTGCCGTCGCAGGCGTTGCCGTAATGTGTATCATAATCACCGCGAGGCACAAAAATGCGCTGAGCAGCGTTATTTCTTTGTATTTTTTCATATCGTCACCCTTTGGAGCAAACACACGCCCTCACAATGCCCTGTACGCGGGAACATATCAACGGGCGTGACCGAGTCGCACTTGTACGTGTCGCTCATTAACGCGATGTCACGTGCCAACGTGTCGGGATTGCAAGAGATATACACGATGCGCTTCGGCGCGATTGCCTTCAGCTTGTCGAGCAGCTCGGGCGAACAGCCCTTTCTTGGCGGATCGAGTATCACCGCGTCAAGTCCCCCCTCGGCGATACGCGTCAAATGCTTATCGAAATCCGCGGGATCTGCCGCGTCAGCGCAGACAAACTCCGCGTCATCAAAGCCGTTGAGCGCCGCGTTACGCTTCGCGTTCTCCACCGCCTCGGGGACTATCTCAATGCCGTAAAGCTTTACGTCAGGCGTGCACACCGACATTCCGACCGTACCGATGCCGCAGAATAGGTCAAGCACGCGCTCGCCTGCCTTGATGCTCGCAAGCTGTGCAGCTTTGTTATAAAGCATCTCGGCGCCCTCACGGTTAACCTGCCAGAATGACTGCGGCGATATTTCAAACGTACGGCCGCACAGCTTGTCCGTAATTTTTTCCTTGCCGTACAGCAAGCGATATTCGCGCCCGAGCACAACATTTGTGTTTCTTGAGTTAATATTCTCCCAAACGCTTGCAATCTCCGAGAAACGCTCGCACAAAGCCTTTGTCAGCGCTTCAATCTTGCCGCTTCTCTCGTTTACGACGAAGCATACCATAACCTCACCCGTCATTTCCGAACGGCGCAGGTACAAGTGGCGCATCACGCCCTTACCGCTCTCCTCATCGTACGCGGAGAGCCTGTTTTCGTCCATCCACACGCGTACGAAGTCCGCGATATCACCGAATACCTGCGGCTGAAGCTTACACGAGCCGTCCTCGGCAACGCACGGGATTATGTCGTGCGACTTCTCAGCATAAAAGCCGATAGCGGTTTTATATACGGCACCGCTTCCCTTTCCAAATCGCACCGTACCGATGGGATACTGAGCCTTATTGCGGTATCCGTCGAGCACGCACGTGTGAAGCACCTCGCCGACGTCTACCGACAGTCCTGCCTTCTTCATCGCGGCAATAACTCGTCCGCGCTTTAGTGTAAGCTCGTGCTCGTACGTTACGTAACGGTAGACACAGCCGCCGCAACGCTTCGCCGCCGAGCATTCGGGATCCGTGCGATACGGCGACGCCTTGATTATCTTCTCGATCTTGCCTACGTTGTAGTCGGACGCGACCTTGATTATGCGCACGACGAGCTCGTCGCCCGTAGCAGCGCCCGAAACGAACGTTACCACGCCGCCGACGCGTCCGACACCACAGCCGAGGTTGTTGATATCTGTCACGGTAAGCTCGACAATATCATTCTTTTTTGAAGGATTTTTTGTTTTCATAGTCCCTCCGATATGTAAAAGCGGAAAAATCCACCAATTATCCTTATAACAAAAACCCCCGCCTTGCCGTGTGTAACAAGTAAAGAAAACCCTGCATGTGCAAGGCTGGTGTCCTCTCACCTGCTTTGTGCTCCCAACGTCCGAGTCACTCGTGCAGAGCATTATCTCACAAATCAGGAGTGGTCGGGAGGTCTGCATTCCCACAAGGCGAAGTCCGGACTCCATTTATTTCTTTTGTGGGTTTTTAAAACTTGTTCATCACGCACAGGGCAGGAAGTAATCTGCAAATTGTTCGTGCTTTTGTCTACGTATAGTATATCATATTTCAGCGGTAAATACAAGTGGTTTTATAAAAATACGTGTATTTTGTTTGTGGTGGCACAAAAGATTGAACGCATCGTAATTTTTTGATATAATATGTGTGGGGGGCTAAAAAATATTTTCCCGTGCCCCAACCTTTTTGCCTCATTTGTGTCTATAAGGTGAGCGCTTAAAAATGAAAATTTTCATAACCACAAAAAGGAGAAAAATATTGCAATATACATATCACAATGACGAAACCCTCGTAATGCTGACACTTGCAGGCGAGCAAAACGCATACGAAGCCCTTGTCGTGCGCTACCAAAACGCGGTAATCGCGTCGGCGGCGCAGATAACACACAGCCGCTTTATGGCAGAGGACGCGGCACAGGATGCATTCGTAACGGCTTGGATGAAGCTTGACACCTTAAAGCAACCCGACAAATACGGTGCATGGGTTTGTAGGATAGCGAAAAACTGTGCTATTAACATGATCACACGCTATCGAAGCTTTATCGATTTTGATTTGGTTGAAAATCAGAATATTGCCGAGGACCCAAGACAAAATCCTGCAGAGCTTTATACATTATCCGAGGAAAAAGACGAACTTCACAAAAGCATCGGAAAGCTGCCCGAAAAGGTGGGGACGATTATTCGTCTACACTATTTTGAGGGACTGTCCATAGCCGAAATTGCGGACAAAATGCGCATTTCCGTCGGCACGGTCAAGTCACAGCTTCACGATGGCAGACGTAAGATACGAAAGGAGCTTTGCGCTATGAACGAAAAATATACAGACACACTCGTACAGCGCGTAATGAAAAAGGTTGAGGAACTAAAGCTGTGGCAGATAAAAAGCGACAAGAACGGCTTTGAGGTGGTCTACAAGGACGTGCTTAAAGAGGTTGAGGACTTACCCGAGTGCACTGACAAATACCGCGCACTCGCAGACGTGCTTATGCGCGGTTGGTGGTGGCTTCCCGGTGATAAAAGCGACGCGCTGTTCGCGAGGATAAAGGAAGCCGCAATAGCCGGCAAAAACGATGAAGTGATGGAATTTATCGTCACCCGTGAGGACTCGCAGGTGTACGGCGGAGCGAAAATAGACTTCATCAGAGAAAAACAGATACCTATGCTTGAGAAGGCAGGCTTTGTGCGTGCGCTCGGTCGTGAATGGTTTTGGCTCGGATACCATTATTTCAGAAACAACCGTCCCGAAGAAGGCAGAGCGGCTTATGAGAACGTGCTGAAAATCCTATCCCCGTCGCACGCATACCACGCACTTGTTGGCGGTGCGCTCAAGATGGAGGAAAGGCTCGCAGGTGAGCTTCGCGACAAGCAAAAGCCAAGCTACTCTATCAGTGGAAATGCGTATGAGCTTCGTTATATTAACGGAGAG